>SACH01000060.1 GCA_009928645.1 Gammaproteobacteria bacterium | reverse complement strand
GGCCGCCGGCCCAGGCGTCGATCATGTCGGCGAGACCATCCAGATGGAGGGCGCCGGTGAGCCCAACCCACAGGCTCAGGACCAGGGCGGCCGCCAGGAGTGGTGAGACGCCGTTCAGCAACCAGCCCCCGGTCGATAACCAGGCGCTGGCCACGAGCAGGCCACCCAGCAGCAGACCGACCAAGGGGTAATAGAGCAGGGACCGACCCAGGTCCGCCGCCGACAGTTCGCCGGTGAGGCGAACCGGGAGGCGGGTCAGGAATTGCAGGGCGATGAGGAAGGGGCGGATCATCGGGACGCGACCAGGGCATGCAAGGCGCGGGCAAGGGCTTGAAAGGCCCATGCAACGTATTGAAAGGCCGGTGGAACGTCTTGGGTCATCAGGGGTGGGGCGTGATCGCTCATAGCGCCTCAAGCAAGGATCTGGCGAAATCCCTCATGCCAGTGAATCCGGATCCAGACGCTGGGCACGGATCCCCATGGGGGTCCGGTCGAGACCGACGCGGGTCAGGCTGGCATGGCCCACCTCCAATTCCAGCAGACGCCCCAAGGGGTGGTCGAGCAGGGTGCAGATGATCACCCGGATGACGCCACCGTGGCTGACAACCAGTAGTCGTTCCCCGTAGGTTAGCGCCTGTTCGGTCAGGTCTTGCCAGGCGGCCAGGACCCGGGCCTGGAAGGCTGGCAGGGATTCGCCACCCGGTGGGGAATGCGCCACCGGGTCGGCCCAGAAGCGCCCCAGGGCCTCGGCGTCCGACACCATCAGGTCGGCGGCGCTCCGCCCCTCCCAGGCACCGAAGTCCAGTTCGACCAGGCGCGGGTCCAGGCTCAGGGGGAGATCCAGGCGTTGGCTCAAGGCCCGGGCAAAGTCCGCGCAGCGGATCAGGGGCGAGGCGATGATCCGGTCCCAAGGCCGGGCACGCGCATCCCGGGGTCCCGGGACTACCGGTTGGTCAGCGTGCAAGTCAGGGGGAAGACTTTCGTTTTCCGGGGCGTGGCGCGCATCCTCGTGACTGTTAGCAGCGGTCATCCACATCTGCCGCCAACCCGCGGGTGTCAGGGGATCGTCGGTCCGGCCGCGAAAGCGATTACCGCCCTGGGTCTCGCCGTGACGCAGCCAGTCGATGACGCTCGTCGGGGGCATCGGAGTTATCGCAGTCATGGGGACCATGGGGTCACGCGGATCGGTTGCGTGAAATACACCAGAGGGGTCTTCCATCCTCTGGGGTACGGATTGACCACATGACGGTTAGCGTGGAAGTCACGGCAAAGACTTTCATTTTCAGTGGTGTGGCGCGCCGCATCATGAGAGTTAGCGGGAACATCACGGCAAAGACTTTCATTTACAGGGTTGTGGCGCACCCTTCATGCCAGTTAGGGCCTTACAAGCGGGTGGAGACCTGGGCCTCGGCGAAGGTGGCCATCTCGTTGTGCAGGGCGCAGGCCAGGCGCAGCAGGGGGACGGCGGTGGCGGCGCCGCTACCCTCGCCCAGACGCATGCCCAGGTCGAGCAGCGGGGTGACCCCCAGGGCGTCGATGACCGCGGCATGGCCGGGTTCCGCCGAGGCGTGGCCGAAGAACATCCAGTCCGCGGCGGCGGGCTGAAGGCGGGTGGCGACCAGGGCGGCGACGGAGCTGATGAAGCCGTCCACCAGCACCGGCAGGCCCATGTGGGCGGAGGCCAGGTAGGCGCCGGAGAGGGCGGCAATCTCGAAGCCGCCGAGGCGGCGCAAGGCCTCCAGGGGCGAAGACAGGGTCCCAGCATGGTGGTCCAGGGCCCGCTGGATGACGGCGGCCTTGTGGGCGACGCCCCGCTGATCGAGCCCGGTACCGGGTCCCGCCAGGGTCGCGGGACTGGCGTTGAGCAGGGCACAGGCCACGGCGGCGGCGGCGGTGGTGTTGGCGATCCCCATCTCGCCACCGATGAAGAGTTGGCAGTCAGCCAGGCGGGCGCGTTCGGCGGCATGGCGGCCCGCCCCCAGGGCCTGGGCGAGCTGATGCTCGGTCATGGCCGGTTCCAGAGTGAAGTTGGCGGTGCCCGGACCCAGGATCTGGTCCTTGACGCCAGCCTCCGGCTCCAGGGTCAGGGCGGTGCCGAGGTTGATGATCTCCAGCTCGGCACCGATGGCCCGCGCCGCGACGCAGATAGCGGCGCCTCCGCGGGCGAAATTCCTGATCATCTCGATGGTGACGGCCTGGGGGAAGGCGGAGACGCCCTCCGCCGCCACGCCGTGGTCGCCGGCGAAGATGGTGATCCAGACACGCTCCAGGTGGGGATGGGGAGTGCCCTGCAGGGCCGCGAGGCGCACGGCGACGGTCTCCAGCATGCCCAATGAGCCCGGGGGTTTGGTCAGGACCGCCTGGCGTTCCGCCGCCGCCTGCCGGGCCGCGGAGTTGGGGCTGGCCGCCGGGACCCGCAGCCAGTCGCTGCGCGCTGCCGCGGGGTCGTCCAGGTTGGCGGGTGGGATATCGGCGGCGATCGGGCCCGGATAGTCAGACAGAAGGGCGGGATCGAGGGGCTGATCGAGGTTGGGATTGGCGGTGTTGCTGATGTTCAAGAGAGTGTCTGCTTTGCTGGAAGGGATTCGCGAATTTCCCTGCAAGGGAAGTCGGTTATGGCGCCGGGAACCCGGGTTCCCCTTTGAGATGGAGGGGCAAGCCGGCGACGGTGAGGATGACCTGATCGCAGAGGGGGGCGAGATCCTGGTGCAATTGTCCGGCTGCATCGCCAAACCGGCGGCCGAGTTCGCCCATGGCGACACCCCCCAGGCCGGTCTCGTTGCTGACCAGGATCAGCCTACCCGGCAGGGTCGGCAGGAGCCCGAGAAGGGCGGCGCGCTCTCGGTCCAGGGCCTCGCCATCCGCGGCCAGCAGCAGGTTGGTCAGCCACAGGGTCAGGCAGTCGACGAGCAGACAGCGCCCCGGGGCGGCATGGGCCTGGAGGGCCGCCGCCAGGTGGAGGGGCTCTTCGACCAGACCCCAGTCGGCTGGCCGCCGAGCGCGGTGGCGGGCGATGCGGGCCTGCATCTCCTCGTCCCCGGCGGTGGCGGTGGCGGTGGCGAGGTAAGTGACCGGCAGGCCGCTCTCCCGTGCCAACCGCTCCGCTACCTGGCTCTTGCCAGAGCGGACGCCGCCCAGGACCAGGACGGTCACGGCGGGAGAGGCTTCCCAGGTTGGCGAGTTTCCGCCTGGCCGCAGGGCATGCAGCCAGTCCGCATCCAGATGCCGGTCGATGGCATCGGCCAAACGATCAAAGGTCGCCTCGCGTTGGGCCTGATAGTCGCTGGCCTCCGCCTGGGTCAGGCCGGCCCAGGTAAGCAGGGCGGCGCAGGCGGCGGGGGTGTCGAAGAGGCCATGCAGGTAGGTGCCCAGGACCTGGCCATCGGCGCTCAGGGCCCCGTCCGGGCCCTGCTCCAGATGGACCGCTGGCCGCCGCAGGTCCGGACCCCGGGTGACGCCGGCGTGGATCTCATAGCCGGCGACGGGAATACCGGCCAGGGAGCTGTCATCACTTTCGGTCAGGGCACCTTCCAGGATCTCGTTTCGGGGCGCACGCAGGGAATCAGGCGCTGAATCACAAGGAGCAGGGTACCGGGACCCGCTCAATGCCTTACTCGAAGACCCCCCCAATGAATCACAAACGGCCAAATAGCCCCGCACGTTGCGTAACTGCTTCTCCGGTTCCAGGGTCGTCTCCAGGTCGAGCAGGCCCAGGCCCGGGCTGGAGCCCGGTGCCCCTTCCAGGCCGAGGGGGTCATGGATCTGGTTGCCGAGCATCTGGTAGCCGCCGCAGATGCCGATGACCTTGCCACCGTAACGCAGATACCGGCGGATCGCCGTCTCCCAGCCCTGCTGGCGCAGCCAGGCGAGGTCGGCGCGCACGCTCTTCGAGCCGGGCAGGATGATCAGATCGGCCGGCGGGAGATCCCGGCCGGGGCCGATGAAGTCCAACTCGACCTGGGGGTGCAGGCAAAGGGCGTCGAAATCGGTGCGGTTGCTCAGGCGGGGGAGGCTGGGGACCAGAATTCGCAGACTGGTCAGGATTGGCTCCACGGCCGGGGTCTGTGTGGCGTTGTGGAGCGGCTCCGGGGCCAAAATCCGGGCGGGGTCTTGGCCCGGTGCCGGCGACGGAATCTGAACGGAATCATGGGTAGGGTCCTCGATCTGGCTCCGTACCGACTTTCCTGATTGGGGGGCTTCAGGGGGGGGGCGCCGTGAATCCGTCCCTGCAGGATTGACGACCTCATCCCCGTGGTCGACACCCTCGTTTGAGGCCCCCTGATCCTTCCGGGTCCGCCCGGAGGCCAAACTGCCAGGTCGGGACGGCGGGCGCGCCAGGCCGTCCTCCGCCTCCAGCACCAGGCCGGGGAGGAAGGGCAGGACCCCAAGGACGGGCTTGCCGGTGCGCTGCTCCAGCCAGTCGAGGCCCGGCTGCAAGAGGGCCAGGTCGCCACGGAATCGGTTGATGATGAAGCCCTGGACCCGGGCGCGCTCGCTTGGGGAGAGCAGTTCCAGGGTGCCGACGAGGTGGGCGAAGACTCCGCCGCGATCGATGTCGGCGATCAGCACCACTGGGCAGTCCACCGCCTCGGCGAAGCCCATGTTGGCGATGTCCTGGGCGCGCAGGTTGATCTCGGCGGGGGAGCCGGCGCCTTCGACGAGGACCACCTCGTACTGCTCGGCCAGGCGGTGGAAGGAGTCGAGCACCGCCACCCGGGCCTGGGCCTTGTAGCCCTGGTAGTCGCGGGCGTTCATGGTGGCGACGGCGCGACCCTGGATGATGACCTGGGCGCCGGTGTCGGTATTGGGCTTGAGCAGCACCGGGTTCATGTCGGTGTGGGGCTGGAGGCCGCAGGCCAGGGCCTGGGCCGCCTGGGCGCGGCCGATTTCGCCACCGTCGACGGTCACGGCGCTGTTGAGGGCCATGTTCTGGGGCTTGAAGGGGGCGACGCGCACCCCCTGGCGCGCCAGCCAGCGGCACAGGGCCGTCACCAGCAGGCTCTTGCCGGCGTCGGAGGTGGTGCCCTGGATCATGAGGGCGCGGGTCTTCACGGTTTGGCCTCCGCTGGTGGCCGGACCAGGCCGGCGAGGGCATGCTCCAGCCGGGTCCAGTCAGCCTCGCTACCGGGCAGGCCCAGGCGCAGGCTGGCGGGTTCCTGAAAGAGACGGGTCAGAATCCCCTGGCGGGCCAGGGCCTGATGCAGTTGCGGGGCCTGGGGGGTGACGACCCACTGGAAGAGGGCACAGCCCCCCGCCGGGGCGAGCCCCTGGCGGGCGAGCAGGGCGCGCAAGCGCTCGCCGGCGGCGGCGAGGCGGGGGCGGGCTTGCGCGTGCCAGTCGCCATCGGCCAAGGCCAGCGTGGCGACCCACCGCGCCGGGGCATTGACGGTCCAGGGCCCCAGGCGATGATGCAGGGCCGCGAGCAGCGGCGGCTGGGCGCAGACGAAGCCCAGGCGCGCCCCGGCCAGACCGAAGAACTTGCCCAGGGAGCGCAGCACGATCAGGTTGGGGCGGGAGCTGAAGGGGCACAGGCTCGCTTCGGGGGTGACGTCCATGAAGGCCTCGTCGACCACCAGCCAACCGCCTCGGGCGGCCAGCCGGGCGTGCCAGTCCAGCAGTTGGTCCTGAGGAAAGCGCACGCCGGTGGGGTTGTTGGGGTGGATTAGTACCAGGACATCGCAGGATTCGAGGACCTCTTCAGTGTCGCCCTGGCCGGGACCAGATCCAGCCCTAGCTCCGGATTTGGCGTGGAAGTCAGGTGGAAGTCTTTCATGATCAGGGGTGTGGCGCGTCGCCTCATGAGAGTTAACGTGAAGCTCGCGGTACGATCCGGAAACGGACTTCGCCATTTCTTCCACGCTGATGGCCCTGACCTCATGACCGGCCCGTCGCCAGGCGGCGGCATGCTCGGCGTAACCGGGGGACAGGACGCCGACCCGACCAGGCGGGCGCAGCCAGGGCAGGGCCTGGATCGCCGCCTGGGAGCCGGCGACGGGGAGGAGGTGCTCGGCGCCATAATAGTCCCGGGCCGCCTGCTCCAGGCCATCCTCGTCCTCCGGCAGACGCGACCAGGCCGCCACCGGCACCGCAGGTACCGGCCACCCATTGGGGTTGATGCCAGTGGAGAGGTCCAGCCATGCCGCCAGCGGGATTCCATAGTGCTCCGCTGCCTGCCGCAGGCGTCCACCATGGTGAAGGGGCCCGGCCAGGGGCGCGGCCGCCAGCGTCATCCCGGGACAGTTCCCGTCCGGCCCCGGTGGAATAGGGTTGCTCAAGCGGCTTGCCGCTCCTCGCGCAACACTTGCCGCAACAGGGCAACGGTCAAAGGGGCGGATTCCGGCGAGAGGCTGGCCCGCAACGTCTCGTTGATCAGGGTCTGATAACCCTTGCCGCTTTGAGCCGCACGCTCGCGAAAGGCCTCCAGCACCTCATCGTCAAGAAAAATGGTGATGCGGGTCTTGCCTCTGGTGTCCACCACGGCACCCCGCTGACCAGAGGAAAAGTCATAAGCGTCATTCATGGCTTAGCCCTCGTAAACTCGCCGCTCGTGTGGTAACGCCAGCCGAGCGGAAATAATTCGTAGGTCATTCTCGTTGCGGTAGTGATAGGCCACCACCAACAGACGGCCGAAGCCATCCTGCCCCAGGACGACGAAGCGCTCTTCATCGTGATCCCGGTCTTCGAGGGTGATGGCCCTGTCGTCATAAAACACCCCTTCGACATCGGCCAGGTCAACACCATGCTTGTGGCGATTGATGCGGTTCTTTGGCGGGTCGAAGCTGATGTTCATTGCAAATGCTATACGTATTGTATATGCATAATACTGGTGATAGTGGCCACGCTGGTGCTGTTGGCGATGATGGCCAGCGCCAAGGCCCCCACCACCCAAAACACCAAGGCAGTGCGAATCAGTCGCAGCGCGCGGCCGATGTCTTCGGCCCGGGCGGGGCGACCCGCGCCGAGGGAAGGGCGGATCTGAGTGGTACCGTGATAGACGGCCGGGCCGCCGAGGAGGATGCCCAGGCTGCCGGCGCCGGCGGCCATGACGGGGCCGGCGTTGGGGCTCTTCCAGGCCGGACCCTGGGCGCGCCAGCAGGCCAGGGCGGTGCCGAAGCGTCCTGCCAGGGCATAGCTCAGGGCCGTCAGCCGCGCCGGTACCCAGTTGAGCAGGTCGTCCAGCCGCGCTGCCGCCCAGCCGTAGCGCCGGTAACGGTCGTTGCGGTAGCCCCACATGGCGTCCAGGGTATTGGTCAGGCGGTAGAGGATGACACCGGGTGCGCCGGCCACCAGGTACCAGAAGAGAGCGCCGAAGATGGCATCGTTGCCGTTTTCCAGCACGGATTCGACAGTCGCCTTGGCGATGCCCTCAGAATCCAGGTCTCTGGTGTCGCGGCTGACGATATAAGCCACCGCCTGACGGGCGCCGGTCAGATCCCCGGTATTCAAGGCTGTCCCGACGCGGTTGGCGTGCTCGCCCAGGCTGCGCCAGCCGATGGCGAGGTAGAGCACCAGCAGATCGAGGAGGGGACTCCAGGGCTGGCCGTCGCAGAGGGCGGTGACCAGGACCGGGGGCAGGACGAGCAGGGCCAGGGCCAGGGCCCCTCGCCAGCGGGCATCGCCATGGAGGCGCTCCTCCAGGGCCTGCGCCAGACCCCCGAAGCCGACCAGGGGGTGAAAGCGGCGTGGCTCCCCGAGCCAGGCATCGAGGGCCAGGGCCAGGGGCAGGATCAGGGCAGCGGTCAGGAAATCAGTCATCCGCGGGTCGCTCCTCCGCGTCGGCCACCTCCGACTACAGGTAGGATGTACGTCGTCGTGTCGGCAGCGCTGATGGCGAGAAGAACCAAGGGGCGGTCAGGCGCCCTGTTGCTGATGGTGGTGACCAAAGTGATAGTGATGACCATCAGATCCCTCCGTCACTGTCGACCGTCCCCTGGCTGACCGCGAGGATCTCCTCCGCCGGGCCATCGAATCGTTGGGCGAGTTCTTCCGCGGAGGCCTCGGGATGCTCCCGCCGGTAGCCAAGAATAGCGGCCCGCCAGCCCTCCAGACCCAGGCTGAGGGAGCGACCGGCCTTTTCCCCGGCCTTGGCGGCACCGGTCAGGTCCTCATACTTGTTGGCGTAACCCCGCGGCGTGACCATGAGCCCCTCCCGAATGAAGGTGGCCGCGTTGCCGATAAGCACGGTCGAGAGCATGCCGATGGGGCAATTGGCGAAGGCGTCCAGCCGGCTGAGCTGAATCGCCTGGTCCTCGCGGTAGGCGGCCTTGACGATGGCCACCGGCGTCTCCGGTGCCCGGTGGCGGAGCAGGATGCGCTGGGCGGCGAGGATCTGCTCCGTGCGCTTGCCGCTTCTGGGGTTGTAGAGGGCGATGACGAAGTCGCCGCGGGCGGCGGCCTCCAGGCGTCGGGCGATGACCGGCCAGGGGGTGAGCAGGTCGGAGAGGGAGATGGCGCAGAAATCGTGGGTCAGAGGGGCGCCCACCAGGGAGGCGCAGGTGGCCAGGGCGGTGGTGCCGGGGACTACCTCGACTTCGACCCCCGTGCCTGGGCGCCAACCGGCTTGGAATAAGACCTCGTAAGTGGGCCCGGCCATGCCGTAGACGCCGATGTCGCCGGAGGAGACCAGGGCCACGCGCCGGCCGCGGCGGGCCTGTTCATAAGCCTCGATGCTGCGGTCGAGCTCTTCGGTCATACCCTTGCGGATGACCTCCTTGCCGGCGAGCAGCTCCGGGATCAGCTTGAGGTAGGTGCCATAGCCGATCACCACCTCGGCCTCGGCAATGGCCTGACGGGCGCGCTGGGTCATGTGCTCCGGGTTGCCGGGGCCCAGGCTGACCAGGTAGAGCTTGCCGTGGGGCGGGGTCCCGGTTCTGGCCGCGGTAACACAGGGTTCAGTCGCGACAAGCCCTGGTCGGGCGATGGAGACCGTGGCGTTCTTACCATCCGGTCCGCGGTATTTGAATTTCTCCAGCACCAGCACGGCCCTCCTGAGGATGGCCAGGTCCCCAGCCTCGCTCTCTTCGGACCGCTGGGAGACAGGGCTGTGGGCACCAAACTCCCTCCCCCCGCGCGGGGGAGGGTGGGGGAGAGGGGGACAGGTCCCGGCCGCCAGCAAGGCCGCCGCCTCGGCCACCGCCGGCGTCCCCATGTGGGCGAGCACGGTCGCGGAGGGATTGGGCACCGGCACCTGGGCCAGTTCGGCGCTTGAATAGAGGTGCAAGGGCCAGCCCTGACGACTCGTCAGGGCCAGGATGGCGGGCTCGTCGCCCTTGCGGTCGATGGTGGCGGCGCCGGCGACCTGATCGGGGTGGGCGCCGCATTGCGCCAGAGCCAGGCGCACGGCCTCGGCCAGGGTCTCCAGTCCGGTATGACGGTCGCAGCCAAGACCAAGAAAGAGGGGGGGGGAAACCGTCGTCTCGACCCTCTCCCTATGGCTGTCCCCCTTTTTATTGCCTTCCCCCTCTCCCCAGCCCTCCCCCGCGAGGGGGGAGGGAGCCAGAGTTTCTGGTCCCGCTTCACTCTTACCCTCCCTGGCGGTTTGCCGGCATGACTCCAGGCGGTGGGGTGACCCCAGGGGATCGGCTGCACCTGTGCCAGGCCCAGTGAAAGGTTCCAGTACGGTGATCGGTTGCTGAGAATCAGGCTGGTCGGTGTCGCTGCCCCCCCGTTCCTGCTCTGGCGGGCGGTAGACCACCAGGCGCTCGGCGAACCGCTGCCATCGATCCAGCGAAATCCCCCGCCGGGTGATCCATAGCAGGCCGGCGTAGCGCTCCGGGTCCGGGATGTCCTCAAAATGATCGAAGCGGTGGATATTGGCTGGCAGCGGCGTATCGCGGCGCCACCAATCGCGACGGCCGCACTCCTGGATGAGGGCGATGGGCTCACCGTTGACGACCCGGGCGGAGACGCGGGTGACGTTGAGCTTGGGCGCCTCCAGCCGCCAGCCAAATTCCCGACCGAGCAGGTCGACGGCGAGGGTCTCGCCGACGTCCGAGGCGGTGGTGATGACCGCCGTGGCGCCGATCAGCCCGGCAATGTGCCCGGCGAAGGCGTTGGCGCCGCCGACATGGCCGGACAGGGCCGGGATGACGAAGCGCCCGGCCTCATCGATCACCAGGACACCGGGGTCCTGGTGCTTGGACTGGAGGTGAGGGGCGATGAGGCGGGTTACCGCGCCCAGGGAGACAAAGAAAATGAGTTGGTCGTAGGCGGCGAAGAGTGGCCCGATCTGGTCGCTCAGGGGCCCGCAGTAGGGCTGAATCCGGAGGCCTGGGTCCCTCGCCAGGTGCGTCGGTTCAGCCAGTAGTCCGGCGAATTTTTCCGGGACAAGGAGCGTGACGGCACCGGATGCCGGGTCCGCGGTTTGCAGGCGTCGGACGAGGGCTGCGGCCTGCACGACACCCTGGCGGGTGATGGCGATCAGGGCGATGGGCGGGACGTCCGGGGTGGCCGGCGCGGCGGCTGACGTCATGCCACATCCCCCTCACGAGGGGGCTTCTTGCGGCAGCCACGCAAGGGTTCGCCCTTGGCCCGGTGGGGGTTGTGCACCAGAAGCAGGGACAGATAGTTGACGGTCTCGCCACGGATCTGGCTCAGATCATGGACGGTGCGCTCCTCTGGGCAGCCGACCTTTTCGACGAAGCGGGCGTGCTCCAGCAAGCCGCGTCGCGCCAGCAGGGCGATGATATCGTCGAGCAGGGGTTTGACCTTGAGCAGGACCAGGGCGTCGAACTCGTCCAGCAGATGGTCGATGGTGTGGATACCGTAGCCGGCGGGGAGGATGGCCAGGGTGTCGTCGGCATCGGCCAGCGCCACCCCCAGATGGGCGGCGGCGGCCTGGTAGGAGGTCACCCCAGCGATCACCTCGACATGGACTGCCGGGTCGAGGGCGGAGACCGTCCGTGCCAGATGGCCGAAGGTGGAGTAGGTGGAGGCGTCGCCTTCCACCAGGAAGCAGACGTCCCGGCCCTGCGTCAGATGTTCCAGCACGGTCTGGGCCGCCGCCAACCAATGCTTGGCCAGGACCTCGGGGTTGTGGGTCATGGGGAAGCAGAGGGGGAAGGCCGTCTCCGGCACCGCTAGCCCGGCGCGCTGGACGATGTCCAGGGCGAAGCTGTCCCCGTCCCACTTGCGCACCGGATAGGCCCAGACGCCGGTGCCTTGGAGCAGTTCCCAGGCGCGCCGGGTGATGAGGCCCGGTTCGCCGGGGCCCAAGCTGAGGCCGTAGAGGCAGCCCGTGGCCGTCATCGCGGCATTCATCTCAGAATTCATCAAAAATTACCGTCTAGGTTCCTGTTACAGGGCCAAAATGCTGCGGAAAGAACTCGCGTTTCAGTCATGGCGGCGCTCGATACCCTCCGCCTCGGCTACCTCGCGCGTGGCTGCCAGCACCCAGACGGGGTTTTCTGGGACCAGGCGGTGCAGGTCGAGGATGGGCTGGCCGCGGGCGGCCTGGAGCTGGGTGATGTCCCACGTGACCTGAAGTTCCTTGAGTAGCGTCATGGCCAGATTGAGGTTTTCGAAGGTGACGAAATTCATCACCAGCCAGCCGCGGTCCTGTAGGCGGGTCAGGGCGAGACGGATGAGATCGGGCAGTTCGCCGCCGGAGCCGCCGATGAAGACCGCGTCGGGGTCGGGCCAGTCCGCCAGGCCGGCCGGTGCCTTGGCCTGGATCAGGCGGTAGTTGCCGATGCCGAGGCGACGACGGTTCTCCCGGGCGATGGCGGCGTCCGCCGGATTCTTCTCGATGGCGTGGACAAAGCCGCGGGGACAGAGCCGGGCCGCTTCCAGGCCCAGGGCGCCGGAGCCGGCGCCGATGTCCCAGACGATGCTATCGGCGCGCAGTTGCAGGCGCGCCAGGGACAGGGCTCGCACCTCGCGCTTGGTGATCAGCCCCCGGTCGGGCTGGCGTTGCAGAAAATGGTCGTCCGCCAGACCGAAGCGGACGGGAGGCCGGCGCGGGCCCCTCAGGGTGAGCACGACCAGATTGGGATCGGGAAAGTACCGGTCGGCGGCGGTGGCTGGGGAGAGGTCGGCGATCACCTGCTCGTCCGGCCGGCGCAGGTGGGCCACGATCGCCAGGCGGCAGGCGTCCCCCAGGCCCTCCTGGAGCAGCAGCCGGGCGATACGGTCGGGGCTGTTGGCCGGGCTGGTGAGGATAGCCAGGTGCGCCCTAGCGTAACGCTCCCGTACCCCTGGCGGGGGAGGGTTGGGGAGAGGGGAATCAAGGGCGACCCCCACTCCGGTCTCTGATGGCCTGATCGCTGGATCCAGACTTTGGCCAGCAGCATCCCCGCTGGCGGCATCAATCTCCTGTAAAGCCCGCAGAATGGGATAGAGCCCATGCTCCGGCCCCGCGCCCTCCCGCCACTCACCGCTATCCCGACCGTGGACTGAAACCAGGCGCAGGTCCTGCCAGGCCAGGCCGAGGCGGGCGCAGGCCAGTTGCAGGGTGGAGAGGTTGGGTAGGAACTCGAGGGCCGTCGCCGGGAGTCGAGCGCGCAGGTAGCCGCCAATCCCATGAAAGAGGGGGTCGCCGGTGGCCAGGACCACCACCCGCCGGTCCGCCGCCAGGGCCGCGGCGATCCAGCCCGGGACCTGGGCCAGGCCACCCGTTAGGTCGCGGCGCTCGGCCGTGGGAGGGCATTGATGGGCGCAGAGGTTGAGCAGCCGACGACCGCCGATCACCAGATCCGCATCACTCAGCGCGGCCAAGGCCGCGGCGGTCAGGCCAGCGGGGCCGTCGTCGAGGACGCCGATGATCCGGCAGGGGTAGGGCGATGTGGCGTCCATCACGCCGGTCGCCCAACCAGGATGTCCGGGTGGGGCGCGCTACTGGCCTCGGCAAGCAGCCGCTCGCCCTCGAAGTCGCACACCAGCACCCGCAGGTCGAACCGGTTGGGATAGCGGGCGGCGAGGGTGGCGATCAATCGCCGGGCCAGGGCCTGGTGGAAGGCGCCGGCCAGGCCCAGTTCAGCCAGACGCTCGGCGGCGTAGCGGGCGGTCTCGGCCCGGCGAATGTCGGCGCAGACCGCGGTTGGGGCACCACAGTCCCGGGCGACCGCCGCCAGCAGGTCCCGGTCCACCTCGGCCCGCCGGGCGTGGGTCATGGTCTCGCCCTGGGCCATTTTGGCGAGCTTGCCGACCATGCAGCCGATGACCACCTGGCGGATGCCCAGGCGGACGGCGGCGTCCAGGGCGGCGCCGGTGAAGTCGCCCATCTGCACGAAACAGACCGGGGGCAGGGCGGGCAGGGCGCGCATGACGAACTTTTCCGTACGCCCGCCGGTGGTGAGGACGATCGTGTCCTGGCCCTGGGCGGCGGCGACCTCGATACCCTGGACCACGCTGGCGCGAAAGGCGGCGGTGGAGTAAGGGCGCACGATGCCGGTGGTGCCGAGGATGGAAATGCCGCCGAGGATGCCCAGGCGGGGGTTGAGGGTCTTGCGCGCCATGGCCTCGCCGCCAGGGACGGAAATGGTCACCTCCAGCCCCCGGTCTGCCAGCAACGCCCCGGCGGCGGCGCGGACGTTGGCCGTGATGTTGCCGCGCGGCACCGGGTTGATGGCCGGTCCTCCGACCTCCAGCCCCAGACCGGGTTGGGTAACGGTGCCGATCCCGGGACCGCCCCGCAACCGCACCTCCCCCGGGGCGTTCCGCAGGACGCGGACCTCGGCGGTGAGGTGGGCGCCATGGGTACAGTCCGGATCGTCGCCCGCGTCCTTGATCACCACGGCCCGGGCGGCCACGGGGCTGGTCGGCCGTCCTTCACTGTCATCGGCGCCGGGGCCGTCCAGTCGCCCCTCGCTGACCGTGAAGCGCACCCTCTGGCCATTGGGCAGCAGGCAGTCGACGCTCTCGGGCACACGACCGGTCACCAGGGCCTCCACCGCCGCCCGGGCTGCCGCGGCGGCGCAGGCGCCGGTGGTGAAGCCGGTACGTAGCCCGCGGCGCTTGCGGCTTGGCTCAGCCGCCATTCAGCAAGACTCTGACGGAGATCGGCAACTTCATCACCCCTCATCCCGCGCCTCTGCCAAGGCCAGCAGGGCGTGGAGGGCAGCGACCACCAGGGTGGAGCCGCCCTTGCGGCCTCGGGTCAGGATCCAGGGGACCGCGGTGAGTTGTCCCAGCGCCTCCTTGGATTCAGCGGCGGCGACGAAGCCCACGGGCATGCCGATGATCAGGCCCGGCCGCACGCCCTCCTCACGAACGAGACGGATCACCTCCAGCAGGGCGGTAGGGGCGTTGCCGATGGCCACCAGGCCACCGTCGAGCAGACCTAGGCGCCAGGCCTTGCGCATCGCCTGGACGGCGCGGGTGCTGTTCTCGGCCTGGGCCTGGCGGATGACGTCGGCGTCGGCGATGAAGTGTTGGACGGTGACCCCGAAATGGGCGAGGCGGGGGCGGGACAGGCCGACGGCGATCATCTCCACATCCGCGACGATGGGTCGTCCGGCCCCCAGGGCGGCGATGCCGGCCGCCACGGCCGCGGGGTGGAAGGCGGTAAGGCCGTTGAAGTCAAAATCACCGGCGGCATGGATCAGGCGCCGCACCAGGGGCCACTGGTCCGCCGGGTAGTCATGGGGGCCCGCCTCCCGGTCGATGATGGCGAAGGATTCGTGCTCGATGCTCCGCCCCGCCGCGGTCAGTTGTTCAGTCACGGCCCCAGCCCCAGCCCCGGAGGCCCTAACGTTCATCGAACTCACCGCGGGCCTCCGTCATGAGCGTGAAGGTTATGGTAATGTCTTTCATTTTCAGTAGGCTGGCGCGCCGCCTCAGGAGAATTAGCGTGACGTTCTGCCTGATGCATGAGGTGGGGGTGGCGATGGCCGTCTGACTCTCTTCCTCCTGGCAGGTGAGGGCCCGGGAGCGGAAGCTCGACGCCAGCAGGGTGATGGTGTCCATGGCCATGTTGGGGCCCATGATCATGATGATGCGTATGCCCCGCATCGTGGGCCATCTCCCGATACTTGCAGCCGTCGCAGGGCAGGGTGCCGACCCCCGCGCGGCCATCCCGCACCCGCTGCTCGACCAGGTCGAAGATCTCCGGCTCGAAGCCGAAATAGTCGGCGCAGACCAAGCGCAGGTGGGGATATTGGCCGCGGAGATGGTCCACCTGGCGCCGGATGCGCTCGATCAGGGTGCCGGTGAAGAGGTAGTAGGGCAGGACCACGACCTGGGTCATGCCTAGCCGGGCCTGGCGCTGGACGACCCCCTCCAGGCGCGGGAAGGCGACACCAGTGAAGGCGATGTCCACCAGGTCGTGGCGGCGGGTCTCAAAGAGCCAGCGCGCCATTTTGGCGACCTCGCCATTCGCCATGGGGTCCGAGGAACCCCGGCCGAGGAGGATGACGCCAGTGGTCCGGGGGT
>SACH01000301.1 GCA_009928645.1 Gammaproteobacteria bacterium | reverse complement strand
GGAAGAAGCGCCAGTTTCAGATCGTCAGATTTCGGCCAGTTTCAGATCGGCCGCGACATCTCATTGCACAATATCGTTTCTGGCGCAGTGTCCGGGGTATTTCGTGACATCAATGCCTCGGGTTGCCCGGGGGTGGCCTGTCGGACCCCGGACTCAGCCATGGGTCGGTCCGCATGCCGCCCCGCGTCTCGCAACACGCCCCGTCACTGACAGCACGGCAGAAAGAAACACCGGTGGGCGGATTCCACACCTCGGCCAACGGCCGACGGGAGTGACATGCCACGTTCGGCAAAGGCGTCGTGCTGAACCGCGCGGGGAAGGATGTAGCCGCACGCGTCCCGCTTGGCTACACGCCCCGGCGGGTACCCGACTACCCGCGCCTGAGCGCCAAGACCCGCCTCCGTCCCCTTAGGGTTGGCACCTGAGGAGGGGGAAATACCGTGTGCCGTTGGGTGTCGGGGTCGGTAATGGCGTATTACCGACCAACTAATCATCGCAGTCAAAGCAGCTGATGAATTGAATGCCACGGTAGGGGTCAATAATTGTGTGGAATACACCCTGTCAATTTTTAAACTCAAGCCCTGCCAGAAAGGCAGGCATTGACGCTACGTGAAATAATGCGCGGTGGCCAGCTCTGCTTAGCCAGATTTTTCAAATAATCAAAATAATTATCAGCGAGTTGCTATCTGCTACCAGAAGCCTGCACACACTCTTTCATCCGGCAGGAGTGGGTGGTGTATACCCTGTATTCTCCATGCTGGCTTTAGCAGCGCCCTCAGCCGGTCAGAATTGGTCAGTAAAAAAACATTGACCCTGGCTACAGTGATTTTATACTCTGAACCGTGGTCGATTAATGCGATCGGCCTGTCTGGGATATGCACGATGTACAGGGAAAACGCCTACCGGAACCGCCTGGGAATGGCCTGTCAGGATGGATTCAGCGGTGGTGGTCAGTTAGCGGCGGACCGTTGGTTACCTCAGGATGGATCGTTTTAGATTTTCATGCGCATGATGTCCGGGTTCCCATCATTGGTCGGGGCACCGGAAGTAAGGTAGCCCGCCACCCCGGCGGTTCCGGGGCGAATGATTCTTGATTCAAGGAGCTGTGGAATGGTTGACCCTGATACGACCCGCAAGGGGGTTGGGTGCAAGACGGCGGTGGGCGTGCCCGACACGCTCATGGCCGAAAAACAGTACGGCACCCTGGTTAAGGTGCGCGGCGGCAGCACCGCGCATGACCGACACACGGGTGTCCAGGAGCGGAATCAGCGGCCTGAATACCACAGGGTGCATGATGGTCTGTCGTGCATCGCCCGCGACCAGGGTGCTGACAGCGCTGGCTGGGATCTGGGGGGGATTGTCTGATGCGATTTCTCAGACGGAAAGAGGTTGAACATCGCACGGGGTTGGCACGCGCGACAATCTATGCCAAGGTGAAAGCCCGCCAGTTCCCCGCCCCGGTCAAAATCTCCGCCGGCGCGGTCGCCTGGCTGGAGGATGACGTGACCCGCTGGCAGGCGGAGCGGATTGCCGCCAGCCGAACCAACTGACCCACTGACTGACTCAGGCTTGGGCGCAATACTCCGCCCAGGCCTGCATCAACTCCCGCCGCTTCCTGAATTTATCCCCTCTCTCGTACGCTGCCTGCACGGCATTGGTGATGGTGTGGGCCAGCGCCGCTTCGGCGACCGCAGCCGGGAACCCCGTCTCTTCCGCCACCCAATCCCGAAACGACGACCGGAACCCATGCGGCACCGCGCCCGACTTGGCGCCGTTGACCCCGTGCCCCAGCCCGCGCATGCACATTAGCAGGGCCACGCTGGACAAGGGCTTATTATGCCTGGCGCCGGGGAAGACGTAGGGGTTGCCGTAAATGCGCGGGAGGGCCTGGAGAATCTCCAGGGCGCGATTCGAAAGCGGCACCCGATGCTCGACCCGCGCTTTCATGCGGACCGCGGGGATGGTCCAGGTCGCGGCCGCCAGATCCACCTCCACCCACTGCGCCCCGAGGACCTCCCCCGTGCGGGTGGCGGTCAGGATGGCAAACTCCAGGGCGCGCGCGCTAAAGCTGTGGAGCTTACGCAACTCGGCGACGAATGCCGGCACCTGGGGGTAGGGTATGGCCTCGTAGTGCGGTTCGGCGCCGCCGTTCTGCTGACGCTTGATGGTCTGGGGGCTGGGCAGCAACCGGGACAGGTGGCCGCGCCAACGTGCTGGGTTGACCGGATCCCGCCAGCCCATGGCCGCGGCATAATCGAGGATGTTCTCGAGGCGGGACTGCACCCGGCTGGCGGTTTCCGGGCGCTTGTGCCAGACGGGCTCCAGTACCTTTAGTATGGACGCGGTGTCGATCTGGTCGACGGGGGTTGAACCGATGATCGCCCGGGCATACCGCTTGAGGCTGGAGGGCCACTCGCGGGCGTGGCGGATGTTTGACCAGGCGCGCCGCTTGGAGCGGATGTAGCGCGCCGCCACCGAGGTGAAGGTGGGAACGCTGGGAGCGGCCGGAGCGCTGTCCTGGCCCCGGCGGTGGGCCAGGGGGTCGATCCCCTGGGTCCGCAGCTCCCGGCACTCCGCCGCCCGTTTGCGCGCTTCGGCCAAAGTCACGGCCGGATAGCTGCCCAGGCCCATGTTGCGCCGTTGGCCCGCGTGGTCATAGCGAAAGATCCAGGTCCGGGCCTCGCCGCGGACTTGGAGCCACAGCCCCCCGCCGTCGCAGATCGGCTTGGTCGCCACCTTGATCTGTTTGTCTTTCAGCCGGTGCAGCGTGCCTCTCATACCTACCGTGACCTCCTTTACCTGGCCTACCTGGCCTACCTTCATGCCTACCTATGATAGCCGGACTGGGCAGGAAGCGGGTAGACCCCCAGCGACATTTTACCTTATTAAATCAATGATCAAAGATACGCTAGGGACAGGTGGGGATAGGCGGTCAGTGGACGCCGCCTCCACCAACTTTTAGGGCTCGGACAATCTCCGGGCCCTTTTCTTTAGGTGCTTCCCCCGGCTGGTGAGGGGATATGCTGCGGGTGCCACC
>SACH01000300.1 GCA_009928645.1 Gammaproteobacteria bacterium | reverse complement strand
AACCCCTGGCTGCTCGGGGGGATCGCCGGCAGCCTGCTCATCCGGCTCATTCCCACCCTGTTCCCCGCCGCGGCGGACCTGTTCCGCACCGCCGAATTTCCCGCCCACTGGTGGCCTGCGATCCTGTTATGCTTTCTGCCCAGCTTCCTCGCGATCGAAATCGACAAACTACTTCGCTCCCGGTTCGCCACCCATCGTGACCGTCTCGCCTAACCCCACCCCCCCGTCGCGATGGCTCTGATCCTCCTCCTCGCCCTGGCCTATCTGTTGCTGGGCGCCGCCGGCCTGCTCCTGGCCATCCCGCCCGGTTACGCCAGCCCGGTCTTTCCCGCGGCGGGTCTGGCCCTGGCGGCCGGGCTTCAGTTCGGCCCCCGGGTCCTGCCCGGTGTCTGGCTCGGTTCCAGCCTGCTCAACGTGGGTCATGCCTGGCTCAACGGGACCCTGAGCCTCACTACCCTGGTCGTCGCCCTGGCGATCGGGGTTGGCGCCAGCCTGCAAGCCGGAGCCGGGGTCTGGCTGGTCCAGCGCTGGCAGGGCACGGCCTGGCGCGCCCTGGAGCTGGAGCAGGACGCCTTCCGCTTCCTGCTCCTGGGCGGGGTGATCGCCGGCCTGGTTTCACCTTCCTTTGGAGTCAGCACCCTGGCCCTGGCGGGCGTCATCGCCCCCGCCGGCGCCCCCTACACCTGGTGGAACTGGTACGTCGGTGACGTCCTGGGCGTGCTGGTCTTCGCCCCCCTGGCCCTGTGTTTCCTCAACCGCCGCGACCACCTCTGGGCGGAGCGCCTGCGTCGCACCGTCCTGCCCGTGCTCCTGACCCTGGCCCTGGCGATCCTGGCCTTCTGGGGGACCGCCCGCTGGGAGGCCCAATCCCAGGCCAGCGAACTGGAGGCGGACGGTGACTTCCTCGCCCAGGGAATCGCCGACCGCCTCATCACCCACCGGGAGATCCTGGCCTCCCTGCGCCACTTCGTCGAGGCCACCCCGGACTTCAGCTTCGCCCAGTTCGAGCGCTTCACCCGCCGCACCCTGGAGGACAACCCGGATGTCTTCGCCCTGAGTTACAACGACCTGGTCACCGACGCCGAGCGCCCGGCCTTCGAGGCGCGGATCAGCACCCTCTCCCCCCTGGGGCCCTTCCAGATCACCGAGCGCGACGCCGAGCGGCGCCTGATCCGGGCGACGACCCGCCCCGAGTACGTCACCGTCCGCTATATCGCGCCCCTGGCGGGCAACAAGCCAGCGGTGGGTTTCGACATCAACTCCGAGCCCATCCGGCGCCAGGCCATCGCGCGCGCCCGGGCGACCAACGCCATGGCGGTGACCGCCCCCATCCTCCTGGTGCAGGAGAGTCAGCAGCGGGTCGGCCTGCTGCAACTCTTGCCCATCGAGGCCCAGACGCCGGCCCCGTACCCGATTGAGGTCCAGACGGGGAGTCAGGCCGAGGGCCAGCGTGGTGACCAGACTGGGGTTCAGACGGGAGGCCAGACGGAGGCTCTGACCGGGGACCAGGCGGGGATCGGGACCCTGGACGCGGCCAACGCCGAAGCCGAAGCCGAAGCCAGCCATCAACGCATCCCCCTGGAGGGGGACGCGGCACCCAACCGCCACCAGGGCTTCGCCGTCGGCGTGATCAAGGTCGACGAGATGATCGACATCGCCACCCGCGGCCGGGTGCCGCCGGGGCTGAGCTTCCAACTCATCGACGTCGAGGCCGAGCCGGAGAAGGCCCTGCTCTACCGCCTCGGGGAGCGGGTCGCCGGCCCCTCCCCCGCCCCGGCGACCCCGGTGGACTGGAGCACCCACCTGCGCATGGGCGATCGCGACTGGCTGCTCGCCGTCAGTGTCGGCGAGGACTACCGCCAGGCCCACCGGCCCTGGTTGGCCTGGGCGGTGGGGGTGGTGGGGCTGCTCTTCGCCACCCTCCTGCAGGTGCTGATGCTGGGCATGACCGGCCGTACCGCCATCATCCAGCGCAAAAACGAGCAACTCCTGCTGGCGGAAAAGGTGTTCGTCAACAGCGGCGAGGCCATCGCCGTCACCGACGCTGCCGGCCGGGTACTGTCGACCAACCCGGCCTTCACCCAAGTGACGGGCTATAGCGCGGAGGAGATCAGGGGCCAGACCCTGCGGCGGCTGCAATCCGGTCGGCAATCGCCGGAGTTTTATCAGGCATTCTGGCACCGTCTGCTGACAGAGGGCCAGTGGCAGGGGGAGATCTGGAACCGCCGCAAATCCGGCCAGATCTTCCCCGAATGGCTGACCATCTCCGCGGTGCGCAATAGCGCCGGCGAAACCACCCAGTACGTCGCCAGCTTCACGGACATCACCGCCACCAAGGCGGCCCAGGAGCGGATCGAATTCCTCGCCTACCACGACCCCCTGACCAATCTCCCCAATCGCCTGCTCGGCCTGGACCGCATCGGCCAGGCGATCGCCCACGGTGAGCGTCACGGCAGCCAGATGGCCCTGCTGTTGATGGACCTGGACCGGTTCAAGCTGGTCAACGACAGCTATGGCCACAGCGCCGGGGACCGGCTGTTGCAGGCGGTGGCGGACCGGTTGCGTCAGGCCGTGCGCCAGGAGGACAGCCTATGCCGCCTCTCCGGCGACGAGTTCCTGATGGTCCTGTTTGAGGTGCAGGACAACCATGGGGTCTCCACCAAGTGCGAGGCCATTCTCCAGGACCTGAGCCGCCCCTTCGACCTCGATGGCCGGCAACTGAGCACCTCCTTCTCCATTGGTATCGCCCTGTTTCCCGCCGATGGCGCCGATGCCGAGACCCTGATGCGCAACGCCGACACCGCCCTCTACGAGGCCAAGAAGGGCGGGCGCAACACCTACCGCTTCTTCAACGAGCGCATGAACCAGGACGTGGTTTATTACGTCCGCACCCGGGAGGAGTTGCAACGGGCCCTAGACCGGGAGGAATTCGTCCTCCACTACCAGCCCCAGATCCGTCTGGGCCAGGCGGGGGAAGCCGATCGGGTCGTCGGCGCCGAGGCCCTGGTGCGCTGGCGCCACCCGGAACGGGGCCTGGTCATGCCGGGCGACTTCATC
>SACH01000299.1 GCA_009928645.1 Gammaproteobacteria bacterium | reverse complement strand
TGGGCCGAGCGGGCGATGAACGCCATCGTCAACAACGTCATCGGCGCCGGCATCCGCTGCACCTGGAAGAGTTCCCGCCGCCAGAAGCGCTGGGCCGCCTGGTGGGAGACCACCGCCTGTGATGCCGCCGGGCGCTTGGACGGCTACGGCCTGCAACAGCAAATCCTGCGCGCCATCGCCGAATCCGGCGAGGTCATGGTCCGTCGCATCATCCGCCCCCCGGCGGATAACCTGCTGCTGCGGGGCGACCCGCCGCCGCTGCAAGTGCAGATCTTGGAAGCTGACTACCTCGACCACACCAAGACCGAGGCCTTGCCAGATGGCGGCTACATCCGCATGGGCGTGCAGTTTGACGCTCAGGACCGCCGCGTCGGCTATTGGCTGTTCCGCGAGCATCCCGGCGACAGCATCCGGTTCTTTGCCGGCGAGAGCGTCTTCGTCCCCGCCGACCAGATCCTGCACCTGTTCCTCGCCGAGCGCCCCAACCAGGTCCGCGGCGTGCCCTGGGGCCGCTCCGCCTATCTGGCCATGCGCCACATTGCCGATTACCAGGATGCCCAGCGTGAGCGCATGCGCCTGGCCTCCTGCTTCATGGGCTTTCGCCGCGTGGACAGCCTTACCGAGGTCCCGCCGGAGCTGCAACCGGACGAATACAGCCTGCTCGACAAGCTCGAACCCGGCACGCTGGAATACCTGCCCCCCGGCATGGAGATGGAGTTCGCCACCCCGCCGCAGCCGGAGGACGACGTGGCCTTCATCGCCGGGCAATTGCGCGCGGTGGCAGCCGGCTATGGCCTGCCCTATGAGGTCCTGACCGGCGATCTTTCCCAGGTGAATTTCAGTTCTGCCCGCATGGGCTGGAATGAGTTTGCCAGGAACATCGAAACCTGGCGCTGGAGCCTGCTCGGCCCGCAACTGCTGCAACCCCTTTCACGCTGGTTCCTGGAGGCCGAGGCCCTCGGCGCCGGCCGCCTGCAAGCCCCCGAGGTCCCGCTGTGGACCGCCCCGGCGCGGGTGATGGTGGATGAGGTGCGCGAGATCCCCGCTCTGGTCGAAAAGGTCCGCGCCGGCCTGATCAGCATGCCAGAGGCCATCCGTCAGCAGGGAATGGACCCCGACACCACCCTGGCCGAGATCGCCGCCTGGAATGCCAAGCTCGACGCCGCCGGGGTCATCCTCGCCACCGATCCGCGGCAGGATCTGGGGACGGCTGCCACCACGCCCGCCAGCGGGGATGACGCGGACCCGGACCGCCCGGACGATCCTGATGACATGGATGACCTCGATGATGACGACGCCACGAATGACCCCGACGCCGAGGACGCTGCTGCCCCGCCTCCTGCCGCCCGGGCCGCCGCCCGCCCTGGCCCCGCTCAGGTAATCCGCCCATGACCCTTGCCACCCGCACCCTACCCCTCCAATCCCGCCTGGCCCGCATCGACCGTCCCAGCCAGGCCGCCGCATCTGACACCATCGAGGTGATCTGGTCCACCGGCGCCCAGGTGCGCCGCTACGACTTCTGGGAGGGGGAGGAGTTCTACGAATCCCTGGACCTGGCCGGCGCCGATCTGACCCGCCTCAACGCCGGCGCCCCGGTCCTCAACAGCCATGCCAGTCATGACCTGACCAACGTCATCGGCGTGGTCGAGCGGGCCTGGGTGGACGGCAACGAGGGCCGGGCGGAGATCCGCCTCAGCCCGCGCCCCGAGGTGGCCGGCATCCGCGCGGACATTGCCGCCGGCATCTTGCGCAACGTCTCCATCGGCTATGCCATCCACGAGATCGAGCGCACCGCCGCCACCAGCCAGGGTGACCCCGATCAGGTGCGCGTCACCCGTTTCGAGCCGCTGGAGATCAGCCTGGTCCCGGTCCCGGCCGATGCCGGCGCCCAGGTACGCCGCGATGGCGCGCCTGCCCTGTTTCCCCTGACCGTCCGTTCCCCAGAGGAGCCTGTTATGCCCCCTGAAAACACTCAGGACCCGGGGCCGGAAGACCCGACCCCAACCGTCGCCAGCGCGGCGGAGACCCCGGACCCGACCGAAGCCGCCCGCGCCGCCCCCGGCAACAGCGACGGCGCCCCGCCCCTGCCCGAGGACGCCAAGGCAACCGAGGCCGCCATCGAGGCCGTCCGCAGTGCCGAGCGCGGCCGCTGTGCCGAGATCCTCGACCTCTGCGCCCGCCTGCGGCAAGCGCCCCTGGCCGGCGACTTCATCGTCCGTGGCCTAAGCCTGGACCAGGTGCGCGCCGAGTTGCTAACCGCCGTCGCCGCCGCGCAAGGCCCGGCGATCCGCGCCGGCACTAATGCCCACGATGCCGCCTCGCCCGCGTCGGCCTGGCAATCCGTTATTTCCAAACTCAACGCCCGGAGCCATCCATGACCGTACTCACTGAAGGCAACCATCGTGCCGAGTTCCTCGTCTCCGAGGCTAATGGCACCCGTTCGCGCGAGATTGTCACCGTCCTCTCCGCCACCGCCCTGGAACCGGGGACCGTGCTGGCCCTCCAGGATGACAGCTACTACGTCCCGCTGGATGAAGATGCCACCTCCTCGGACATTTCCGTCGCCGTGGCCGTGCTCTATGACCACGTGGATGCCGACTCCTCGGACGGCCTGCCCGCCGTGGCCATCGTCCGCGATGCCGAGGTCAACGGCGCGGAACTGATCTGGCCCACCGGCATCAGCGCCGGCGACAAGACCACCGCCATTGCCCAGCTCGCCGCCGCGGGCATCATCGTCCGTTAAGCGTCAGCCAGGAGACCCCCATGCCGACTCTCGATATCTTCGCCGCTGACGCCTTTTCCACCGTCAGCCTGACCACCGCGATCAACCAGATCGACACCAAGCCGCAACTGCTGGGGCGGATGAACCTGTTTGTCCCCAAGCCGGTGCGCACCGACAAGGTAGCCATCGAGCTGCGCGATCAGACGCTGAGCCTGATCCAGACCAGCCCGCGCGGTGCCCCCCTGGAAGAGCAGGCCAGCCTCAAGCGCACCTTGCGCGATTTTCGCGCCGTGCGCATCGCCAAGGGCGACACCCTGATGGCCGACGAGATCCAG
>SACH01000298.1 GCA_009928645.1 Gammaproteobacteria bacterium | reverse complement strand
CTTTTTGGTGGCTACGACTAGATTCGAACTAGTGACATCAGCATTATGAGTGCTGCGCTCTAACCAGCTGAGCTACGTAGCCGGAACGGAGCGAATCTTAGAGAGCCAACCGGAAAGCGTCAAGAAAAAAGTCACCTTGTTGGCTTAAGGAGGCTTCAGT
Organism: Gammaproteobacteria bacterium; assembly: GCA_009928645.1. GTDB lineage: Bacteria > Pseudomonadota > Gammaproteobacteria > Chromatiales > Chromatiaceae > M0108. Next base: position 2,914 of record SACH01000298.1, on the reverse strand, counting down.
GGGGTCTGATCTGTACCGACCCGGCTTCGCAGCATGGTCATTGTTCCCCCCTTCTGCCATGTTCCACACCCATGTCCCTTGCTCCTTACTCCATGTCCTTTGTTCCCCAGCCCGGCGTCCAAGATCAGGCCTTATCGACCCGCCGGCGGCGCGTACTCACCACCAAGACCAACAGCCCCAGGATCAGGAGGGCCGCCAGGAACAGGCTATAGGGCCGCATGGGGGCCAGGAAGCTGGTGATGGCATGGAAATCCTTCTTCAGGAGATAGGCGCCGAGGCCGAAGCTGAAGACCCAGAGGCTGGTACCGATCAGGGTGCCCGTGAGAAACCGGCTCCAGGGCATGGCCAGCATGCCGGCGGCCAGATTGCTGGTCTGGCGGATGCCATCGAGGAACCGGCCAATCACCAGCAGGCCGACACCCCAACGAGCAAACTGCGCCTCCACCCGCGCCAGCCGCTGGCTCTGCCCGGTCCCCGGCTGGAGGAGCCGCTTGAGACCACGGCGGCCGAGTAGGTAACCGATGATGTCCCCCAACTGGGTCCCCACCCAGGCGACGAGCAGTACGCTGGCCAGATCCATCTGACCGGAGGCGGCCATCAGGGCGCAGGCGATGAGCAGGGTCTCGCCAGGGAGGGGAATACCGAAGCCTTCGGTCAGGCAACTGACGAACAAGGCCCAGAGGCCGTAGCGGTCCAGGTAGGGCTGGAGTTCGGCGATTCGACTCGCCAGACTGGATGAAATTTCGGCTTCGATACTCATGTTGGTCCTCAGGCCGGGGCTGATCCTGCCTCCAAGAGGCGTTGCGCCGCTTGCAGGGCTACCAGGCGTTTCTCGACCCGATGGTCCGCAGGGATCTGATCGATGATGCCCTGCTTGGTGAGCATCTCCACCACCGACTTACGCCCCCCGACCAGGAAAACCTGGCGGCCCATGGTCTTGGCGTCGAAAACCATGTCATAGAGGGCACGGGAGGCGGTGAAGTCGATCTGCGGCATGTCGGTGAGATCCAGGATGAGGATGTCGTACTCATCGAACTGGGCGAGGAGTCGCGCCATGCCCTTGGCGGCGCCAAAGCTCATCGGCCCCCCCAGGTGCAACATCATGATCCGGCCCTGGGCCTGCTGAAAGATTTCCGCCTCCTCCGGCGACAGGGGACTGTCCTCGTCCACCTCGCGGATGGCCTTGATGCTTTGCAACTGCAAGTCCGTGTGTCGTTTCATGAAGATCATGCTGGCCATGACCATGCCGGTGGCCACGGCGATGATGAGGTCCACCAGGACCGTCATCGCCAACACCACGAACATCATGGTCACGCCCGCCTTGGGGGCGTTGCGCAGACTGCGCAGATAATCCCAGTCGATGATGTCGATGCCGACCTTGATCAGGATGCCGGCCAGCACCGCGTGGGGAATGTTGCTCGCCAGGGCCCCCGCCCCGAGGGCGATGGCCAGGAGGACCAGGGCGTGAGTGGCGCCGGAGAGGGGGGTCTGACCGCCAGCCTTGACGTTGACCACGGTGCGCATGGTGGCGCCGGCGCCGGGCAGGCCACCGAACAGCCCGGCGAGGGTGTTGCCAATGCCCTGACCGATGAGCTCGCGGTCGGACTGGTGATAGGTGCGGGTGATGTTATCCGCCACCAGGGAGGTCAGCAGGGAGTCGATGGCGCCCAAGGCGGCCAGGGTCAGGGCCGATTGCAACATCTGCGGCAGGAGGGTGAACTCGAAGACCGGCCACTGGGGATTGGGCAACCCAGTCGGGATGTCGCCGAGGATGGAAGCCGGACCACCCCGGAAAAAGAGCAGGTAGAGCAGGGTGCCGACGATCAGGGCCACCAGGGGGGACGGGATCAGGCGGCCAAGCTTTTTCGGCATGAAAAAGACGATGACCAGGGCGATGGCGCCCAGGATCAGGGCATCCGGGACCAGGTGGTTCAGGGCCTGGGGCAGGGCCTCAGCCGCGGCCAGGGGGCCGTTCTGGGCGGGAAAGCCCAACAGGGGCGGCAACTGGAGCAGGATGATGATGACGCCGATGCCGCTCATGAAGCCCGACACCACGGGATGGGGCACCAGCTCGATGAATTTGCCGATCTTGAGGAAACCGAACAGGATCTGAAACAGCCCACCAAGCATGACCACGGTAAAGGCCAGGGCCGCGCCCCGGGCGGGGTCATCCGGGAACATGGCGGTGTACTGGGTGAAGATCGCCGCCATGACCACCGTCATGGGGCCGGTCGGTCCGGAGACCTGGGCCGGGGTACCGCCAAAGAGGGCGGCGAAGAAGCCGACAAAGATGGCCCCATAGAGGCCGGCGATGGGGCCGGCTCCCGAGGCGACGCCCATGGCGAGGGCGAGCGGCAGGGCAACTACACCGGCCGTGATACCGCCATAGAGATCCCCCCGCAGGTTACGAAAATGCAGGCCATGGATAAGTTTCATGCGCTGTGTCCAAGAGGCTCCGGGAGCGCCCGGCCGGTGACAGGTGGGACGCGAATTTGGGCAGGACCCCCGCCCTCAACCCGCGCCGGGGGGGGCCGGGAAGATAACTCGCGTTACGGGTCATGATAGCATCCCGCTCCACGGACGAGGACCGGCTCTCCTGGTCCGCCCGGGGCCTCGTCCATCAACCCGGAGCCAGCATGTCGCCACTCAACGCCCTCATTTTCGGCCTGGGTCTCTTCTTTGTCGGCCTGCACCTGGTCGGCGACAACCTCAAGGCTCTGAGCAGCGGCAGCCTCCGCGACGGCATCGCCCGCTCCACCCGCAGCCCCCTGCCCCGCATCGGCCTGGGATTGGCGGCCGGGGCCCTGATGCAGAGCGCGACCGCGGTGACCTTTATCTGTGTCAGCATGGTGGTGGCGGAACTGCTCACCCTGACCGCCGCCAGCATGGTGGTGATCTGGTCCAACGTCGGGCT
>SACH01000297.1 GCA_009928645.1 Gammaproteobacteria bacterium | reverse complement strand
CCCTCCTGCTGGGGATCGACGAGGTAGGGCATCAGGGGCTCCGCGTCGAGGGTGCGCGTCACGGCCTGCTCGACGTCGATGTCCGCGATCTCGGCGAAGAGCCGGAAGAGGTCCGCGGTATTGACCATGTGCGTGACGCTGCGACCGGGCTCGGTGACGAGGGGGCCGGCGACGAACAGTGGCGTCCAGACCCCGGACTGGTAGGGGGTGCCCTTGGAGCGGCTGCCATCGAACGGCGGCAGCGTCGTGTAGCCGAGGGAGCCGTTGTCATTGACGAACACGATCACCGTGTCGCTCGCCTCCGGCCGGTAGTCGAGGGCGCCATCGGCGCGGCGCTGGGCGAGGCCGGTGCTGACCAGCAGGCGCCCGATTTCCGCGTCCATGGCCTCGATCATCTGCTTGCTCAAGGGCAGGTATTGCTGGGTATCGTTGCAGTCGATGCCATTCAGGGGGACCGCATCCGCCGGCAGCAGCGAGCGGGGCGGCGGTTGCAGCGGCGTATGTACGGTCGCGAAGCTGATGGTCGCCATCCAGGGCCGGTCCTTGGGTCGGGCGTTGATCCAGGCAATGGCCTCATCGACCGGTAGCGTACCGCGATAGGTTCGCGCCCGAGGGTCCGTGTGGGGCACCTCTTCGACGCTGCCGTCCGGGCGATTGATGACCAGCGGCGAGACGAAGTGGGCGCTCAAGGTCTCAAAGTTGATGTAGTCCGGCACCCCAGCAGGGTTGCAGGCTTGCCGAGGATCGAAGATGCCGCCCTCGTCCCGGCAGCGGCGCCCCGGGGGATTGACGTAACCGAATGGGCTTTCCATGGCCTTGCAGGAACCGTCGCCCGCATAGCAGGCACCCCAGTCGGCGCCGCCGGGGAAGCCATCACCCGGGACATGGCCGCAGGCGTAGGTGCCCTCTGGCGCGACCCCGCCCGCCGTGGTGTCGATCGAGGAAGGGTCGCCGGTCTCGTCGAGCCAGCCCGAAAAATAGTCCCAGCCGAGCGAATGGGGCATAGCGAGCCGGTAGGGGCTGTTGCCCTGCAACCCGAGGTGGAACTTGCCGAAGATCGCGCTCTCATAGCCGCGCTCCTTGAGGAGCTTGGGGACCGTGGTCTCCCAAGGCGAAACCATGGAGTTGGCGAGGTCGTCGGGCCCGAGCGCCCCATAGAGTTCGGTGCGCAGGGGGAAGCGGCCCGTGAAGATGACGGATCGGCCCACCGAACAGGCGGGCATCGTCCAGGCATTGTGGAAGCGCACGCCCGCTTCGGCGATCCGGTCAATGCTTGGCATCGCCGGGTTCAAGGCCTCCGGTCCGCCGTAACCGAAGGCCCGGAACTGGTCGATGCCAACGTCGTCGGTGAGGATGAACAGGATGTTGGGCGACTTGGGCGCGGGAGGTTCAGCAGGCGCATGAGAGGAATTGGGTCCACAAGCCGTCAGGGTCGTGACAACCGAGAGCGCCGCCACGATCATGGCTGAAAGGCGGGTAGTCTGAAACAAAAGGTGATCCTTGCGGTCAGGGCGAAGACAGGGATAGGGCGTTGCATGATACAGCCCCCCTAAAATTTATTACCAAGATCCCGCCACCCTGGGCAGCGAAGAAAAGGACTGGAAGTATCAGCCTGAGGTGACTGTAATCCTTCAGCCCCCTCTCCCCAACCCTCCCCCTCCAGGCGGCGGGAGGGGGGCAAGAGAAACAGTGGCTTGCGCTACCGATGCCAACCTATGCCGCTTGGGGGTGTGAACGCTTAGGGGTGACTAAGACAGGGGCTGTTGTGAGCCACGCCAGGGTATTTTTTACGAAAACAACCTCAATCTCTAATCCCATCACACCGGCCTTCCGGAGTCCCTACCATGATCAACCCCCGTCTCTGGCGCCACCCAACCCCAGGCTGTGCCCCGACTATCCTGGGTGCCTTAGCCCTGTTCCTCGCCATCTTCTGGGCGCCTGGCATAACCCTGGCCGAGGCAACGGAACCCCCAGCCGGCGTGGCAGAAAAAAGCTGCGCCGCCGCGCCGCAACAAGGAGCCTGGCGACGCCCCGACCAGCAGGAGATCAAGCAACGCCTCGACCCCCTCCAATACCGGGTCACCCAGGAGGAGGCGACGGAACCCGCCTTCCGCAACGCCTACTGGGACCACCACGAGGAGGGGATCTACGTGGACGTGGTCTCCGGCGAGCCCCTGTTCAGCTCCAAGGACAAATTTGATTCCGGCACCGGCTGGCCCAGCTTCCACTCCCCCCTGGAACCGGCGCTGATCGTGGAGAAAAAGGACCGCAAGTTCTTCATGGAGCGCACCGAGGTCCGCTCCCGTCAGGGGGATTCCCATCTCGGGCACGTCTTCGCCGACGGCCCCAGCCCGACGGGGCTGCGTTACTGCATCAATTCCGCCGCCCTGCGCTTCATCCCCGTCGCCGACCTGGAGCGGGAGGGTTACGGCGAGTACCTGGCCCTGTTCACCGCGGACCCGCCCGCCAGCACCGAGCAACCCCGCCGGGCCCTGGCGACCTTCGGCATGGGCTGCTTCTGGGGCGCGGAGGTGAAGTTCTGCAACCTCAAGGGGGTGACGCAGACCCGGGTCGGCTATGCTGGCGGCCACACTGCTGAGCCGACCTACCGCCAGGTGAGCAGCGGCCGCACCGGGCACGCGGAGGTGGTGCAGATTGAATACGACCCGGACCTGATCAGCTACGGCCAGTTACTGGAGGTCTTCTGGCAGGGCCATGACCCCACCAGCCTCAACCGCCAGGGACCCGATGTGGGCACCCAGTACCGTAGCCTCATTCTGGCTCAGGACGCCGAACAGGAAGCTGCGGCCCGCGCCTCCCTGGCCCGGCAGGTGGGTCATTTCCCCAGTCCCATCGTGACGGAGATCGCCACCGCGACCGACTTCTTCCCGGCGGAGGACTACCATCAGCGCTACCTGGAGAAGCGCGGCCGGGCGAGCTGTAGCGTCGGCGGAGGCTAAACCGCTGCGATCAGCTACCGTTATGGCTGACCTTGAGGAGCCTGCCGCCAAATTCCACCACCTATAATTCAGGCGCACCCAACCCCCCCGGCGTCCCGCCACCGGAGAACCCCATGGAAATCTCGACCGCCGTCAT
>SACH01000296.1 GCA_009928645.1 Gammaproteobacteria bacterium | reverse complement strand
GCCCTGCCCGGTCATGAGCGATGACCTTCTCCCCGCGACCGCAACGATGCACCTGATTTTTCCCTCTTCACAGGAGATTCGGCGATGATCGAGAAACTGGTATCCCTCTGGTCCACCCTCCTGGCAACCATCTGGGACATTCTGCCTATCGTCGCCATTCTCGTCGGCAGCCAGGTCCTGATCCTGCGCCGCAAAATAGCCCACCTGCCCAGAGTGCTGGTGGGCTTACTATTCGTTTTGATTGGCCTGACTTTTTTCCTGGAGGGCCTGGAGCATGCCCTCTTTCCGCTCGGCAAACTCATGGCCCAGCAATTGACCGATCCCGGCTTTTTGGGGCTGACGGCGGCGGACACCCAGGTGGACTGGCGCGAGTATGGCTGGATCTACCTCTTCGCCTTCGCCCTTGGCTTTTCCACCGCCATCGCCGAGCCCTCGCTGCTGGCGGTCTCCATGAAGGCCAGCCAGGTTTCCGGTGGCACCATCCAGGCCGGCAAACTGCGTATCGCCGTCGCCCTCGGCGCCGCCATCGGCATTGCCCTGGGTTCATTTCGCGTCATTACCGGCATACCACTGCACTATTTTCTGATTCCCGCCTACGTCCTGGTATTGATCCAGACCTGGTTCGCGCCGCGTCCCATTATCGGCCTGGCCTATGATTCCGGGGGCGTCACCACCTCGACGGTCACCGTTCCCCTCGTCGCCGCGCTGGGGCTGGGATTATCCACCCACGTACCCGGCCGCGATCCCCTGATGGATGGTTTCGGTCTCATCGCCTTTACCTGCATGTTCCCGATCATGACCGTCATGGGCTACGCACAAATCAGCCACTGGGCCGCCCGGCGAGCGGCCGCGCGCCCCGTCTGAAGGCAGCTTGATCCCGGCGTTTGCCCACTAGCCGGCGGAAGTCAGATAGCTGGTCGACTGCATCTCCACCAGCCGGCTGGTCAGGCGCTCATGGGCAAATTCATGCAACTGCCCGGAATAAAGCTCATTTAGCGGCACCGCGGCGCTGAGGATCAGCTTGACGCGCCGGTCATAGAGTTCGTCCACCAGATGCAGAAAGCGCCGCGCCGCCGCGTCCTGACCCAGGGTGAGGCGCGGCACCCCGGACAGCAGGATGGTGTGGAACTCCCGGGCGATCTCGATGTAATCCGCCGTGGCGCGCGGACCGCCGCACAGGACCGCGAAGTCGAACCAGGCCAGGTCCGGCCCCAACCGCCGCGCCGGGATATCGCGGCCATTGACGTGCAGCAGCGGGGGATCTTCGTGATGCCCACCCAGCAGGCGACGGAAGGTGGACTCCAGGTGGGCCTCGGCGTCGCCCTCCCCGGCATGGTGATAGACCCCCTCCTCGCGCAGGGTCCGCAGCCGATAATCCTCGCCCCCCTCCAGTTCGAAGACCTGAGTATGCTCCTTGAGCAGGGCGATGGCGGGCAGGAAGAGGGGGCGCTGCAGGCCGTTGAGGTAGAGCAGATCCGGCGGCGTGTTGGAGGTGGTCACTAGGGTCACCCCCCGGCGTAAGAAGGCGCGCAGCAGGCCATGCAGCAAGGTGGCGTCGGTGATGTCGGTGACCACGAACTCGTCCAGGCACAGCACCCGCAGGTCCTGACACAGTCGCTCCGCCACCCGTTCCAGGGGATCGGGCTGGCGCGGCAGTCCGGCCAGTTCCTCGTGCAGGTCGCGCATGAAGTGATGGAAATGCAGCCGCCGCTTGCCCGGCAACGGCAATGCCTCGGCAAACCAGTCCATGAGATAGGTCTTGCCGCGTCCAACGCCGCCCCAGAGGTAGAGCCCCTTGATGGGTGCGATCTCCGGCGCCACCCCGCCAAAGCGGGACCTGATCCGCCCGAGCAAACTAGGGCCGGACGTGGCTGCTCTGGGCGGCCTGGCCAGCAGGGCGGCATGCACAGCCGCCAGCCGCTGCGCCGCCTCCGCCTGGACGGGGTCATAGGCGACAAAGCCGGTTTCGGGGTCGACGAAGCTGGCCGGGGTGATGTTAGTAGCTGGGTTCATGGCCGGCGAAAGATAACAAAACTGGCCAGTGCTCGTCCGTTTGGGCTTGATCGCCCTATCTGGCTTCGGGACGTGCCTCAGGTCCCGGTTTAAGTTCTCGTGAGGGCCGACGGCGAGCAAGGTGAAGGAAGCTCCGAGTCACCCCTTTTCCGCGATGCGTGGAATGCTCGATATCTCCATCAGTGGCGGGGATAATGCTGCCCCACCGATAATGCCCTACCGCCCCGGTCCGGGGCTCAGTCCATCGCGCGGGAGTATCAGCATGAGCGACGCACTAAATTACCTGGTCAAGATTCGCCCCGAGGCGATGACCAGCTATTTCACTTTCCTCAAAAAGGCCGGCGACCACCTGGATGTCCGCACCCGGGACCTGATCTCGGTCATAACCAAGGTCGCCGTCCAGACCGAGCCCGGGTTCAAGCAGTATCTGACCCGCGCCCTGCGCAACGGCGCCACCCCTGACGAGATCGTCGACGCCCTGCTCATGGCCTTTCCGGTCCTCGGCCTGGCCAAGATCGTCTGGGCCACCGACATCCTGCTCAAGATGGACCTGCCCGAATTCCGCCCGGAAAACCTGGGGAGCGAGCCCCAGTGGCACGACCTGGCCGCCGTCGCCGACCTGACCGATGGCGAGGTGTCCTTCGCCGAGGCCGATGGCCGTTCCCTTTACATCTACCGCCAGGGCGACGACTACCGGGTCTATGACTCCCGCTGCCCCCACCAGGAAACCAACATCCCCCACCTGGCCCTGGTCGACGGCCGCCTGACCTGCCCCAAACACCACTGGGCCTTCGACCTCACCACTGGCGAGTGCGTCGAGGTCGGCAACCGGCCCCTGCGCCGCTTCGAGCACAAGGTCGAGGGTGACCGACTGCTGGCTTACTGGTAAGCAAGAGGGTTCATCCGCCTGATGGCAGGCTGGCCAGGGATCCGGCCGTCCTGACCGGCAGCGAGGCAAGGAAGGCCGAGCGGATGTGCCAGAAGCCTAATACTACTTTGTTACCTTGGTTGTTGAGCCGAGTTCATTTGATACGTTCCTTTTATAACATCGCTCAATATCCTTGCGCCTTTGCTCATGCCTGCT
>SACH01000295.1 GCA_009928645.1 Gammaproteobacteria bacterium | reverse complement strand
CCGGCAGGGTTGCGTGATAGACTATCACGCCATGCAGAGAATTTTTGCTTATAATTCCGCCTGATATAAGCAAGATTAGCGCCCTTTCACGGCGACAACACAGCCGCTAAGACGATGAAAAATGAAGGATAAAGGCCAAAAATTACTGCGCATGAAATATCATCAAATATCACGCGCTATCCCTTCAGTCTCGTTCGTCTAGTGGCCCAGGACACTGGCCTTTCACGCCGGCAACAGGGGTTCGACTCCCCTACGAGACGCCAATTCAACTGAAGTTTAGCTTGGCAAACTCGCCATATTTTTGGCTTGCTGCCGCATCATAAGCCCGAGCCGCCTCAAGCTCAGTGGCAAAGTTACCAAGATGCTTGCCGCACAGCTTGGCTGACCAGGTGGACCCCTTGGCGTTTTTGTAAGCGCCTTTGTATTTTCGGCTGGTGCCCTGGTTAGCGTTATTCTGTGATGGGGTCGCTATCCGCAAGTTGGCCTTGCGGTTGTCGAGCGGGTTGCGGTTGATGTGGTCTACAATCTGACCAGATGCCGCCCCGGCAATCAGGCGGTGCATGGATACGGTATGCCTGGTGCCGTTCTTTCTTGCCCGGCGCATGGCGTAGCCGTTTCGATATTCCCACCGATAGGCGGACACAGCCGCGCTATCATCCGCGTCTATGATCGCGTACTGATCACCATTGCCGATCTTGATGCAAACAGAGTTCATGGCCGAACCTCCGAACAGGTTGGGTTATGGAAAGTGACGGCGGGCGTTGACGCGCTCGCCGTTGCGATTCAATTATAACAAATGCTTACCTGTATTGTCCCAGGTTTCGAACCTTACAGCCGCATCCCAACGATGGCATCCCGCAGGGACGAAGGGGCCAGGTGGGCGTATTTCTCGGTGATGCGGATACTGCTATGCCCGGCCAGGACCTGAACGGTGCGCAGGGGAATCCCCGCCTGGACCAGTTGTGAGCAAAACGTGTGGCGCAGGGCATGGACGGAGCCGGTCAGCTCGGCCCGGCCCAGGGTTCTGCTGAAGGCGCGGGTCAGGGAGAAGGGCGTGACCTGGGGGAGGACAAACTCCCGGGGCCGACGCAAAGCCTCGATGGCTTCGGCGGCGCCCTGGGTGATGGGGACGACGCGCCATTTGCCGGATTTGGTGCGGGCGCCTGGTTCAGAGACGATGCGAATCTCATCCTGGCCGATATCCGCCCACTTGAGCTGGATGGCCTCCCCGCGACGCATGCCGCTGTTGGCTAGGAGCTGCCAAGACCACCGGTACTGGCGATGCAGCTCCGCGTCCTCCTCGGTGGTCTCCTTGGGGATTATCAGTTCGGTGTTGTAAATCAGCCCCAGTTCGTCCTTGGTGTACCACCTGGGGGGGCGGCTGGCGAGGTCTTTGGGCGCTTTGGCGTGCTGGATGGGATTGTGGGATATCACGCCGGTCTGGACGGCATGATTGAGCAGGGCCTTGAGGGTGCGCAACTCCTTGATGACCGTCCCGGCGGCGGCCTCATCGGCAAAACGCTGGCGCTTGTAATCGTCCACGAGGTCCGTGGTCAGGGTCAGCAGGGGCCGGCGCTTGAAATAGGGGATCAGGTGCTGGCGGAGGATTTGCTCCACTCGATAGTAGCTGTCGGGAAATTCCTGGCTATGCCATTGGCTGTAGGTAATGGCATAGCTTAGGAACTGCGGGCCGGCGAGGGCGGCATGGCCCCGGGCTTGTTCCCGTGCGACCCTTGCCGTCTCGGCTTCGGCCTCGGTAACTGGGCCAAGGCACTGCCGGATTTGACGCTTGCCCTCGACCCACGTGATGTACCACGACGAACCTCGGAGATATTTGCCTGCCATGCTTGGTCCATAGATGCTTCGATATCGGCCCGACGGTAGAGGATGGCACCGAGCCAGGCCAGGGGCAAGATGCCCAAGGCCGGAGCGCGGGCGGCAAACTCCACTTCCGACAGATTGGCCAGGGCTGCGGCCTCGGCCAGGGTGAGATAGGCAGGAATCATGCCCGGCTTGCCTCCTGGTGTTTTTCCGGGGCATTCAGTTGGCTCAGCATCACGTCGGCCTGCGCCAGGTGGACATCCATCCGGCGCAGTTCACGCTGCATGGCGGCATATTCCTGGACCAGCTCCCGGACATTCTCTCCGGGGGCGACGCACTCGTAGCCCAGCTCGCGCAGGCTGTACCACAGGTCGGCGCAGGTTTCGCAGTGGACCCACGAAGCCAGATAGATGTGCGTTTCCTCGCCATAAATCTTGAATTCCACGTCGGAACGCGGAAAACGAAAGCGAGGGAATACGGTGCAGGTTTCACCCGGTTTTACCAAGGTGCCGCAAGAACAACAGCGTTTGGCGCGTGATTCTTCACGCTGGCAGTAATCATCTGGCGTCTCGTAATACCAGGCGTAATCCCCATCCCAATCACAACTGCACGTCAGGGGCATTGCTACCTTCCTCCAAGTTGCGCTTCTCCAGCCAAGCCTCAAATGCCACCCAGGCAGGATGTGCTGGGCGATATTTAGGGCTGCGCTTCAGTTCTTGGCCGTTTTTGCAAAGAAACGTTGGCCCAAACAAGGGATAAAATACCCAGCGATAGGTCCTGCCGTTGACCTCGCCTTCCCCATGGATGGCGGCATGGGAGCAGGCTGGGCAGTGCAGATTTTCCCCGGGCTGACTTGGGCAGATGGTCGAGCTGCAATCCCATCTCGTCATTCCGTTTCCTCCTCGACAACAAAGGGGTATGGCTTGGGGTCCTCCTCCAGTCGCTTGATGCTGGCCAACGGCTGCTGGGTGTAGCGGATGGGTTCGTCGTAATCGACCCCCATCATCTGCGCCCAGTTGCGCGATCCATCGGGGTTCGTCAGGTGGTGGTCCCGGGCATAGTCCCAGGCCAATTGGTGGCGCAGGGCTCGGTACAGCTCAAAGGCCTGGTCGGCGGACTCGTGTCGTCCCACCCCCCAGCTCTGATTGGGGGCCAGGCCGGCGGCGGTCTTGACCAGGTGTTCGGCCTGCTGGGCAACGGCTTCAGCCAACAGGGTCTGATGGGCGCTCATGGCAGCGCATCCTGCCATTGCGGACAGCGCCTGCCATCGCAAGGCCAGACGGGGTATG
>SACH01000009.1 GCA_009928645.1 Gammaproteobacteria bacterium | reverse complement strand
AACGCCCGAACAGGGAGCGGACCAACTCGGTGCGGCCCGCGCCCATGAGCCCAGCCAAACCCAGGATCTCGCCGCGGCGGACAAAGAAGCTGACGCCCTTGCAGACCAGGCGCTCGGCAACCTGAGGGTGACGCACCGTCCAGTCACGTACCTCGAAGAAGGTCGAACCGATCTGGGGGGTCCGTTGGGGAAAACGGGCACCCAGGGAGCGCCCTACCATGCCGCGGATGAGGCGGTCCTCGTCCACCACCTCGGCCCCTTCGCCCGTCAGGCGCAGGGTCTCGATCGACTGGCCATCACGGATGATGGTCACGGTATCGGCGATGGCCAGGACCTCGTTCAGCTTGTGGCTGATGAGGATGGAGGTCAGGCCCCGGGCGCGCAGGCCCCGCAACAGCTTCAGCAGATGGGCGGAGTCGTCCTCGTTGAGGGCCGCCGTAGGCTCGTCGAGGATCAGCAGCCGGACGTCCTTGCCCAGCGCCTTGGCGATCTCGACAAGCTGCTGCTTTCCCACGCCGATGTGCTTGATGGCCGTGTCCGGGTTCTCGCGCAGGCCCACCTGCTCCATCAACCTGGTGGCCCGCACCCGCGCCTGGGCCCAGTCGATGATGCCCCCCCTGGCGACCTCGTGACCGAGAAAGAGGTTCTCGGTGATGGACAACTCCGGGATTAGGGCCAGTTCCTGGTGGATGATGGCAATGCCCGCCGCCTCGCTGGCGCGGATGTCCTTGAAGGCTACCGGTTGGCCGCGGAGCAGGATCTCCCCCTCGTAGGTTCCATGGGGATAGACCCCGGACAGCACCTTCATCAGGGTCGATTTGCCGGCCCCGTTCTCGCCGCAGAGGGCGTGGATCTCCCCCTCCCTGACCGCCACGGAGACGCGGTCCAGGGCTTTGACGCCGGGAAACGCCTTGACGATCCCGCGCATATCCAACAATGTCGTCACGATAACCCCACCAGACGAGTAACAGAGTATCCGGGATTCATTGTAACCATCGTCTTCAGCGAATTACTCGGTGCGATGCAATCGTTCAGCCCCCTCTCCCCAACCCTCCCTCGCTAGGGGGGAGGAGGGCAGTAAAATCAGTAGAGTGCAGCAAAGAGGCATTCCTGGGGCGTGAGAGGTCTGAGCGAATACTCAGCGGCGTGAACCGACGCAGCCTACCCGAAGCGTGAGGGGTCCGAACGAAGCGGATGCGATATTGCCCCTCGGGCTCGGGGCTAATCGGCATCCGCCAGGCAGCGCACGGAGAAACCGGCGTTCTTGAGGGCGGTGTAGCGCCCGGCGTTGATCTTGCGATTGCCCAGGCCCCGGTAATTGGTGGAATGGCTGCTGAGGTCGCTGGCGCTCCAGAAGAAGCCGTTGTAGCCGGCCAGGTCGAAGTCGCCATCCCAGGTCTCGCGGTGGCCGCCGCCGCGGGCGGTGAAGCCGCTGCCATTGCTGGCGCCGGTGTTGGGGGCGAACCAGTGGTCGAAGCCGGTTTCCTTGAGCAGTCCCCCGGCCACCGGGTCGCCACCGAGGTAGCCCATGAGGGTCGCCCATTCGTCGTCCGTGGGCACATGCCAGCCCTCCGGCGCCAGGCCGTTGGGGTTGGCGACGGCGTACCAGTTGTATAGGAGGCCGTAGGCGCTTGCGTCGAAGCCGGGATCGGGGTGCTCGCACCAGGCGCCGTCCTGGTCGTCGACCCAGGCCTGGTTGTCGGGGAGGTTGGGAATCGGTTCGCCGTTACGGTAGGTGCGGGTCTTGAGATTTTCCGCCATCCACACCTGGGTGCCGATCTGGACGGTGGCGTATTCATTGCCGTCGAGGTCGGTGACGCTGACCCGACTGCCGGTGGTGAAGGACTGGACCGGGCTCTGCCGCCGGGCCCCGAGGGGGTCGGTGGCGACGACTTGCCAGTAGTAACGGGTATTGGGGGCCAGGGGGCCGCTGGCGACATGTTCCTCGACGGTGAGGCTGGCCAGGGGTCGCAGGGCGCTCGCGCTGGTGCCGAGGCGGACGTCATACCGGACCTCGGCCCCTTCGGGGTCGGTGGCGCGATAGGTGAGGGAAACGGCCCCGGCGTTGATCGACTGGCCCTCGAAGGGCTCCTGCTTGACGAAGAAGGGTGGGGCGTTGTCGTTACCGCTGTTGCTACAGCCTTGGCTCAGCACCAGGGCGGTCAGGGTGGCCAGCAGCAGGCTCCGGGTACCCGGAACGGGTTGGCGCGGATAGAGAGCAAAATGACCAGTCATGGTTCTTCTCCGGGGGGATTGGGCAGGCCAGGGCCTGGGTGCGTGGCGATGGCGGGGAAGGGATGAGGGGGTTCGTGCAACAGTGAAATGGACAGGCGCCTTCTTCCATCCTGGATCCAGCCCTGTGAATGAATTTATGGGCTTTTCGAAACATAAAAGGTATAAGCATTGGGCATTGTTTGCCATGCCATGCCTATGCGATAGTTTCCGTCGGGGGTCGTCAAATATTCACAATGATCGGAGGAATAAAACGTGTTAACGTAATTGAAACCACTTTCATTGGGACCGAGATACCAAATGTTACTAGGCTCACCCGCCATGACGCCGACTTGTCCAATCACTACCTGATAGTCATTTCCCTCGATTTCCAGGACGCCGGTCAAAGCGAAGTTTAGGGTATCAAACTGCGCCGCGCCGCTGACTCCAATGTTGATGGCACCAGCGAGCTGAATGAAAAAGTCAGCGGGAGGTTGACTGGCTTTTCTCCCGGCGAACACATCCACCTGATAAGTCGGCACGCCCCCTTTCTGGCTGGTGATATTATTCGTGGTAATCCCATCCCAAGGTTGGCCATCGGTAACGCTATATTCCCCGGTATAGTAAAAGACGATGCTATTGACTTGCGATCCGCCGCAAGCGTGAGCGCTGGGCCACGAAGAGAAATCAACGGTATTGTCATGTTCAGTCGCGGCCCAGGAGGGAAATGAAGACAACATCAGGCTAATCAGGATACTCGCCCTTAATTCAATAGACGTTCGCATACGATTCATACCTCGCCAGGCTAGTAGTTAAATACCCGGAATTCATTGTAAACATCGTCATCCGTGGAGGGCTTGATGCGATATTGACCATCGGGCGTCAGGAGCCAGCCATCTGCATCCACCTCGAAGCCACTTTGGTTGGCGCCCAGGTACCAACAATTACGAGAGCCGCACATATTCTGACCCAGCACGATGCTATAGTCGCTGCCATCAATTTCCAGGCTTCCCGTAAACGCAAAATTCATCCCCGCGATTCCCGGTTGTCCAGCCGTCGTTATCCACTCACCCCCGGCACGCTGTGTAAAGAATGTAGACGGGGGATCGCTGGAATGTCTGCCCGCTAAGGCATCCGCCTGATAAGCGGGGTAGTCAGCGGAGACATTGTTGGTGATCACCCCATCCCAGGGCTGACCACTCGTGATGCTGTAATTCCCGTCGAAATAAAAGACGAGCGAGGTAACTTGAGAGTATTCGTCACCCGGCTGGGAGTGGAATTCCACGACATTGTCATGCTCCGTGACCGCGTAGCCGAGGGGTGAGATCAGCACCAGGCTGGCCACCAGGCACAAAGACAAAAGGGGACTGTTTTTCATCTGGATGATGCCTCATTGCGGTTTGATGTGAGCTATCCCTGACCCCCGTGGGTGACAGGCTTAGGGCTAATCGGCATCCGCCAGGCAGCGCACGGAGAGGCCGGCATTCTTGAGGGCGGTGTAGCGCCCGGCGTTGCTCTTGCGGTTACTCAGGCCCCGGTAATTGGTGGAGTGACTGCTGAGGTCGCTGGCGCTCCAGAATCCAACAGCAGTGCGCGGACGGCTATTCATTGAGAACCAGCCGGGCATTGAAACGATAGCCCTGGCCGCGCACGGCCTTGAGGGGCCCCTGCTCGCCGAGCTTGGCCCGCAATCGGCTGAGGACGACCTCCAGGGCGCGGGGGTCATAGGTCTCGGGGTCTTTGCCCATGGCCCGCATCAGTTCCTCACGGGAGACCGGTTGATCGGCGGCCCTGGCCGCCAGGACCGCGAGCAGGTGATATTCATGCACCGCCAGCGGCAGACGCGCGCCATCGGGGCGGATGAGGGAGGGTTCCAAGGGATCCAGGCGCCACTGGGGCGCGGTCAGGCCGATCTGGGTGACCCGCCTGGCGACGGCGCGGATGGCCGCCGCCAGTTCCACCATGTCGACGGGCTTTACCAGGTAAAGGTCGAAGCCCTCGTTCAATCCAGCGACCCGGTCGTCCAACCGCCCCCGGGCGGTCAGGGCGATGATGCCGATCGCCGGGTGGCTCTGGCGCAGGCGGCGGGCGATGGAGAGGCCATCCTCCCCCGGCAGGCCCAGATCCAGGACCAACACCGGCCAGACTTGACTGGTGGCCAAGGCGGCATCCAGGGCCGCGCCATCGGCAAAACCGTTGGCCTGGAAGCCCATACGGCCCAGGTTGAAGAGGACGTCATCCAGGACATCGGCATTGTCTTCAACGACGGCAACGGTGAGCATGGCGGGCTAAGGTCTGGCAAAGGCGGCGAAGTAGCCGACAGCTTAGCGACTGCGTCGCCAAGAAACCTAACAAATCCCAACAGCCCACGCCGTGCTGGTCGGAAACCGACCTGCAACGACCCGCCTGGCAAGCCAGGCACATACCGCGCGCTTGTTGGGATTTGTTAGGTTTCTATTTCACGCTTCTGCTAGTTTCACCTGGCCTCAAGGTGGAAGGAGAGACCGCCAGGGTTGGCAGCGACGCCAGCCGGCCATGCCGCACGAGCCGGGCGTGAGCAGGTCGAGCGCAAGCCGGTCAAACGAAGCTGCACCCCGATCATCTCCCCACCCCCAGGCATGGTCCCTCACGAGCCGGCCATTCCCCCAAAACGGTCAGAGGGTCAGCATCAGCCCCACGAGACACCCGACATGACAACCATCTTCACGCCCAAGCGTCAGCTTCTCAGCGTCTTACCCTTGGCGATCGCCGGTTTGGCCGGTTGTGGTTCCGACAGCCACTCACCCCCCTTGCCCCTGGTCAAGGAGGTCGGCTACCTCCACAGCGGCCTCATGGAGAACGTCCCCTACACCTGTGGTGGGCAACAGGGCCGCACCGGCCGGCTAGGCCACTTTATCTATGAAGTCGGCCGGACCTGTACCTTCAAGTTCGGGGACATGCACCTGGAGGCCGCCGTCACGGATCTCAGCGACGGGGTGATCACCCTCTATGACCTGACGGCGTCAAACACCGAGGCCTGGGCCCTGATGGCGATCCTCGACTCCCTGTCTTTTGGTCGTCCCGGGACGGATGAGTTCATCATCGTCGATCAGGTCCTGACGCAACGGCTCAATGTCGTGGATCTCGGCCAAGGGGATGCCGCCATCGCCCTGGCGCTGCAACCTTATAACGGCAAGACCAAAGCCGTCAGCCTCGCCTCGGGGCGGGAGCGGCTGGGCGAGTTCGTCGACGAGAACAACAAGCTCACGGAACCCTTGCAGGATAGCCTTGACCGCGGCAAGGCCGTGCTCGGGAACCTGGGTGTGGATTACCAGGAGCCGAGCCCCGATGGGGACTCGCCCAAGGGCGTGGACAACTCCTCGGGCCTGCTGGGAGAAACCAACCACGACAACCGGGTCAACCTGGTTATCTATGACTACCAGGGGAATCCACTGGCGATTGATACCTATTGGATGAACAACAACTGGTTGTCGGTATCGGATGGCCAGAACCCCGACAACAATGAGCCGCAAATCGGCATGGACGAGGGCGACATCAGCGGACCCAATGTCATTGGTATCGATCTGGTGGTGGGGCGTCACCAGACCAGCGACGTCGCGAACGACTACCAGAGCTATCTGAATGATGGCGGCTTTTCCTCCCCCGTCACCATTTTTGCCGCCGACGTCATCGACGAGAATGATCCCGATGAGTCACAGTCGAACAACACCCATCTGGGGCAGCAACTCAACTTTGGCTTCGGCGTCGACTTGGGCATCGATACCCCCAACGGCAATTTCTACTGCAATGACTTCTCCCTGGCGCAGGGATCCAATGACACCTGGAAAGCCTTGTTCGACACGCTCAAGGATCTAGCCGATACCTTCGCCGATTTGGCGAAGTTCATCGCCTCGGATGGGGATGACTTGCCAGAGGCCGCGCAAGCGGTGCAGTCATATACAAAGTTCACGCAAGATGCCCAATCGATTGCCTTCCAGAACTGGTGGATGCTGGGTCTCGGCGCCCAGAATGGCTCCTACCGCGCCTCGGCTTGGGGTGATCCGGCCATCATGATGCAGTGCTATCTGAATGGCAGCGGTGATCCTCCCGTTTCCGTTCCCGTCCTCGCCTACTCGGACTACGATGACCATACCTTCAATCTCCAGGTCTCCTTCCCACCGCAAAACATGACCGTGCAGGAATAGCCGCGCCAACCGCGGGGAGGGCTGGCTGCCGTTCAGCCCTCCCCGGGCGTGAGCGTCAATGCCCTTTTCCATTCGCGTTTCCGGGAGTCAAGCGCATGCCCTCAGTCAGATCAAACCACCTGTTCGTTAGCCGGTTATTCCCGACCCTCATGGCCCTGTCCCTGGCCAGCGGTTGCGGGGACCACGACCAACGCGCGTCGGGAACCCAGGGGGGGTTTACGGCCAGCGGCCCCGCCAAGGTGGGCGACGGTCTGGGCAGCACGGGCGAACATCGAGGCCTGATCGCCTTCGGCGAGCCGGACGGCTGCACGGAAGGCACGCTCGTCGTCCTGAATACCGCGCCCGGTGGCATTGACCAGCCCAAGGTCTGCGGCAAGATCGAGACCTTTTCCAGTCCCGGCCCATCGACCACCGCCGGCCAGGACCCGCCCAGGGCGGCCTCGCTCACGGGCAATTCCCGCCAGGCCGAGGCCCAAACCACCCAGACGATCCACACCTTCAAGGGCCTGCACTACGCGGCCCCGCCCATCGGTGACCTGCGCTGGGCCGATCCCCAGCCCAGCCAGCTTGCCGAGGTCCGGGGCGTGGAGTACGGGCCCAAATGCCCGCAGGGCGTGACGAAGCTGGACCCCGACGCCGATGAAGACTGCCTGTACCTCAACGTCTGGACGCCAATGTTGACACCCGACGGTCAGGGCACGCTGCCAGTCATGGTCTTCATCCACGGGGGCGCCTTTGTCAGTGGTTCTGGCGGCACCGCCGCGGGCGACCAGTCCGACAGCCTCAACCTGTATGACGGCACCCAATTCCTCCAGACAGCCCATGCCTTGGGACAGGATGTCGTCTTCGTGACCCTCAATTATCGGCTGGGCGCACTCGGTTTTCTGGCGGGTAGCGGTCTGGATCTGGAGGGCAACTATGGCATCAAGGATCAGACCCAAGCCCTGGAATGGGTGCAACGCAACATCGGCCTCTTCGGCGGCGATCCGGAGCGGGTAACGATCTTCGGCGAAAGCGCCGGTGCCCAGTCCACCGCGCTTCACCTCACCATCCAGGCCGATGACCACCAGTCCCTGTTCACCAAGGCGGTGATGGAGAGCGGCTATGCCGTGCCCTACATGCCCGTCGCTGAGGCGCAGGCCAAGGCGAACGCCTACCTGGTCGCCACCGGCTGTCGCAACGCTGCCGAGGGTGAACTGAACTGCCTGCGGGGGCTATCGATCGACAAGATCGTCACCCGCCAACTCTTCACCTATGGCCTGGAGGAAGTGAAATGCGCTGGCCTCCAGGCCCTGCTGCCCTGGAATCCGGTGATCGACGGTGAGTTCATTACCGGCAACCCCATCGCGGGCGAGATCACCAAGCCGGTGATGCTGGGCTCCAACCTGAGCGAGAGCATCCCCTTCCTGGCGGACCTCCCGGACAACGATCTGGAAACCGGCGTCATCTATGCCAGCCTCATGGAATTCCTCTTCGGCCAGGCACCCGCAGCGGAGATCCTGGCCTCCTATGAGACCCTGATGCCCACGGCCGGGACGAAGGCCCAGTTCGAGCAGGCCGTGACGGACTACATGTGGACCTGTTTCAACGCCAAACTTGCCGAGGCCGCCCGCGCCACCCTCAGTGACAATCCGGTCTTCCGTTATCACTATGTGCACCATGGTTCCTTTTCCATTTGGGATGGTACGGATGCCCAGGGGAACCTGAAACCGGTCGCGCAGGCCTGCTCGACCGCGCCCAACGTCTGTCACGCCGACGAATTGCCCTTCGTGTTCGGCAATGCCACCAACATGGACTTCGTGCCCCAAACCTTCACCCCTGACGAAGCGGGGCTATCAACGGCCCTGCGCACCTACTGGCTGCAATTCGCCATCGACGCGGACCCCAACGGCGCCGCCACGTTGCCCCACTGGCCCCAGGATCAGGACAACCATCTCCTCAACCCAAGAGAATATCTGCAATTGCAGGCACCAACTTCCGCGATCGCCCCGAAGTTGAGCTTGGAGTTGGATACCCAGTCGGCTTGCTCGTTGCTGTGGAACCAATTTGGCTATCAGGTGCGCAGCACCTTCCAGTGCGGCTCTTTTTGACACCCCTGATCCGAGCGGCAGGTTCACGCGCGGACAGGCGCCCCGTGCGCGGTCCAGACACGCGACCTCGCCGCCATGCCCGCGGGCGGGGGGCGCCTTGACCGGGCAGGTCGGGACATTCTGCTGTCGGCCAGTGCCACGGGGAAGATGCTATGCTCGCTGCGTTCCCCGACCTCGAGGTGCCCCATGCGCTTCTTCACTACTGAAGGCCCGGTCCGCCCCGACGACCACTACAACCTGCCGCCCCTGTCGCGCTGGGATCTCGACGAGATCCTGAACCTGATCGATCAGAAGAAATACTTCCTCCTCCATGCCCCGCGCCAGACCGGCAAGACCTCCTGCCTGCTGGCGTTGATGGAGTATCTGAATCGGGAGGGTCGGTATCGGGCGCTCTATGTCAATATCGAGGCGGCGCAGGCGGCGCGTGAACAGGTCGCGCTGGGTCTGGGGGCCGTGGTGCAGGCGATCGCCAATGCCGCGATTCATTATCTGGGCGATCAGGCAGTGGAGTCGCTGGTGCACGAGGTATTGCGGGACAGCGCCCCCTTGCTGACCCTGGGCACCTTTCTCGACCGCTGGTGTAGCCGCCATCCGCAGCCGCTAGTGCTGCTGTTGGACGAGGTGGACGCCCTGATCGGCGATACCCTGATCTCGCTGCTGCGCCAGTTGCGCGCCGGCTATCCCCAGCGCCCACGCGCCTTTCCACAGACGGTGATCCTGTGCGGGGTGCGCGATCTGCGCGACTACCGTATACACGCTCGTTCCGAGCCGGAACCCATCACCGGCGGCAGCGCCTTCAACATCAAGGCCGAATCGCTACGGCTGGGGGATTTCGGCGCCGACGAGACCCGCGCCCTGTTGCTGGAGCATACCCAGGAGACCGGGCAGGTCTTCACTCCGGAGGCGCTCGACCGGGTGTGGGAACTTACGCAAGGCCAGCCCTGGCTGGTCAATGCCCTGGCCTATCGCGCCTGTTTCGAGTTGCCCGTCGGGCGCGACCGTGTCCGCCCCATCACCCTGGACCTGATCGATCAGGCCAAGGAGGCGATGATCGTCGAGCGGGTCACCCATCTCGATCAGCTCGCTCACAAATTGCAGGAGCCACGGGTGCGGCGGATCATCGAGCCGATGCTGGCCGGCACCGAGCCGGGCGCGGTAGCCGAGGACGATCGCCAGTATCTGGTCGATCTGGGGCTGCTGCGCCGCGACGGTGCCGGTGGGCTGGTGGTGGCCAATCCTATCTATCGCGAAGTCCTTCCGCGCGCCCTCGCCGGCGGGCCGCAGGATTCGTTGCCCCGGATCAGCCCCACCTGGCTGAATCCGGACGGCTCGCTGAACCCGGAGACCCTGCTGGCGGCCATTTTGGACTTCTGGCGGCTGCATGGCGAACCGCTGCTCAAGAGCGCGCCCTATCACGAGATCGCCCCGCATCTGGTGCTGATGGCCTTTCTGCACCGGGTCATCAACGGCGGCGGCACCCTGGAGCGCGAATACGCCATCGGCATGGGGCGGATGGATCTCTGTCTACGTTACGGGGTGGTGACGCTGGGGATGGAGCTCAAGGTCTGGCGCGACGGCGCGCCCGATCCGCTCGCCCCGGGGTTGGGCCAGCTCGATGCCTATCTGGCCGGGTTGGGGCTGGAGAGCGGCTGGCTGGTGATCTTCGACCGGCGTGCCCATCAGCCGCCGATCGCCGAACGGACCACGACCAGCCAACAGGTCAGCCCCGGCGGGCGCGCCATTAGCGTGATTCGCGCCTGAACGCCGGCGGACGCGCTACCCGCTGGGGGGGAGGTTGGTCAGCGCGGCTCTCGAAGTCCCAGTTGGCCGCTGGCAGGCCGATTATGAAGGGATGCTCTATGGCAAAGGTGAATTGAAACGCCTGCTCAAGACGGTGAAGTGAATCCCGGACAGGCTTTCACGACCCCCTTAGGCCATTTCCTTCCGGAGGCTGAGCGGCAGGGTCACCCGCAAACAGGCACCCCCGGCCTCACGTTCCAGACAATCGACCTCGCCCTCGTGCCAGCGGGCGATGCGCCGTACCAGGTAGAGGCCCAGGCCGGCGCCAGGTATGTCCCCAACATTTTGCCCGCGCACGTAGCGGTCGAAGAGGATGGGGCGCAAGGGCGGTGGGATGCCGGGACCCCGGTCCCGAACCTCCAGGAGGGCCTTAGGCCGCGTGGCGCTGAGGGTGACGCTCACCTGGGTGTCCTCGGGGGAGTATTTCAGGGCGTTGTCCACCAGATTGGCCAGCAGGACCTCGATCAGATTAGGGTTACCGATGATCGGGACGGGTCCACCCACTGTCAGGGCCAGGCGGGTGAGGGGCAGGCCGTAACCCGCGATCACGCTGTGGGTCAGACGCCCCAAATCCAGGGGTATCCGATGTTCCAGGGTCTGGGTCTCGTGGCCGATGCGGTCGTATTCCAGGGTCTTTTCCACCAGGGCGTTGATCCGGCTCACGGCCCGGCGAATGCGCTCGTGGCGCCGGTCGACCTCGGGCGCGGGTGGCACCAGGGCCTGGAGAGACTGGACGGCGCCATCGATCATGGTCAGGGGGGTCTTGATCTCGTGGCTGATCATGGCGAAGAGCCCGCTCTGCTCCGCACGGGCGGCACGTTCCTGTTCCGCCTCGGCTTGCGCGCGCCGCGCCCGATCCTGGGCCCGTTGGCGATCATCGCGCAGCCCCCGGAAGCGCGCCCCGATCGCCAGATAGAGCGCTAGCACCGTCCCCAGGCTGGCGACGTGCAGGCTGTAGAGAGGCGGCAGGCCAGCGCGGACATAGCCCAGCAGATGCAGGATCGTCACCAGGATGCCCAGCATGCTGATCAGATTGGCGCTGAACATGAAGCCGCTGCCCGGTTCCCCGCCCCGCCAGAGGCGCAAGCTGAGATAAAGGCCGATGCCATTCATCAGTATGACGGCGTTGAGCAGCGGCGATATCACCTCGGTGCGATAACCCAGTAACACCAGAGGGATGCCCAGCAGTGGCACGACGATGCCCGCCCAGTAGAGCCGGTAGAGCAGCCGGTGGCGGCGGTCGATGTTGAAGAGCAGACGATAGAAGCCATTGCCAAAGGCGATGGCCCCGAGGGCGAAGACCCCGAGCCAGTGGCGGTTGATCAGGGGGGCATTCGGTAACAGATACTGCGCCACGAACCCGAAGCTGCCGAGCAGGTTGAGAAACAGGCAGCCAACATAAGCCAGAAACCAGGGTGAGAGGGGGTCACGCAGCCAGAACCAGTGATTCAGGGCCAGTAGCATGACGGTCAGCAACACCGCCAGGCCGGCGAGGAGCAGACTCGCCTCCAGGGTGGCGGTGGCATGGAAAGCGGCGGGGGCCCAAAGGCGCGGCACCAGGATGGAACTGCCCGTGGTGGCGAGGCGCAGGTAAAAGGTACGCGGCTGATCGTCGGGCTGTGCCAGCCGAAAGGCGAAACCGCGGTAGGCGATTTCCTGATCGGTGATGGGCAGGCCAAAGCCCGCCCGCCGCTCGCGGAAGACTCCCGGCCGCCCGGGGTCGGGCTCATATAGGCGCAGGTCATCGAGGAAGGGTGGCAGGATGTCCAGGATCCATTCGCCGGCGGGTGCGTCCAGGGTTAAGCGCAACCAGTGCACCCGGCGGGTGTAGCCGGCGACCAGGTTTCCACTGGGCAAGGGCGTGAAACGTTCCGGCGCGGCCGCGAGGACGCTGGCGAGGGTCTCCTCCCCCGCCGGGTCCACCAGGACCGCCAGATCCCGCAGCGCGGGCCCCGCCGCGGTGGCGGTGGCGGTGGCGGTGGCGGCCATCATCCCCGCCACCACGATGCTGGTCAGCGACAGGGTCTGGAACAGAAGCAGGCGCAACCGGGCAACAAAGGGGGCGGGACATCGCCAGGGTAGCCGGCTTCCGCGGGCGAACAGGGCGACCCATGGCAGCCGCGAAGGCGGCGGGGTGGATGACGAGGCCGGGCGGCGCAAGGGTCGGGGCCTGCCGCAATCCACCGGATCAGACGGACCTGGCCGAGGCGACGGGGTCCTCAAGCCTCCGAGGCATCCCGCACGCTGCGGAAGAGGTCGATATCCCAGGCCACCAGGTCACGATTGATGGCATCGGCCCGGCTCTGCGGCAGCAGGCGGGCCAGGTCGACGCTG
Organism: Gammaproteobacteria bacterium; assembly: GCA_009928645.1. Classification (GTDB taxonomy): domain Bacteria; phylum Pseudomonadota; class Gammaproteobacteria; order Chromatiales; family Chromatiaceae; genus M0108. Next base: position 49,202 of record SACH01000009.1, on the reverse strand, counting down.
GTGAGGACCCCGGCCAGCTCACCACTGGACGATCCGGCCCGGACGGAAGCAGATGGTTGCAAGACCTGCTGCAGGGCGTGCCAGGCAATGATGGCGGCACCGACGCCAGTGGGATAAGCGATATAGGTGGCTCCGGCGTAGGGCGAGCCGAGCAGGCCGCGATAACGCAGATAACTCAGGCCCAGGGTCTCGATGACCGTCTGGCGATCGTTGCGTACCGTCTCGGCGAAACGGATCTCGGCGGCGGCGCAGAAGTGGGCACGGCGGATGACGCCGGACCGCAGCATCTCCTCGATGCGCCGCGGGCGTTGCATGCCGGGGAGGATGGCCCGTACCACGGCGTCAACGGTCAGGTCCGGGCGATCCGGCAGCGTCTGGCGAGAGAGGAGGTTGAGCTGATAGAGGGCCTTGACCAGTTCCACCTCCGCGCCACCGGTATAGACGGCCAGGTCGGGGATGTCGGGAAAGGCCCGGTGCAGCGACAGTAACTCCTCCTGATACAGGGGGTACTGGCGCGTCGGGCGGGGTTCATTGGGGAAGCTGTGGTAACGGGGGGCGCTGAAGGGTTCCAGGACGCGCAACCGGCCATCGGTGATCAGGCGCGGGCGCTGCGCCAGCTCCTCCAGGGCCACCACGGGTGACCAGGAGAAGACCACCGCGTCGGCCTCGATATCCTCCAGCAGGTAGAGGTCCACGCTCTCGATTTCGAGTTCGTGCCGGTCGCTCGCCAGCAAGTCATAGAGGGAGCGGCCAATGAGAAAGTCCGTCACCCCCGGGGAGATACCCTGATTGATCAAGGCCGCCAAGCCCTGGTCGCGCAGGGCCTGATCGTATCGGTACTGGGGAAAAACCAGGGTGCGTTCCGTCTCGGCGTTGTACATATCCGAGGCTAGATCCAGGGTATGGGCGCCCACCCGGAGCCCGGTTTCGATGATGGGACCGTTGAAGGCCGGCAGGGCGGCATTGACCAGGAGGGTGGCGTCGGCCAGGCGCGCCTCCTGGATCGGGTCCGCGGCGGCGAAGAGGGGCGCGAAATCGGCCTGGCCAACGAACTCGATCCGGTCGAAGAAACGCTCGGCGTGATAGAGCGCCTCGCGGGCCCCCGCCGGATCGATGGTGAAGACGACGAAGTCCACCGCCACCCCATCCCGTTCCGCCAACTCGGCCAAGGCAATCAGCAGATTGGAACCAACGGCGCCGAGGCCGAAAAAAACGATCCGCAACGGTGGCAGGTGATGCTGCATCAGGGTAGGGGCGGGACTCATGGGTTAGGGCGGCTGGGCCAGGAACGGTGAGGGTCGATGATTCTAGGTCCGCGCTGCGGGAGCGGACAAGGTGGCCTGCACCCACCAGGGCGCCACTCCGGGCGTGCAACCCCCCAGCTATACTCCCCCCAGGCGTACTACTCCAGGTGCAGCCTCATCCCCTCGACCATCAGCGCCATTGCTCCGCGACCTCAGTGTGCCCTCATGAGCCCCCAATCAACCACCCCGCGAGGCACCCTTGATGCATAATGCGACGCCTTAGGCCCTTGGTAGCCTTGGTTGAGTCTGGCTCTGGTGGCCAGGCGCGAACCCACTCCTCTTCGCAACGAATGAGAGATCAGGATGTTTGACTGGATCTTCCTGCCCGAGGCCTGGCTGGCCCTGGTGACCCTCACCGCCCTGGAGATCGTCCTGGGCATCGATAACATCATCTTCCTCACCATCCTGGTCGGCCGTCTCCCGGAACACCAGCGCCAGCAGGGGCGGATCATCGGCCTGGGCCTGGCCATGGGCACCCGTATCCTCCTGCTCCTGTCCCTGGCCTGGATGATGAAGCTGGTCGAGCCCTGGTTCACGGTCCTCGGCGAAGAGATCTCGGGACGCGACCTCATCTTGATCCTCGGCGGCCTCTTCCTGCTCTTCAAGAGCACCATGGAGATTCACGAGGCCCTGGAGGGACCGGAGGAAGTGGAACCGGGCGGCGTGGCCAAGGCCCGGGCCAGTTTCCTGTCCATCGTGGTGCAGATTGCCCTCATTGACATCGTCTTTTCCCTGGATTCGGTCATCACCGCCGTGGGCATGGCCAACCAGATCCCGGTCATGGTGCTGGCCATCGTCATCGCCGTGGGGGTGATGATGTTCGCTGCCAAGCCTATCGGTGACTTCGTCGACCTTCACCCCACCATCAAGATGCTGGCCCTGAGTTTCCTGGTCCTCATCGGCTTCGCCCTGGTGGGCGAGGGCCTCGACCTGCACATCCCCAAGGGCTATATCTACTTCGCCATGGCCTTCTCCCTGGGCGTGGAGATGATCAACATGCGCCTGCGCGCCAAGGCCAAGAAGCCGGTGGAACTGCGCAAGTGGGTGGAGGAGGATGCGGCCTGACCGCCTGAGCCTGAGCGAATAGCGGCTGCCCCGTATCCCTGACATCAACGAGCGCGCCGAACCGAAAACTGAACTAATTGAGGTGTAACGATCCATTCGCGGCGAACATGCGGCCGGGGTTTTTGGATCGGCCTTTCAGCTTGATGGAGGTACTGTCATGAAACCCTGTTTTCTGCCCACGGCCCGGCAGATGAACTGGCTGATCGCCATCGGCATGGGCTCGGTTTTCTATGCCTGCTTCCTGCGTTTCCGGGTCATCGAGAACACCCCGGTCTTTCTCGCCTGTCAGGCGGGGCTGGATACCTGGCTGTGTGCCAGCCTGCGTCTGGGCATGCGGCTGTTCAACGAGGGCGTCTTTGGCGCCGTGGCCCTGGGTGCGGCCCTACTGCACCTGCTCTGGCCCTCGCTATTGCTCTTTGCCATCGCCCTGGCCGCCGCTGGCTTTGGCCTGGTGATGCAGAACGGCGCCCTGGCCGGCCTGGCGGCTGGCCTGCTGGTCCTCAGTCTGGCTCGGCCCGCCCGCGGATCAAGGTGAGGGAAAGTACGCCCAGGGCCATGCTAAAGCTCAGGGCCTGCCAGTTGGCCATCCCCTCGGCGAGGAAGATATAGACCGCCGCCAGGGCGAGGATGACGGCGGCGGTCTTCTCCGCCGGGGGCCTGATGGATGAAGATTCTCCTGACTTTACAGTCTCGGCCGGGGTACTGATCGAACCCAATCCACCGCCCCCCGCCGTCCAGCCACTTGACGCCAGCTTTTCGCCGGCTGATGACCCAGGTCGAGGGCTCTGGCCGCCGGCAACGATCCGCTGGTTGGGCATGAGCGCCAGTATCACGAAGGGCATCAGCGCCCCGATCAGCCCGGCGAAGGGGAAATCGACGTAGCGCGGGTCGAAGACCAGCATGAGCGCGGTCTGGATCGCCAGCACCAGCAGGCCAGCCAGGATCAGGCCCATCGCCAGGGCGCGCCGGTCCTGGGGCCAGGCGGTCGAGGGGCCCAGCACCCGGTAGAGGGGCGGCACCCCCTGGCCGGCCAGGAGCAAGGCCGCCCCCGCGACCGGCGCCAGGGCCGCCACCGCCACCCAGCCCGCCGAACGCAGCCAGCCCACCAGGCCCAGGCTCTCCACCCACATGGCCTCCACCGCCCAGCCAATGGCGCTGCCCGAGACGAGGGCGATGATCCCGACTCCCAGCCAGGCCCACCCCTTGGCTCCGCTTGAGCCCCGGGCGGACCAGGCCGCCGCCAGGAAGGTCAGGCTCGCCAGCAAAACCCCGAGCCCCGCCTGCCAGGCCCAGAAGGGGTGGTTGGAGACCGGCTGGCCCCAGGCGAATTTCGCCTCCCGCGCCGCGGCGTCGAAGAGCCCCCAATAACCGCCGACGGTGCCCTCCCGCTGGCGCTTCCAGGGCTGGTCGAAGGCCTCGATCAGGTTGACGCCGAACCCTTCCCGCTCCGCCAGGGCCATGACCTCGTGAAAGAAGCGCGCCTGGTTGACCCGCGACGGCAGGGCGCCTTCACGCATCCGCCCCGCGCTGGGCCAGCCGATCTCGCCGACGAAGACCCGCTTGCCGGGGAAGGCGGCGAGGATCTTCTGGCGGCTCGCCTCGGCATGGGCGACCGCCGCCGCCACTGGCGTCGGGAAGTCCTCCCAGTAGGGCAGCAGATGGATGGTGATGAAATCGACGGCCTCCGCCAGTTCCGGATGGCGCAGCCAGAACTCCGGGACATCGGCATAGGTCACCGGCACCGCCGCTGGCACCGCCGCCCTGACCTCGCGGAGGGTGGCCCCCAGGGCCGGCGGGGTCATCTCCCCCCGCAGCAGGACCTCGTTGCCGACCACCACCGCGGACAGGACCTCGGGATAACGCCGCGCCAGGTCGATGGCTGTCGCGATCTGCTCACGATTGCTGGCGGGGTCTGCCCCCAGCCAGATCCCCAGCATCACCTTCAGCCCCGCCTCCTTGGCCAGCTCGGGGACGACATGGGTGCCATGATTCACGCCATAGGTGCGGATGCAGGCGGTCCGGGTCGCCAGATGTTCCAGGTCCTCGGCGATCTGTGCCAGCTCGATCTGGACGTTGCCCACCAGGGGACTCTGATCGCCGCGGAAGGGGGCGTAGGACAAACAGGGCAGCGCCACCTTCTCGCCGGACAGGGCCGGCATGGATACCGGGCGCCCCAGGGTCCACCAGACCAGGGTGATCAGGAGCGCGGACAAGACATAGAGACCCAGGTGGAGCTTCAGGAACTTCATTGAAAACCTGCTAACCGTGATGGGGTGGGATCGCCAAACCCGGATGAAGGACGTTATTGTCCTGCAAACCAACCTTCACCGGGGGCGAGCCGCGCCCGGATGATCAACGACGTTGACGTCCGTGACGCTATGGCAGCGCAGGAGATGCCTTGGGGGCTGAAACGGCGGTCCCCTTGGGCTTGAACTGCGGCTTGTCCAGCCACCAGGGATCGGCCACCCCTTCGCGATAAGCGGCCAGGGACTCGGGAGAGGAGTTGACGCGCAGATTGGAGAAGGTGCCCGCCTCGGTCTCCCAGCGTTCGTGCCAGAAGACAGCGGCGCGGAAGAGCCGGTACTGATCCTTGAGGGCGGCAAAGGCGGTGCGGATGAAGTCCGCCTTGTCGTCGGGCGGGAACTCCCCCACGCCCCATTCCGCCAGGATCATGGGCTTGGCGGGATTGATGCGGTGCAGTTGAGGGTAGGCGTCCTCCATGACGTCGTGGAAGGAGGGCCAGCCGTCGAAGCGCTGGATCTTACCGTAGACGCTCAGGCCCAGCCAATCGGCGTAGGCATCCCCCGGGTAGTAGGCGGCGATGGTATTCCAGTCGGTGCCCTTGGGCAGGGAGGCGTTGTTGGCGTGATAACCCCAGAGGATGTTGTGGCCCCCCCGGGCGCGGACCCGGTCGATGACGTAGCGGTTGGCCTGCTTCACCCGTTCGGGGCCGGCGTAAAGAGGACGGCCGTTCTCCTCGCCAATGATCTCGCCCCCGCCGTAGAAGACGCCGGACCAGGGAAACCAGCTCCCGTTAGCCTCCAGGCCCCAGGTGACGAGCAGCGGCTTGCCGTAGGCCTTGGCGCCATCCGCCCAGCGGTCGATATAGTCATCCCAGGTCCCGGCGAGGATGGCGGGGACGTTGAAGCGATCCGGCCCCCGATTTTCCATGTAGGGTTGGTCCCAGGGCGACCAGAAGATCAGTGGCACCGCCCCATAGGCGGCGATGATGCGCGCCTGTTTGTCGGGAAAGGCCTGCTCCCCCCAGAAGCTGCCGAAGGCGACCAGGGCGAGGTGCTTGCCGGTCATCTGCTCGAAGTCCGCGATGGCGTCATAAGTGACATCGTCCTCGCCCTCGCCGAAATCGACATAGGCGCCGGTGTAGGCACCTCCTTCGGGGAAGAGCAGCTCCAGGGGGCCGGTGGGAATGGGCTCGGCCGCCACCCGCCGGGTCCCCGTCTCCTCCTCCACCCGCCCGCAGGCCGTGGCAAGCGACAGGCACAGGACCAGGGCCCATGCCCAAGGCGGTAATAAGGTCACCGGCCTCATCCTCCTTCCGCGCGGTAATGACGGCACCCGTGTCATGCTCGCCCACCGGCAGCGTGACGGCGACAGCTTCATCCTCTCTCTCCCGCCGGCAGGCCGGGGGCGACGGAGGCGGTACGGTCCAACTTGCCCCAGCCCACCCAGACGCCCTTGAGGGCCTTGAGGATGGCCTTGGCGACGGCGTAATTGAATACCGGGCGGTAGATGAAGCGCATCGGCAGAATCAGCCACACCTGGCGCAGGGGCTCGCGCTCGATGCCGTAGGCCACCGCCGCCAGCAGCATGTCGGCGGCGATGAAGGTGAAAAAGTAGGCATAGAGCAGGCCGTTGGTGGGATTGAGGATCAGGGCCGCCAGCAGGACAACGTCCACCAGCAGGCCGATGGCCACCAGGACGAAGTTGAAGAACCAGGCGTTGGGCAGGCTGAACCAGCCCAGGGCGCCATGGCGCCGGTTGAAGAGCAGATCGCGATGCTTCCACAGGCACTGGAGGGTGCCGAAGGCCCAGCGGAAACGCTGGCGGGCGAAGGTCCTTGCCGTCTCCGGGGCCTCCGTCCAGGCCACCGCCCGGGGGGCGTAACGGATGCGGTAGCCCTGGCGATGCAGGCTCAGGGTCAGGTCCGTATCCTCCGCCAGGGTGTCGGTGCTAATGCCACCGGCAGCGCGGATCGCCTCCCGGCGGAAGGCGCTCACCGCCCCGGGGACCACGGTGATGCAGTTCCACTGATCGTAGGCCCGGCGGTCGAGGTTGAAACCGCAGGAGTATTCCAGGGCCTGGAAGCGGCCGAAGAGGCTCTCCAGGTTACCCACCCGCGCCCGCCCGGAGACGGCCCCCACCCGGGGATCGGTGAACGGCCGCACCAACTCGGTGATGGTGTCGGGCTGGAACTGGGTGTCGGCATCCAGGCTGACGACGATGCCGTGGCGGACCTCCTCCAGGCCACGGCTCAAGGCCCGCGCCTTGCCGCGGTTGGGCTGCCGCAGCAGGCGGATGCGGCCATCCTTCCGGGCCAGGGCGGCGACGATGTCGCCGGTGCCATCCTCGGAGCCGTCGTCGACCAGGATCACCTCCAGGGGGCCGGGGTAGCGGGTGTCGAGGACGGACCTCAGGGTCAGGCGGATGACCTTGGCCTCGTTGTAGGCCGCGATCAGCACCGACACCGGCGGGCACAGGTCCGGCGGACAGTCGCCGTCCGGCTCCCGATCGGGGGGCCAGGCGCTGGCCGCCAGGGCCTGACGCTGGGCGCGCCGGCTACGCAGGGCCAGGGTGATCACGATCAGGGTCTTGGCCAGGGTCAGGACGGTGGCCAGGATCAGCAGGGCCCAGAGAAAATTACCGATGGCGTGGATGGCGTCGAAGCCGGTGTCGCTAATCAGGCGCAGCAGGGGCTGTTGCTGGGGGGGCAGCGCGGGCATGAGCTGGGCGGCGGGGATCCCCAGCAACTCCGGCAGGGGCAGGATGCCATCCCCCCGGGCGCGCAGGTAACGGATGACCTCCGGCAGCACCGCGACGGTCTGGGAACGATCGCCGCCGGCGTCGTGGAGCAGGATCACGCTGCCGCCGTGATGGCGCCCAATGCGCACCCGCTCCAGCATGGTCTCCACCCCGGGCTGCTCCCAGTCCTGGAGGTCGATGTCCATGGTCACCGTCAGATAGCCCAGTTGCTGGGCGATGCGGATGGGGACCAGTTCCTCGGGGGTGTAAGGGTTGTAATCAGCGTTGTAGGGCGGGCGGAACAGGATGGTGGACTGGCCGGTCAGGGACTCGATCAGCCGCTGGGTGGCGTTGAGCTCCAGGCGCGCCCGCTCCTCCGACACCTCGGCGATGTTGGGATGGGTATAGGTATGGACGCCGATCATGTGCCCTTCGCGGACGATGCGGCGCACCAGGTCCGGGTGCTGCTCCATGTTGGCGCCGATAAGGAAGAAGGTGGCCCGTACCCCCTCGGCCTTGAGGACGTCGAGCAAGGCCGGGGTCCAGTCCGGGTCCGGGCCATCGTCGAAGGTGATGGCGACGGCATCCGGGGGACCGGCCCCCTCGTGGACCAGGGTGAGATAACCGGGGAAGCGCTCGTAGCGGGCACTCGCCTGAGGCTGGCCCGCGGGGCCTTGACCCAGGGTGACGCGCCGCCGCCCCTCTGCGCGCTGATCGTCCACGGTCAGCAGGCTGCCCCGGCCGACATGGGCCATGGCCTCGCCGGGGCTAAGGGTCTCGAGCTGGGCCAGTTCCTCCCGCCCCAGGGGCCGGTCGGGATCACGGCTCAGCAGGGGCCAGATGTCCGGGTCCTCCGTCCCCAAGCGGAAGATGGCGACCCCGCCCGCCTGGTGGGTCCGGGTCGCGGTCAGTTGATTGAGGAAGGTGATGGCGTCCAGGAACCAGACCTGGTGGACCGCGGCCTGATCCTGGTAGCTGAAACCGGGATTGAGGGCCTGGGGGTCGAAGGCCAGGCCCTGCTGCCCGGAGCGCCCCGCCCGGGCCATGGCGTCCTCGAAACTGATCAGGCTGGCCTCGGGGTCCCCCGCCCGCCAGTCATAGCCATAGGTGCCGAGGCCGACGATCCACTGTTCGGGGCGGCCATAACCCCTGACCAGGGTGTCGAGCCAGCCGTCGACAAAGGCCTGGGAGGCCACCGGTCCCGGCGGGTCTAGCTCGGCGTTCTCGTCGTAGAGATTGGCAACGAAGCGGTCCACGCTCGGGGCCAGGCCCGCCAGGTCCAGCAGGACGAGCTGGCGGCGCGCCGGGACGCTGAGCCACAGCTCCAGGCCCTCAAGGCGCAGGCGGGTGGCCAGCCGGCCGAGAAAGGCGGTCAGGGGGTCCTTGAAAAAGGGGTCGATCTGTTGCCAGTCAATGAGGACGCCCCGGGCGTCCAGGTTCTTGAGGGTCGTCACCAGGTTGGTGGTCAGCCGTTCCTGACGGGTTTGGGCCTGGGGACCCGCGAGGAGGTTCTCGATGGCCTCGGGTTGCCAGGTGTCGTTGGCATCCAGGTTGCGCAGCAGGGGGACCAGGGCCAAACCCGCCTCTCGCGCCAGATCCACCACCTCCTCGCTGGCGGTGACGCGGAGGTCCCCCTCTCCCCCCTCCAGATAGAGCCAGTCGGGAGCCAGATGCGTCAGGTGCCCGGCGTGGGTCTTGAGGGAGGTCAGGCTGGCGGGGTCCCAGTTTTCATGGAAGCCCAGGCGGATCTCGCCAGCCGCTGGGGGTGGGGCCTCACCCTTGGAGGCGGGTGCGGCTGCGTCGACCGAGGCACTGACCGCGGTAGCGATGGCTGCGGCAGCCCCGACGGTGAGCCCAGTCGCACCCACAAGGCCTGGGGAGTTGGTGGGCCCAGCCATTGCGGTGGGACCTGGTTGGGTCGGGGGGACGCCGCCGCCCAGGGCAGCGCCTTTTGCAGCGGTTGCGGGGGCCATGGCACCCTGTCCCTGTCCCTGGCCGTTGTTGGCGAAATCCAGCCACACCGGCTTGACCGCCGCCTTGGCCCCGGATCCGCCCGCCGGATAGGCCATCAGCCGGGTCTTCATCCCCTCCGCCGCTGGCGGGGAGCTGAGGGTGGAGGGCACCAGCAGGGTCTGGATGAACAGCACCAGGGCCAGGGTCGTCACCCCACCCAACAACAGGAGGTAACGCTTGAACCGGGGCCAGCGTTTACCCTGGCGGTCCAGAAAGACAAAGGACGCGCCGTCCGCGGCGCAGTTCTCCCCCGTTCCGGGCTGATCGTCTGGGTGGTTTGGTTTCATAGTGGCGACCGCCCCATGTCACTGGGGTCTCTGTAATCTGGGGATTGGCTAGCCGGGGGGCGGATTCCCTGGTAGCGTCTGGCAGGCAATTATACCTGACGCACCTTTTACTCCAGACGCACCGAGAGGGTTGGCGAATGGCGCGGAAGGGATAGACTGGCGATAGGTATAGAATGTAGGCCGTTTTCGGACGCTGCGGGTTCCCCCACAGCGCCCGGCATTTCCGGTCACCTGGCCGACTCGCGGGCCTCCCCTTCGTTCCCTGTTCGCCTTTCGCTCGCCGTCAAGCCCCCCAACTCCCCTAGCCATGCCCCTCGTCCCTTCCATGCAACCCATCAACAACCTCCCAACCATCCGCCGCCTCCTCCCCGCTCTCCTCCTGGCCCTAAGCGGGCTCCTGCCGACCGGCTGCCAGCAACCCGTGGAGACGGTCCTGAGCGGGGAAACCCAGGGCACCACCTGGCACCTGAAGATGGTCCTGGACGGGGTCCCGGTCCAGCCGGCGCAGATTCAGGCGGAAGTCGAGGCCCTATTCCACGAGATCGACGACCATTTTTCCACCTGGCGGGCGGACTCGGAACTGAGCCGCTTCAACCAGGCGGAGACCAGCGAGCCCCAGGCCGTGTCCGTGGACCTGATCCATCTCACCAACCTCGCACGACAAATTCATGATCGGACCGGCGGCTGTTATGACCCCACGGTGCAGCCTCTGTCCGAACTCTGGGGCTTCGCCCGGGACGAGCAGCGGGTGCCGGCACCGGCCGAGATTCAGGCGACCCTGGCCCATGTCGGCATGGACAAACTGGAGATCGACACCGCCGGCAACTGGTTGCGCAAGCGGGACCCCTTGGTCAAGCTCAGCCTGGACTCCATCGCCCAGGGTTTCACCATCGCCGGCATGGCCCGGATCCTGGAAGGCCACGGCATCCACAACTACCTGGCCGAGATCGGCGGCGAGATGAAGGTCAAGGGCCGCAAGGCCAATGGCACCCCCTGGCGGGTGGCGGTGGAGAAGCCCACCCCCCTGAGCCGGGAGGTCCAGCGCATCCTGGAACTGCGCCAGACGCAAGGGATCGCCGTCATGACCTCCGGGACCTACCGCAACTATTTCGAGGCCGATGGCCAGACCTATTCCCACATCCTCGACCCGCGCACTGGCATGCCCGTCACCCATGGGCTCCTGTCCACCACCCTCCTGCACCCGGACCCGACCCTGGCGGACGCCTGGTCCACCGCCCTCCTCTGCCTGGGCGAGACCGAGGGACTGCGGGTGGCCGCGGCGGAGGGCCTGGAAGTCCTCTTCATCTACCGCGAAGGGGACCAACTCAAGGAGGCGATGACCGGCGGCTTCGCCGCCCAGACCAACCCGTGAAGGCACGACTTATCCAACCCTGTACGCCGGAATAGAAGTCCGCCAGTCGGCCAGATGCAATTGGCTTTCCGCTCGTACTCGGCCGGTGCCCCAGGTCGAACGGCGGGCGTGAACGCGGTGCACCCGAATTGAAGTCCGCCAAGGGGTCAGTTGCAATTGTCGGGACCCCCACCACCTAGGTCCAATGTCACTGCTAGCCTCGTCCCCTGCCAACCCAGGAGTCAACCGGATGATACACACCCTTTTCGCCCTCGGCCTGGCCGCCATCAGCGGTGGTGTCGCCGCGGATACCCCCGCCACCGCTGCCCAGCCCCCCACGGCCACCTCATCGACGACCCAGGCCCCCGCCGGTCCCTGCCCGCCCCTCCTTGACCTCAGCCTCCGTCGACTCGCCGGGGATGAGCCGATCAACCTCTGCGAGGCCTACCGGGGCAAGGTAATCATGGTGGTCAACACCGCCAGTAAGTGCGGCTTCACCGGTCAGTACGAAGGTCTGGAGGCCTTGTACCGCAAGTACCAGGACCGAGGCCTGGTGGTCCTCGGCTTTCCCTCCAACGACTTCATGAACCAGGAGCCGGGCAACGAGGAGGAGATCCAGAAGTTCTGCCGCCTGACTTACTCAGTCGAGTTCCCCATGTTCGAGAAGGTCAGCGTCAAGAAGGGCAGCGCCACACCCCTCTTCGAGCGCCTCGCCGCCGCCGGCGCCCCCTATCCCAAGTGGAATTTCTACAAGTACCTGATCGACCGCAACGGCAACTATGTCGACTACTTCGCCAGCATCACCGCGCCGGACAGCGACAAGGTGGTCAAAGCGATCGAACAGTTACTCTGAGCCTCGCCGCCGCCATCGGCTGCCCGGCGTTGCCGAGAACCGCGGCCAGCACCCTCACGACGGCTTCTGAGCGCGATGGAGAGCGCCGGGATGATAGGGACGATGAAGGGGGGCAGATGCCACGGGCTCATCCGACCGCCTGCCCGGCCGGCGGTCATGGGTTGGTGGACCGGCGGGCGACGAAGAACTCATAGGCATAGCAATCGCCATAACGGCGGTGGAAATCGGGCTCCTGGCCGATCTCCACCAGCATGGCGAGGGCGGCGGGATAATCGCGATACCGCTCCCGCAGGGCCTGCACCTGATGTTCCATTGGGGTGTAGAAGTCCTCCCACCAGGCCTCATCCGACAGGGTGAAATGCCCCATCAGCTCAAACCCAGCCGCCCCAATCAGGGCGATGACCTCCTCGACCCGACCCATGGTCGGATACTCGGCGGCGAAGACCTCCCGCGCTGCCGCCGGCGGGTCGGCTACGCGCCAGACGGCATCGGTGAAGGCCAGATAGCCGCCCTCCCGCAGCAGGGGGCGGCAGACCGCCAGGGCCCAGGGAATGCCCAGGTTATACAGGGCCCCTTCGGACCAGACGAGGTCGAAGCAGTCGGGTGGCAGCCCCAGGTCGGCCAGGTCCCCGACCCGCGCCCTGACCCGCTCGGAGAGGCCCCGCTCAGCGAGGGTGGCGGTGAGTTGGTCGACGAAAGGGGCATGACGGTCGATGGCCAGGATGCGCCCCGTGGTCAGTGCCGCCAGGTGGAGCGTCTGAGCGCCCAGACCACAGCCCAGGTCCAGCACCTCGGGATGGGCCGGCAGGCCCGCGCAGAGGGCCAGCGCCCGCGCCGCGCAGGCCCGATTACCCGGGCCCTGCCGCGGCAACGCGCCAAAGACCTGGTGGAAGAGATCCTGGAATAGGGGACTATCCGTTGGCGTGGGTTCAGATCCTGTAATTAAGCTGCTAGCCGTTGACACGAGATCATAATCTGAATTTAAGGTGCTAGCCGTGGGCATGGGATCAGTCCGACAGGACCTCGATCCGCACCCGACCGACCCCCTCGACTTCCATCTCCAGTTGCCGCGCCGCGGCGCGGGACAGGTCGATGATCCGCCCGCCCTTGTAGGGCCCGCGATCGTTGATGCGCACGATGACCTCCTTACCATTGTTCAGGTTGGTGACCCGGACCCGGGTGCCGAAGGGCAGCTTGGGGTGGGCGGCGGTGAGGGCGTACTGATTGAAAGGCTGACCGCTGGCGGTCTGCTTGCCATGGTGCCGGAGTCCGTACCAGGAGGCCATGCCGACCTCCTTCTTGCTCGCCGAGCCGCAGCCGCCGGTCAACAGCGCTGCCAGGAGGGCCATGACCAACCAGGGTCCCCTCCGCCTCATCGGGCGATCTCTCCCGGCATCCGGACGCACCAGCCCCCTCTTGCCGGCCCCGGCATCCCGTTGCACCAGCCCCCTCATGCCGGCCCCGGGGTCCGTTCGCCCCCGCTGGGGACCGTCCGCCCCTCGGCCAGGCGCAGGGCCAGGATACCTTCGATCTCGGCGTCGGTGAGCACCAGCGGGTTGGTCTTCATGCTGGAATTGCGGGACGCGGCGATGATGCGGGGGAAATCCGCCGCGGTGACGCCCAGGCGATCAAGGGTGGGCAGCCGCATCAACTCGGTCCAGGCCTCCAGGGTCGCCAACAAGGCCTCCACGGCGTCCGCTTTGGCAGCCGCATTGCCTGCCCCATAAGTAGCCACCTTGACAGCCCCACGGGTAGCCACGTCGGCTACAACGTCGGCGGCAATGCCAGCCGTGACGCCGGCCACCACGCCATCAGCAGCGCCGGCAGCTACGGCGCCAGCCACCACGGCCCCACTCTCGGCCATAGCCAACGGTTGGCCCGCCAGCAGGCGCCCAACGGTGGCGTATTTGTCCAGCGCCGGACTGGCTGGCTCCCGTTCCCGCAGGGCCGCGATATTGACCCGGGTGGCGGCGGCGACCAGGGTGCCGCAGACCACCCCATGGGGAATGGGGAACAGGGAGCCGAGGGGCTGGGCCAGGCCATGGACCGAGCCCAGGCCGGTCTGGGCCAGGCAGACCCCGGACAGCAGGGCGGCCAGGGCCATGCGTTCCCGACCGGCGGCGGCCTCGGCGCCGCCCTGGTACCAGGCCAGCAGCCCGTCCCGGACCGCGGCCAGGCCCGCCAGGGCCAGCGCATCGGTGACGGGATTGGCGCGAATCGAGAGATAGGACTCCAGCAACTGGGTCAGGGCATCCATGCCGTTGGCGGCGATCAGGGCCGGCGGACAGGTGGCCAGCAGGTCGGGATCGACCAGGGCGACCTCGGCCATCAGGGCCTCGTCGCGAAAGGACTTCTTGAATCCCTCCGCGCCCTGGCGGGTGAGGACGGCGTTTTTGGTCGCCTCCGAGCCCGTGCCGGCGGTGGTGGGGACGGCGATGAAGGGCGTGGCCGGTCCACGGTAGGGCAGCTCGGGCCCCACCCCTTCCAGGTGGTCCATGACCGAGTTACCGGGCTTGAGCAGGCCGGCGACGGCCTTGGCCCCATCCAGCACACTGCCGCCGCCGATGCCCACGACCAGGTCCCAGCGTCCTTCACCTTGTTCCCGGACCATGGCATCGATCTCCTCCGGGGCGGGTTCCCCGGTGATGCGCAGGACGGCGTAGGTGAAACCGGCCGCCCCGAGCGCGGTTTCCAGACGGGCCCAGTGGGGGGAGGCAGTGAAGGAGTGCCCGCCGGTGAGGAGCAGCAATCGCCGGCCATAGCGACCGGCAAGCGTGGGCAGGGTGGCAAGGCAACCGGCGCCAAACTCGATGCGCGGCAAGCGGCCGATGGTAAAGGACGAAATCATTGCAGTCACCGGGCGGACCTCAGTTCTGGGGACAGCGAACGGTCATGGGGGTACCGTGTGCCCCACAGTTTGGCACCTAACAGTATAAATCCCGCTACAATCTTGCTCATACCCTGGACTTTCGCGAGCAATCCTTAGGTCCCGCCCTCGCCGCCGCCAGGCCATCCCGGACCCCTTCCAATCACCATGAGCCCCGCCAACGACCCTGAGACCCTGAAGGCCGAGATCGCCAAATTGCAGGCGCATCTGGCCCGGCTCTCGGGGGTCCAGCAGCAACTGATCGACACCCGCGACCGGCTCGACCGGGAACTGGAGCGCTTCGCCGGCATCCAGGCCTACAACACCCGGGCACTCACCATCCGTGACCCCGCACGCTTCGCCGAGGCTACCACCGAGACGGCCCTGGAACTCTTCGAGGTCGAGTTCGCCCTGCTCTGGCCGACCAGCCCCATGGGCCGGCCCGAGGAAGCGCCCTGCGCCACCATCGGCATCGAGCCCAGCGGCCTGGACTGCGGCCAGTTGCGTGCCCTGGTGGCCTCCGAGCGCTTTCGGCGCGCCGGCACCAGCCTGCTCACCGCGGAGGAATTGGGGGCCTATACCCTCGGGGGCCTCAAGCAACTGGCCATCAGCCCCTGTATCGGGCCCGGTGGGACCCGCTTCGCCCTGCTCATCGCCGGCGTCAGCGACGCCAGTGGCGACTTTTATCAGGGGCTCGCCAGCGAGCATCTCCAGTCCTTCACCGTCTTCGCCCAGCAGATCGGGGCCCTCCTCCAGAATCGCGCCGACCAGGGCATCATCGAGGGCCAGATGGCCCAGTTACGCCTAGAGCAACAGCGCCTGCAACTGGCCCTGGACGGCAGTCACGCCGGCCTCTGGGACTGGGAGATCGCCACCAACCACCTCTTCACCTCCGAGCGCTGGAAGGCCATCCTCGGCTATGGCCCCGACGAACTGAGCGCGGAGGCCCGGGAATGGGAGTCCCGCGTCCACCCCGACGACCTGGACCGTTCCCGGGAACGGGTGGCGGCCCACCTCAGCGGCGCCACGGAGGTCTACGAGAACATCCATCGTCTGCGGCACAAGGAAGGTCACTATGTCTGGGTCCTGGCCCTGGCCAAGGCCCTGCGTGACGACGACGGCACGCCGCGGCGCCTGGTCGGCATCCAGATCGACGTCACCGAGCAGCGCCAGGCGCGGGAACGGGCCGAGGCCGCCGACCGCGCCAAGACCGCCTTCCTCGCCAACATGAGCCATGAGATCCGCACCCCCCTCAATGCCGTCCTCGGCATGGCCCAATTGCTGGAGGGCGAGGCCTGGAGCAACCGCCAGCGCGACATGCTGGAGCGGATCCGCGCCGCGGGCCGCAGCCTGCTGGGCATCCTCAACGACATTCTCGATCTCTCCCGTATCGAGGCCGGTGCCCTGCGCATCGACCTCCAGCCCTTCGTCCTCGACAACCTCCTCCAGCAGGTCGGCACCCTCATGGCCCCCTTGGCCCTGGCCAAGAAACTCGACTGGCGGATTCAGGCCCCCGTCTATGATGTGGCCCTGGTCGGCGACAGCCTGCGCATCGAACAGGTCCTGGTGAACCTGGCGGGCAACGCCATCAAGTTCACCAGCCACGGCGAGGTCCGGCTGCACGTCGGCATCCTGGCCGAGCGGGCGAATCAGGTGCGGTTGCGCTTCGAGGTCCGTGACACCGGTATTGGCCTGGATGCGGAGACCCAGGCCAAGTTGTTCGCGCCCTTCACCCAGGCCGACGGCAGCACCACCCGCCGGTTTGGCGGCACCGGCCTGGGCCTCTCCATCTGCAAGCGGCTGGTGGAACTGATGGGGGGACACATCGGCGTCGAGAGCCAGCCGGGGGTCGGCAGCACCTTCTGGTTCGAACTCGACCTGGGCCGGGGTTTCCCAGCCATCGCCACCGAGCCCGCAGGCGGGGGCCTCAGCCGGTCGGGCCCGCGGCTGGCCGGGGCGCGCATCCTGGTCGCCGACGACAGTCAGATCAATCTGGATGTCATCGACCGTTTCCTGCAGCGGGAAGGCGCCATTCCGGCCCTGGTCAGCGATGGTCAGCAGGCCTTGCACCGACTCGAACGGGACCCGCAGGGCTTCGATGCGGTGCTGATGGACATGCAGATGCCGGTACTGGATGGCTTCGAGGCGACCCGCCGCATCCGGGAACAACTCGGGCTGACTGAGCTGCCGGTCATCGCCTTCAGCGCGGGGGTACTCCGGGAGGAGCAGCGCCTGATGTTCGATGCCGGGGTCAGCGACTTTGTCCCCAAGCCGGTAGACATGGACCTGCTGGCGGCAGTCCTGGCGCGGTGGATCGCCCCTGCCGGGCCACCCGCGGCCCGGGATGAGGACCCACGGGCTCCGTCCCGACACCCCAGCGAAGACTTTCCCGACCTCCGCGGCATCGACCGGGAACGGGCCCGGCGCCAGTTCGAGGGCGATCCGGAATTCTTCCTCGCCGTCCTCGGCCAGTTCGCCAGCGGGGCCAGGGGGCAAGCCGATGCCATCGCCGCCTGCCTTGACCAGGGCGACCACCCCGCCGCCGCCAGGGCCCTTCACCAACTCAAGGGTTCCGCCGGCAGCATCTGCGCCATGCACCTGGTGGACGTCAGCCAGCGGTTGGAAACGGCCCTCAAGGGCACTGAGCCGGGCGTGGGCCAGGACCTTGCCGCCCTGCGCCACACCTTTGAACAGGCCCTGACGGAATTGCTGAGTGCCCTCACCCCCTGGCCGCCGGCGCCAACCTCCCCCCCCGGCGCCCCACCGGCCAGCACCGCCAATGACATCGGGACGATTACCGGATCAGGGGCCACAACCGCCGCGGCGGAATTCACGGCCGATCCCCGCCTGGAACGGCTGCTGACGGAGCTGGCCGCGCAACTGGCCAGCAACCGCTTTGACGCCAAGCGGACCAGTGACGCCCTGGAGGCGTTGCTGGCGAAGACGTCCCTGGCCTCCGCCTACGCCCCGGTCGCCGCCAAGATCCGCCGTCTGCGCTTCCGTGAGGCTCTGGAGGCACTGGAGGAGATGAACCCCCTATCGCCCCCCGGCGGACCTGCGGCCCGCCCGGATTGAACCGGCACGCCCAAGGCCCCGAGGGGCCAGGGATAAAGTACATTCCCACCAAAGGGATTTAGGTAACATAGGTCATCACTTAGAGAACCGGCATGTCACCAGGATATGGCGCTCATGATCGAACCCCCGCTTGCCGCCCCTGACATCATCCTCACCCTGGACCGGGACGGGGTCATCCGGGATGCCACCCTGGGGGGGGTCTTCGCGGCAGAAGTGGCCTCGTACTGGATCGGCCTGCCCTGGGTGGCAACCGTGCCGGAACGGGATGGGCTCCTCCTGCGGCGCATCCTCGGCGAGGTCCAGGCCCGGGGGTTTTCCCCCTTTCGCCAACTGGTCCAGCGGCTGCCCAGCGGCCGCGAGGTCGCCGTTGAGTACACGACCCTCCACCTGGAGGGCCAGCAGGATTTCGTCGCGGTGGGCAAGAGCCTTCAGGCAAACGCCGAGATCCAGTGCCGGCTGATCGAGACGCAGCAGGCGATGTCCCAGGATTATCTGAAGCTGCGCGAGATCGAGACCCGCTATCGTCACCTGGTCAACGCCTCCAGCGAGGCCGTGCTGCTGCTGGATGCCCGGGATTTCGGCGTCCTGGAGGCCAACCCCATCGCGGTGCAAACCTTTGGCCTCAGTAGCGGCCCGCCCAAGGCCAACCCTGGCCGCCGTCTGCTGGACAGCCTCCGCCCGGAGGACCTGGACACCTTCCTCGGCATGCTGCATGAGGTACGGGAACGGGGCGGCGCCCCCGGTACCCTGGTGCGGATCGGCGCGGCGCAACACCCCTGGTTCGCCCGGGCCTCCCTCATGGCGGCTCAGGCCCACCCGGTCTTCCTGGTCCAGTTCGCCCCGGCGGAGGGGCCGGTGCCTGCCCACCCGACCCGGTGCGAATCACCGCTCGAGCATCTGGTCGAGCGCAGCCCCGATGCCTTCGCCGTCATCGACCATCAGGGTGCCATCCTCCGGGCCAATCGCGCTTTTCTCGATCTGGTGCAGATGGGCTCCGAGACCGCGATCCTCGGCAAACCCCTGGGGCGCTGGCTCGGACGCCCGGGCGCCGACCTCACCGTGCTCCTGGCCAATGTCCGGCGTCTCGGCGCCGTGCGGCTGTTCTCGACCAAGCTCTATGGCGAGCTGGGCTCCGAGATCGAGGTGGAGATCTCCGCCGTCGGCAACGCGCCGACCAACCCCAGTCATATTGGCGTCTGTACCCGCAACATCGATCGGCGTCTGTCAACGGAGAGCCGGGCCACCAGCTCGGGCCAACGGCTCGACATCCTGACCAAGCAGGTGGGCAGGACCAGCCTGCGGCGCCTGGTCGACGAGGCGACGGAGGTCATCGAACGCCACTACATCGAGGCTGCCTTGGATCTCGCCGGGGGGAACCGGACGGTCGCCGCCGAACTCCTGGGCATCAGTCGCCAGAGCCTGTATGTCAAATTCGGCCGCTATGGCCTGGATGGCGAGGAGCGGGCCGGAGCCCATTCATGACGACCCCGCCCCACTGCGAGCAACTCCACCCGGCGGCCCCCCCCCGCTTCGGCGAGGCGGACCTGTCCAATTGCGAGCGGGAACAGATCCACCTGGCCGGTGCCATTCAACCCCATGGCGCCCTGCTGGTGGTGACGGAACCGGAGCTGGTCATCGTCCAGGCCAGCGCCAATGCCCCGGTCTTTCTCCGGCTGTGGGGCCCCCTCCTGGGCCTGCCCTTGTCGGCCTTGGGGGGCAATCTGGCCACCCGCGTCCGCTCCCGGCTGTCGGAGCCCCTCGATATCCTGCCCGTCGCCGTGCGCTGCGAGGTCGCCAGCCTGGACGTGGCCCTCGACGGCTCCCTCCATCGCCCCCCTGGCGGCGGGCTGGTCGTCGAACTGGAGCTGGCCGCTCCTGCATGTGACCTGAAGGGCTTTGTCCAGGACGCCCTCAAGGCGATCTCCCGGGCCTTCTCCCTCCCGGCCCTGGGGGATACGGCGGCGCGGATCTTCAAGGACCTGACCGGTTACGATCGGGTCATGGTCTACCAGTTCGACGACGAGGGCCACGGGACTGTCATCGCCGAGGCGCGCCAACCGGAGCAGGTGCCCTATCTCGGCAACCGCTACCCGGCCTCGGATATCCCCCAGATCGCGCGGCGCCTGTACGAGCGCAATCGCCTCCGCTTCCTGAGGGACGTGGACGACCGCCCCGTACCCCTGGAACCGCCCCTGGCGCCCTTCCAACACGCGCCCCTGGACATGTCCCTATGCTGCCTGCGCGGCATGTCCCCCATTCATATTCAATACCTGCGCAACATGGGCGTGCGCGCGAGCCTGAGCACCTCCCTGATGGTCAATGGCCGGCTGTGGGGGCTGGTGCTCTGCCACCACGACAGTCCCCATCTGGTGCAGTACCCGATCCGCGTCGTCTGCGCCCTGCTGGCCGAGGCCATCGCCACCCGCATCACCGCCCTCGATGGCTTCGCCCAGTCACGGGCTGAGCTGGCCGTGCGCCACCTGGGTGAGCGCATGATCTTGGCCGTCGCTACCCAGGGGGCCTGGGAGCGGGCGCTCTTTGACTATCCCGAGGAGTTGCTGCAGGCCCTGCGGGCCAACGGTCTGGCCTTGTTGCGCGATGACGGGGTGCTTACCGCCGGGGAGGTCCCCGGGCTGCCGGAGCTGCAAGCCATCGGCGCCTGGCTGGACCAGCAAGCCAGCCCCAGCTTCACGGCCACCCATAACCTAGCCCAGCGGGAACCCGGCTTCGCCGGCCTGCTACCGGGGGCGGCCGGGGTGCTGGCGGTACCCCTCTCCTTCGGCCCCGGGGAATACCTGCTCTGGTTCCGGCCGGAACGGGTCCGTACCCTGACCTGGGGTGGCAATCCCCACGAGGCGACCAAGGAGGGGGCCGACCCCCGGGACATCTCCCCCCGCCTGTCCTTCGCCCGCTGGCAGGAGGAGGTCAAGGGGACCGCCGATCCCTGGACGCACCAGGATCTAACCATCGCCCGGCAGATCGGCAATGTCGTGGCCGATGTCATGCAGGAGATCCGCTCCATCCGCCTGCTCATCACCCAGCATCAGGTCAAGGAGTTCAGCGCCCGGCTGTACCTCACGGAGCATCCCCTGGTCGTTGCCGATGCCACGCAACGCATCATCCTGCTGAACCAGGCCTGTGCCGGCTTGCTGCCTTCGGGCCAACGGCCGACGTACCTGACGGACCTCCTGCCCCTCCTTCACGATCAACCCGAGGCCAGCGCGGGGATCATGGGCGCCCTGGAGGAACTTTACCCCTGGCGGGGCGAGGTCGTCATCCGTCTTCCCAACGGGCAGGCACGCCCCTTTCTCCTGCGCCTCGATCCGGTGGTGTCGGCTCACGATTCTCACCTCGGCTATGTCCTGGTTGGCAACGATCTGAGCGATCTCAAGGCGGCGGAAGTGGCACGCCGGCAATTCCAGGACAGCCTGAGCGCCGAGGCCAGGTTGCTCCTGGTCCCCGCCGATCTGGAGACTGACCATCTGTTCCACGATCTGCTGGCGGACATTCTCGGCAATGCCCAGCTTGCCGCGCGGGAAGTGCGCAATACCCTGGAAGTGGGCCAGGTCCCCACCATCCTGTGCAACCTCCACACCTCGGTGGTCCGCACGACCGAGCTCCTGGAGCATCTGATGTGGTACGAAGCGAGTGGCGTCGCTAACACCTCTCGCCTACCGCCCTGCCATTGACCTGAGTCCCCGCCTGTCTCCTCCGGCAGGGCGGCCACCCCCCGCCCTGATCCTCGGCTAGCCGTAACGTCGCTTCGCTATGAACCTTGATACGACACCCTGACCGGGCTGCCCAACCGGACGTATTTCCGCGATGCCCTGGACGAGGCGATCCAGACCAGCCGGACGGATTCTTGCTCCTCTTGCTCCCTCCCCCTGACGGGGGAGGGTTGGGGTGAGGGGGTCTGAAGGTTACTTGAAGACCTGCGCTGCGGCGAAGGCCGCCAGGACCAGGAAAAAGACCCCGCTGATCTGATGCAGGCGATGAATGGGGATGCGCCGCAGCAAGGTCACGCCCAACCAGATGCCCAGGGCCGAGGTAATGATCAAAGCCAGGGTGGCCCCCAGCCAGACCGCCGCGGGGGGTAAGGTGACCGCCAGGCCCGCCACGGCCAACTGGGTCTTGTCGCCCATCTCCGCCAGAAACAACATCATGAACGTCGTGACAAAAATGCCATGGCCGGGCTTTTCCACCACCTCCCCATCCGGGTCCTCCGCCTCTTCCTTGGTAAGCAGGGATTTGATGCCAAAGACGCCGAAGAGAAGGGCCACCGCCCCGGCCAGAACCTGCTCCGGAATCCATTGCGCCAGGCCCGCACCGAAGACGACGGCCAGGGTATTGAGCACCAGGAAGGCGGCCACGGCGCCGAGCAGCACGGGGGGATGACGGTGGCGCGCGGCGAGGGTCATGCAGACCAGTTGGCTCTTATCGCCAAGCTCCGCCAGAAAGATGAGACCGAAGGTGGAAAGGATGGCAGTGAGGAATTCAAGGATGGACATAGTGTAACCGGTGCCAGTGATCGTAAAGGGATGAGGAAGGTGACCAGCGCTATCCGCCTGTCACGTGACAGTGCCGGCCAGGTTTTTTCATCGGCCGGGGTGAGGGAGGCTGCCCCTCATCAGCGTCAGGCGGATGCCAGATGAGGAGGGGCTTCCGCCTCCGGGCACCGGTGGACCTCGATGGTCGCGTGGACGATCTCCTCATGGATGGCCAGGCGTTGGCGGATCTGGGTAGCGGTGAGTTGGGGGTCATGGGTCACCACCGTCAGGGCACAGGCATAGGCGTTCCTGCCCACCCGCCAGACATGCAGGTCGGTGAGGCGGGTTTCGGCCGCGTCGTCGGGGGTTTCAATAAGCTCACGGATCTCGTCCACCACCGGATGGTCCATTTCCCGGTCCAGCAGCACCTTACCGGTATCGATCAGCAGGCCCTTGGCCCACCGTCCCACCAGGATAGCGCCGAGGATGCCCATGGCCGGATCGAGCCAGGTCCAGCCGTAAAGCCAGCCGCCAAAGAGGGCGATGATGGCCAGCACCGAGGTGGCGGCATCGGCGATGACGTGCAGATAGGCCGACTTGAGATTGAGGTCCTCGTGCTGCCCATGGCCATGACCCTGGTCCTGCTGGTGAGGGTGGTGGTGAGCCTGTTCATGGTCATAGCCATGGTCCTGGTCGTGGGCGTGGTCCTGGTCCTGGTCGTGGGCGAGGGCGTGGGCGGGAGGATGGTGAAGAGCATGGTCATGGCCATGCTCGTGGTCGCGAGGATGATGAGGTGGGTGGCCATGGTCATGGCCATGACCCTGATGATGGGCCTGGCCGAGAATCAGGGCGCTGACCAGGTTGACGGCCAGACCGAGACAAGCCACGACGATGGCCTCCAGATACTGAATCGGTTGGGGAGCCAGGATGCGCTCCAGCGAACCGAACACCATCATCAGGGCCACGCCGAGGAGGAAGATGGCGCTGGCAAAGCCACCCAGGATCTCGATTTTCCAAGTCCCGAAGGCAAAACGGGGGTCACGGGCGAATTGCCGGGCGCTGGCATAGGCCACGGCGGATAGGCCAATGGCCACGGCATGGGAACTCATATGCCAGCCATCGGCCAGCAAGGCCATGGAATTGAACCACCAGCCGGCGGCGATCTCGATCACCATCATGGCGGCGGTGAGCCACATGACCAGACGGGTACTGCGTTCAGCGGCCGCATTGCTCTGATCAAAGACGTGATCGTGCATCCAGGCGGTCAGATTTTCAGTGTGCATGCTGGCGCGCCTCAGCCCGTGACCAAAGGGCCACTGAAGCCACTGAGTATCCGAGGATGCGGCATGGGCGACGGACGGCGGGGATCGCCGGTCCAGGACAAGCCAAGACGACATCACCTGGTGGCCAAGGGCGGGCGCCAGCAGTGATCGGGAGCGGGACGGGAGAGGAATTCATCAGGGCATCCCGGCCGGGCTGAAGACACATGACCATCACACCTCCCCGGCCAAGCGAAGGTGTGCTGGTCAATGGTCTTGCCAAGCAAGGGAACTGCCTGCGCCATGGCCATTAAGCCAAGTATGTTGACGCAAGCCTCTTCAGGGCGAAGAGCGGCTACTCCCCAATGACCGGCGCATCTTAGCGGATGCGATTCTGAGTGTCGATGCTCCGTAATACTTCTGCTCCACACCGCTGCAATGCATCACCCTGACTATCAGGAGGGGCGCGCCATACCTCGGAAGATGAAAGGCTCCGCTGGTGTTTTCACGCCAACAATCCCCGCGCCAAGAATTCATCCCCTCCCGAGGATTCATGCCCCTCCTCCCAAAGCCAGCCTCCGCCCGCTCATTGCCGGGCGATGGGTATATAGTGGGCTGGTAGATCCCCCCGCAACCAAGACATCCGAGGCACGCCATGAACCTCAAAGCCCTGCCCCTGACCCTGATGGGAATGCTGGGGCTCACCACCCTGACGGCATCCGCCGCTGGCTTTTATCGTTTCGAGCAATGGATCGCCCCGGTCTGGGGTAATCCCGCCATGACGCCGGGAAATACCTACTACTGGTACCAGCCCCTGCCGGGTAACCCGCTCGGGCAAACGTTCTACAACCCGCAGGGGCAGACCTTCTATTGGTATCAGTATGGCCAGCCTGAGGCCCCGTCGTCCGCCTTTGCGCCCCAATCTCTCCAAGGGCCTTATTACTGGTACTGGTTCCAGCCCTACTACTGATCCCCCTGGTAACGATCCCAGTACCTCAGACCACTGATCCCCCTGGTAACGATCCCCGTACCTCAGATCGCTGCGCCTGGTCCCGCGCGCCATAGCAACCAGGCCGCGGCGATGGCGAGGGTCGCCAGGGTCACGGGGACCCCGATGCGGGCATGGGTGCGCCAGTCGAGGCGCAGGCCGCGGCGCTCCGCGGCGTCGGCGACGATCAGGTTGGCGATACTGCCCACCAGCAGCAGATTGCCGGCCAGGGTGCTGGCCAGGGCGAGGATAGGCCCCGCCAGCGGGTCGGTCGCCACCGGCAGAAGCAACATCACCGCCGGGACGTTGGAGACCAGATTGCTCAGCACCACCGCCGCGGCAAAGAGGGTCCCGGGTTGTTCCAGATGCAGCCCCACCGCTGCCAGGGCCGCCATGCCCGTGGCCAGCAGACCGCTGGCCTCCAGGGCGTGGTTGACGACGAAGAGGCCGATAAACAGCACCAGCAGCTCCCAGTCCACCAGCCCCAGCATCCGCCGGGAGTGGAGCCGACGGCTGGTCAGGAGTAGGCCCGCCCCGACCAGCGCCGCCAGTTCCCGGGGCCAGTCGGTGAAGAGGAAGATGCCCAGCAAGGCCAGGGCCACCGTCAACCCCTTGGCGGCCTGCCAGCGATCGAGTTCCGCTTCCGCCTCATCGCGCTGCTCCCTGGCCTCCCTTGGCGCGGGTGTCGTCATGATGCCCAGCGCTGGCGAGCGGGATGGAGCCAGCTCGGGGCTCTGATCGAGACTCAGATCGGGGCTCAGGTTGAAGCTCAGGTCGGGCCTCGTGGCGGCATCCGGGGAGATTGTCAGCGTCGGGTCCCAGACCGGGTCCTGGGCCCCGGCCCGGAGCCCGGTCTGGGATGCGGGGCCCACGTCGTACCAGCGACCGCGCGTCAGCGCGGCAATGATGGCCCAGGTCGCCAGCAGGCTGAGCCCGACCGGCGCCAGGGCCTCGCCCAGATAACCGCTGAAGGACAGCCCCAGGCGAGCCCCGATCAGCATGTTCTGAGGATTGCCGATGAGCGTCGCCGCGGAACCGACATTGGCGGCGCAGGCCAGCCCCAGCAGGTAGGGCAGGGGCGCCAGACCCCGGCGGCGGCAGGCGGCGATCAGCACCGGTGCCACCGCCAGACAGACGACATCGTTACTGAAGACCGCCGACAAGGCCCCCACGACCCCGACCAGCGCCCCCAGCAGCAGGGCGGGCCGCAGTGGCCAGGCCGCCAGCCGGAGGGTGACCCAGGCATAGAAGCCCCCCAACCGCAGTTGGGCCGACAGGACCATGAAGGCGAAGAGCAGCATCAGGGTGGGAAGATGCAGGGACGCCAGGGCGCTCTCGGTACTGACCACCCCGCTACCCACCAAGGCGATGGCACCCAGCAGGGCCACACCGGTGCGGTCCAGTTGCAGGAAGGGCAGACCACCCAGGATCATACCCAGGTAGACCAGGAAAAATACCGTGAGGAGGGTGGCGGTCATGGGCGGCTAGTCTAGCCAAAGATCGTCCCAAGGGCGGCAGGGGTTATCCCTTCGCCTGGTGGACGGCGATGGCTACACTTCAAAGCCACTCGTTTTCACTCTGGAACCTTGGCGCAAGGTACGGCTAACCGGATGGATACCAGACATTCAGGACAGGGGCGACCCATGGCGGAGAACAGGGTGAGCGCTCAGGCACTCAGCGCGCATGAACTCGACGCGCTGGAGGCGCGCACGACTCGGCTGCTCGAAGGGATCACGGAGCAACCCCGCGGTGGTACCCGGCCAAGCTTTCTGCGACGACGGCTGAGCGCGGAAATCGAGCGCCGGGGCCTGGCGTCCCTGCGGGACCTGCTGGCACAGGCCGAGCGCGGGCAGACCACGGCCCTGGTCGAACTACGCAACCGCATGGCGGTCAATTACTCCTGCTTTTGGCGGGAGCCGGCCCATTGGTCGATCCTGACAGAACACCTGCGGCCCAAATTCCTGGCCGGGGCCCCGGTGCGTCTCTGGTCGGCGGCCTGCGCCAGTGGCGAGGAGGCCTGCTCCATGGCCATGGCCGTCGGCGAGCTGGTCGAAACCCTGACCATCCCGCCCAAGACCGGAGATTGGCGTATCCTGGCCAGCGACATCGCCACCGCGGCCCTGGCGGCAGCGGCCATCGGCCACTACCCGGACACCGCCTTAGGCGCGCTGCCAGACCGGTTGCGCGACCGCTACCTGCGACCCCTGACCCTCAAGGGCCAGGCCGGCTGGGAAGTGGTTCCGGAGCTGCGCGCCCGCATCGATTTTCAACGCTTCGACCTGGCGCAGCCCCGCTGGCCCCTCCTCACGGGGGCACCCTTCGACCTTATCTTTCTCTGCAATGTCCTGATCTATTTTGACAAGCCACTCCAGGCCCGCATCCTGGAGCATCTCGCCCCTTGCCTGAAAGCCGACGGCATCCTGCTGACCAGCCGCAGCGAGGGCCGGCTGTCTCTCGCCACCCCCTGGTTCAAGGCCCGGGGCGATTGCGCCTATACTCCGCGACCAGACGCGCCACGCTGACCGGGAAACCACCATGTCCCTGCTGACTTCACTCAATCAGACGACCATCGCCCGCAAACTGCTGGTGGCGGCGATCTTTCTCGGCCTGCTGATCCTGGTCAATGGCCTGCTTGCCCTGAACCGCATCGAGGCCATCAATGCCGCGGTCCAGGAGACCCACGGCAACTGGCTTACGGCGCTGCACCATCTCAACGACGCCCGGGATGCTCTGGGGGAGATCCGGCGCAAGATCAACGGTCACCTGCTGGCCCCCAGCGCCGGGGAAAAGACGGCGCGCGAACATTCGATCCAGACCCTCAGCGACCAGCTTGGCAGCGCCTGGGAAGGCTACCTGCCGACCCTCGTCGGTCCCGAGGAGGCGGCCCTGGAGCGTCAGTTCATCAATGCCTTCGAGCGGTTAAGGCAAAAACTGCCACCGGTGTTCGCCCTGTCGCGCCAAGGCCAGCAGCAGGAGGCCCGTACCCTGATGCTGGAGGACGCGGAGCAGGACTATGTGGCGGCCAAGTGGGCCATGGACCAGTTGCTGGAGTTCAACCTCCGCGGCGCCGACCAGACCACCCGGGAGGCCGAGGCCCTGCACCGCCAGGCCCGGGATTGGATCCTGATTGGCAAGGCCCTGTCCTTGCTGTTGCTGGTGGGCCTGGCCTTTTACCTGCGTCAGACCATCCTCAGGCCCATCCAGGCCATCACCGTCGCCACGGGGCGGATCGCCGCCGGCGAGCTGGACACCGAGCTCCCCGACCGTCACTGCCGTGATGAGATCGGCGCCATGACCGCCGCCCTCGGGGCCCTGCAGTTGACCGCCAAGGCCCAGGCCCGCGCCGCCTGGGTGAAGACCCAACTGGCGGACATCGCCGCTGCCATCCAGGGCCAGCAGTGCCTGGAGGACCTCGCCCGGGTGCTGATGGCCCGGCTGACGCCGGTGGCCGGCGCCCAGGTGGGCGTCTTCTTCCACTTCGACGCGGAGGCCGGGGAACTGATCCTGATGGGTAGTTACGGCTACCGCCAGCGTAAGGGCCTGGCCACGGCCTTCCACCTCGGTGAGGGGCTGATCGGTCAGTGCGCCCGCGAGAAACAGCCGATCGAGATCCGCGACATCCCGCCGGACTATATCCGCATCAGCTCGGGCCTGGGCGAGGCCCTGCCGCGTGCCCTCCTGGCTGTCCCGGTACTGGCCACCGACGGTCGCCTGCTGGCGGTGGTGGAGCTGGCGACCCTCACCCCCTTCGATGACCGCAGCCGGGAACTGCTGGACAACCTGGTCGAGCCCCTGGCGCTGAGCCTGGAGATCTTCGAGCGCAACCAACGCACCCGGGAACTGCTGGACGAGACCCAGCGCCAGGCGACCATCCTTGGCGCCCAGACCGAGGAACTGCGCACCTCCCAGGAGGAACTGGAGGAACAGCGGGAGGAGTTGCTGCTGCAGAAGGACGAACTGCTCCAGGCCAACGCCGCCATCAGCGCCAAGTCCGCCGAGGTGGAGGAGGCGCGGCTGAAGGCCGAGGCGGCAACCGAGGCCAAGAGCCTGTTCCTGGCCAACATGAGCCACGAGATCCGCACGCCGATGAACGCCATCATCGGCATGTCCTACCTGGCCCTCAAGACCGAGCTGACCGCCAAGCAGCGCGACTATGTGGAAAAGATCCAGGGGGCCGGCAATTCCCTGCTCGGCATCATCAACGACATCCTGGACTTCTCCAAGATCGAGGCCGACAAGCTGGAGATGGAGCACATCCCCTTCTGGCTCGACGACGTCCTCGGCAACGTCACCACCGTGGTTGGCCTCAAGGCCCACGAGAAGGGCCTGGAATTCCTCATCCATGTCGCCCCCGGGGTGCCCGACAACCTGGTCGGCGACCCCCTGCGTCTGGCCCAGGTCCTGACCAACCTCATCAACAACGCCGTCAAGTTCACCGAGGCCGGTCAGATCACCCTCGAGATCGGCGTCGCCGCCCGCGAGGGCGAGCGGGTGCAACTCCAGGTCAGCGTCGAGGACACCGGCATCGGCATGACGCCCGAGCAGGCCGGGCGGCTCTTCCAGGCCTTCAGCCAGGCCGATGGCTCCACCACCCGCAAGTATGGCGGCACCGGCCTGGGGCTGACCATCAGCAAGCGCCTGGTGGAGATGATGGACGGCCGCATCT
Source organism: Gammaproteobacteria bacterium (assembly GCA_009928645.1). Lineage (GTDB taxonomy): Bacteria > Pseudomonadota > Gammaproteobacteria > Chromatiales > Chromatiaceae > M0108. Next base: position 20,008 of record SACH01000009.1, on the reverse strand, counting down.
GGGTCGAATCGACCCCCGGCCAGGGCAGCCGGTTTAAGTTCCGGGTGTGGCTCGGTATCGGCAAGAACCGCCAGCGGCGGACGGTACCGGTCTCGGTCCAGGACCTGCGCTGCCTCATCGTCGACGACAACCCGGTGGCGCGGGAGATTCTCGCCGAGCAGGTCGCCAGCCTGGGCATGCGGGTCGAGGCAGTGAGCTCCGGCGAGGACTGTCTGATCGCCGTCCGCCGGGCCGATGGCACTGACCCCTACCGCCTGGTCTTCATGGACTGGCGGATGCCGGTGATGAGCGGCACCGAGACGATCCGCCGTCTCAATGAGGAGACCCTGGTGGCGGGGTCACCGCGGGTCGTCATGGTGACCGCCTTCGGCATCGAGGACGTGCGCGAGGAGGCCGAGGCCTTGGGCGTGACCGCTTTCCTCGCCAAGCCGGTCACCCAGTCCCATCTCTGGGACGCGGTTGTCGGCTGCCTGGCGCCCGCGGACCGCGCCGCCCTCAGCGAGGAAGGCCAGCAGGCGGCCAGCGGTCAGACCTTCCGCGGTCTGGGCCTGCGGGTGCTGCTGGTCGAGGACAACGCGATCAACCAGCAGATCGCCATCGAACTCCTGGAGGCGGTCGGCCTCGGCGTCGACATCGCCAACAACGGCCAGGAGGCCCTGGACCGCCTGACCGCCGCCCCCGATCCCCTGCCCTGGTCGCTGGTGCTGATGGACCTGCAGATGCCGGTCATGGACGGCCATCAGGCCACCCTGGCCATCCGCCGCCAACCCCGCTTCGCCACGCTGCCGATCCTCGCCATGACGGCCCACGCCATGGCGGAGGAGCGCGAGCGCTGCCTGGCGGAGGGCATGAACGACCACCTAACCAAACCGATCGACCCGGAGGCCCTCTATAAGGCCCTGGTCCGCTGGTGCCCCGTGCCCACGGCGCCAGGCTCGGGGTCAGGGTCGGCGCCCCCTGCCGCCGGTGCCCCGCCTAGATCGGGTATGGGGGGAATGGCGGGATCGGACCCGCCGACCGTGCCCCGGACCGACACCCCCCTGCCAGCCGCTATCGCGGGCCTGGACCTGGCCGCCGGGCTGAGCCGGGTGGCCAACAAACCCCTCATTTACCTCAAGCTGCTGCGCATGTTCGAAAGCGATCACGCCCAGGCCGCGAGCATCGTCCGTCAGGCCCTGGCCAGCGGGGACCGGGAATTGGCCCTGCGTACCCTGCACTCGATGAAGGGCGTGGCCGGCAACATCGGCGCCACCGCCGTCAGCGAGGCGGCGCGGGATCTGGAGACCCTGGTCGCCGATCGGGGCGATCCCGCCGCGATCGAGACCGCCCTCGTGACCTTCGAGGAGCGGCTGGGGCGTCAGGTAGCCAGCCTGCGCGCCGCCCTGGCCAGCGGCCCGGCCAGCGCGCCGGCTGGTAAGGCCCCGGCTGCCGCCACGCAGTTCGACCCCGCCCGGCTCGCCGCCCTACGCCCTACCCTGGAGACCCTGCGTGAGCAGGTGGCGCAAAGCGACGCCGGGGCGGGTGACACCCTGGAGACCCTGCTCGACCCCCTGCGGGCGGCGGTGCCCGGGGACCAGCTCCAGGCCCTGGAGCGGTCCATCGACCGCTACGACTTCGACCGCGCCCAGGAACTGCTCGACGCCTGGCTGGGTGAAACGCCATGACCCCGGACCCGCACGGCCTCGCCGGCTGGCTGCCTGGCTTGGGCCCGAGCCTAGACCTGATCCTGGGCCTGAGTCTGAGCCTGGTCTTTCTCGCCCTGTGGCTAGGTGCCCGACGCCGGGAGGCCCGGCTGCGCCAGACGCTGGAAGAGACGCGGAACTCCACGCGCGAGGCAACCCGCCGTGAGCAGGCCCGGACCGAGCGGGAGCGCTTCAGCCGGGAACTGACCCTGGCCCTGCAAGGCAGCGGGGACCTGGAGGCCTTCGGGAGCACCCTGCTGGAACGGCTTTGTCGCAACCTCGAGTCCCGGGCGGCCGTCTTCCACTACCGGGACGAGGACGGCAACTACCGGCTGGGCGCCAGCTACGCCAGCAACGCCAGCCCAGCCTTCATCGACCGCTACGCCCCGGGGGAGGGTCTGGCCGGCCAGGCGGTCCTCGATCGCCAGCGGCGTCTTTGTCAGGGCGAGGCCGCGGACGGGGTCTGGGTCAGCGGGGCGACCCTGGCCAGCGCGGCGGTGAACGTCATCATCGCCCCCCTGGTCAGAGGCGAAGAGGTCCCCGGGATGGTCGAACTGGCCCTGTTACGGGAAGCGGACGCCGACGCCCTGGCCCTTCTCGACGGCGCCCTGCCGGCGGCGGCCTTGAGCCTGGACATCCTGCTGACCCAGTTGCGCGCCCGACGGGCCCTGGCGGAGCGCGATCGCCAACTGCAAGCCAGCGAGGCACGGCTGCGCCGCCTGTTCGCCACCGCCAACGAGGGTATCTGGACGATCGATAAGGAGGGTCGCACCACGGACCTCAATGACGCCATGGCGGAGATCCTGGGCCGCCCCCGGGAGGAAATAATGGGCCGGACCATCTTCGAGTTCGTGGACGCGGCTAACGAGGCCATTTTCCATGACCAGGTCCGGCGCCGTCAGCAAGGGGAGACGGGTGCCTACGAAATCGCCCTGTTGCGCCCCGACGGCACCCAGGTCCCCTGTCTGTTCAATGCCACCCCCCTGCTGGACGACGAGGGGGTACGCATCGGCTCCTTCGCCATGGTCGCCGACCTGCGGCGCTTCCGCTAGCCGGCCACCTGGACCTGGTCGCGCTCCCCTGGCCCAGGCGGACACGTGGCCGGGAAAGCCGACGCCCGACTAGGGTTGCTTGGGCTGATACTTCAAGGCGGATGCGGGATTGCAGACATATTTCGCCGACTTGGCGATCGACTGCTGGCACTCCGCCTGGGAGGCGAAACAGGGCCGGACGTCCCGGACGTCGTACAGGTTGACCGGACAATACTTGACCGGGGTGGGGCTCGTCGGGGTGGCCGATTGAGCTACCTGCCGGCCCGGATGGGAAACACAGCCCGACAGTAACGCCAAGGTCAGAGCCAGGCAGGGGACGAACCAATTTTTCATGCTTTCACCTTTTTTTATGGCTTCACCGACATCGCTGCATCGTCGTCGTCTCGATGATCAGCAGCACGACCGAGGATTCATGGACAGCCCCACTGACCAGGCTCAGAGGAAGTTCAGATCGGCGTGAAAGAGACGTTCCACCGTTTCGATCTGCCCCTTGTCCGCCAGAAAGAGGACTAGGCGGTCCTCGGCGGCGAGACGGGTGTCATGATGCGGGAACAGCAGTTCCCCCTGGCGGGCGATGATGCCGACGCTCGTGCCGGCGGGCAACCCCAGTCGGGTGATGGGGCGCCCGATGACCCGAGAGCTGCGGTGATCGCCATGGACGGTCAGCTCGATGGCCTCCGCGGCGCCGCGACGCAAGGCATGGACGGCCTCCACGTCACCGCGGCGGATGTAGGTGAGGATGGCGCCAATGGTGACCTGGGCCGGGGAGATGGCGATATCGACGGCCGAGTCCTGCACCAAATCGATATAGCCCTGGGTGTTAACAATGGCAATGGTTTTGCGCACCCCTAACTGCTTGGCCAGGGCAGAGGAAATGATATTGGCCTCCTCGTCGTTGGTCAGGGCGCAGAACACGTCGGTGTTGGCGATGTCCTCGTCGCGCAGCAGATCGGCATCCCCGGCGTCCCCGTGAAGGACGCAGATAGCACTGTCCAGGCTCTCGGCCAGGTGACGGCAACGGCTGGCATCCACCTCCAGGATCTTGACCCGGTGCCGTGGCGCCAGACGTTCCGCCAATTGCTTGCCGATATTGCCACCCCCCGCGATCAGGACCTTGTGATACGGGGCCTGAGAGGGGTGGAAGGCGCCGATGAAAGGGGGGAGCGCCTCGCGAGTGGCGAGGAAGAAGATCTCATCCTGCTCTTCGACCACCGTCGCCGCCCCCGGGATGATGACCTGACCGCGGCGATAGATGGCCACCAGCCGACAGGCGCGGCCGGGAACTTGCTGGGGAAGCTGACTCAGGGGCTGTCCCGCCATCCGGCTGCCCGCCTGGACCCGGACCACCGCCAATTGAACACGACCGCCGATGAAGTCGACGATCTGCAGGCATCCCGGCTGATCAACCAGGTGTGCGATCGCCTGGGTGACCAGGAGCTCCGGGCTGACGATATGGTCGATGGGGATGGTCCGGAGCGTGAAGAGTTCCGGATGGGCCAGGTAATGGGGATCGCGTACCCGCGCCAGCCTCGTTGGCGTCTTGAACAGGATATGGGCCAATAGACAGGCCACCATGTTGGTCTCGTCACTGTTGGTGACCGCCAGGATCAGATCGGCCTGTTCGATCCCGGCCTCGATCAGCACGTCGGGGTGAGCGGCATGGCCGTTGACGGTGCGCAGATCGAGCCGTTCCTGGAGCAGTTGCAGGAGCTGCGGATCGCGATCGATCACGGTGATGTCGTTTTCCTCGCTGGCCAGACTCTGGGCCACGGTGCGACCGACCTGACCGGCGCCAAGGATGAGAATATTCATGGGTCTTGCCCCCCCAGCTCCGGCGCCGCCGGGTCAATGCCGCCAGTAGGCGGGCAGGAAGAGGATGAGTAGGGTGAAGATTTCCAGCCGACCCAGCAGCATGCCGAAGGTCCCCAGCCATTTGACGCTGTCGTTGACCTCGGCGAAGGAGACGGCGACCTTACCCAGGCCCGGGCCGCAGAGATTGATGGTGGCCTGGACGGCGCCGAAGGCCGAGAGCAAATCCAGGCCGGCCCCCATCATCGCCATGGTCAGCACCAGGGTGCTGGAGATGTAGAGGACATAGAAACCCCATACCGAGAACAGGATCTGATCGGAGATGGGCCGGCGTCCCAGCTTGATGATCGTCACCGCCTGGGGGTGGGCCAGTTGGAAAAGCTGGCGCAGGCCGAGCTTGGCCAGGAGCTGGACGCGGACAACCTTGATCCCCCCCGCCGTCGAACCGGCGCAGCCGCCAATGAAGGACAGGGTGACGAGCACCAGCGGCAGGTAGAGCGGCCAGTCGGCGAAGACCGCCGTGGTGAAACCGGTACTGGTAAGGATGGATGCGACCTGGAAGGCGCCGTGGCGCAAGGCCTCCCAGCCTGTGGCATAGGTCCCGGTCAGGGCGAGGGTGATGGCGACGATGAGCGTCCCGCCCAGGAAGATCAGGCCATAGGCCCGGACCTCCGCATCCCGGACGAAGGGCCCGAGGGAACGGCGCTGCAACGCCAGGTAGTGGACGGCAAAATTGACCCCCCCCGCGAGCATGAAAAAGATGCCGATGCCATCGATCAGGGGGCTATTCCAATAGCCGAAGCTGGCGTCGTGGGTGGAGAAGCCCCCGGTGCCGACGGCGGCGTAGGCATGACCGATGGCGTCAAACAGGCTCATGCCCGCCACCCAGAAGGCCAGGGCGCAGGCCACGGTCAGGGCGAGATAGACCAGCCACAGGGAGCGCACCGTGTCGGCGATACGCGGGGTCATCTTCTCGTTCTTGGTAACCCCGGAACTCTCCGCCCGGTAGAGCTGCATGCCGCCAACGCCCAAGAGGGGCAGAACGGCGACCGCCAGGATGACGATACCGACGCCCCCGAGGAAATTAAGCTGCTGGCGGTGATACTGAATGGAGGGCGGTAACTGGTCGATGCCGCTGCCAATGACCGTGGCGCCGGTCGTGGTGAAGCCGGAGACGGATTCGAAGACGGCATCCGTCATACTCCACCCGAGGCCGATCTCGAAGGGCAAGGCGCCGACCATGCCCAGCAGGACCCAGAAGGCGGTGACTACCAGGAAACCGTCGCGCACCGAGATTTCATGCTGCTGGCGCCTATTTGGCGCCCAGAGCAGGATACCCGCCCCCACGGTCAGGAAGAGGGAGGCCGAAAAGGTCCCGACCTGCCCGTCGCCCTGAAACAGGGCGATAACGAGGGAGGGCAGGAAAGCCAGGCTGTAAAGCACCAGTAAGATGCCGAACAGTCGCAGAATGGCACGCCAATGCATGGTACTTGGTGTTCGGATAGGTCGGCACGAAGGTATTGCCGCGGGCCGTAAACGTCGCGGTGCCACCCGGGGTCAGCCATCGCCAATCAATGTCAGGTTTCCGGCTAATGCCCGCCTCCCGGGGGAGCGGTATCACCGGTCATGGCGAAATTATCGTTGGCGGTTAAGCTATGGTCACATAAAGAGTTAGTAAAATTTTTACGAAAATTTTACTTTTCTTCGGGCGCAAAACGGCGACCATTAAGGACCCGCGGGCAGGCATCCCCCCGCCCGGAACTTGACACCCCAAGCCGCGATCGCCTTGAAGCCGATGCCCCTCGTGTCCGGGCGGCACCCCCTCCGCCGACTGGTCCCTTACCTGTTCGCCTTGGTCGTAGTCGCGATCACCGTGGCCAGCGCATTCCTGTTGCCCTGGCTCTTTCCCCACGCCAGCCGCTCCCTGCTCTTTCTCACCGGGGTCCTGGTCGTCGCCGCCCGCTCCAGCCTGGGCCCGTCGTTACTGGCCAGCTTCCTGAGCTTTCTGGCCTTCAATTATTTCTTCACCGAGCCGGTGCATACCTTCAAGGTGGCGGATGACGGTGATGTCACCACCCTGGCCTTCTTTCTCCTGGTCTCCGCCATCTCGGGCAATCTGGCCTCGCGCATGCGCCAGGAGATGGCCGAGCGCCGCGCCTCCCTGGAGCGCCTCTCCCAGCTCTATGCCTTCAGCCGGCGCCTGGCCTCCGCCGTCGGCGCCGACGAGGTGCTCGACGCCCTTACCGATCAGCTCGCCCTGCTGCCGGGGTCACCGCCGGGGGCTATCCGGATCTTCCTCCTCGCGACCGGCGAGGTGCCACCAGGCATCTCGCCCCCCCGGGAGGTGCGGCGGCGCGGCGATGAGCGCGCACTGGCGCCGGCGGAGGTCCAGGCGGTCTGGAAGCGGCGCAGCCCGGAGCCCGTCCACCTGGGCCTCTGGCTCTTCCTCCCCTTGTCCACGGATCGCGGGGCCATCGGTCTGGTGGCCCTGGCGGATATTCAGGACGCGGAACGACGGGAATCAGCTCGCAACCTCTGCGACCAGGCGGCCGTAGCCCTGGACCGGACGCGGCTGGTGACGGACCTGGCGGGGGCCCGGCTGGCCGCGGAGACGGAACAACTGCGCGCCGCCCTGCTGTCCTCGGTGTCCCACGACCTGCGCACGCCCCTGGCCGCCATCATCGGCTCCGCCACCAGCCTGCTGGAATACGGCGAGGCCTTCAGCGCCGCGGACCGTCGGGACCTGCTGACCACGGTCGCCAACGAGGCCCAGCACCTGGATCGTCACATCCAGAACCTGCTCGACATGACCCGCCTAGGCCAGGGTACGCTGCAACTCAAGCGGGACTGGGTGGACCTGCGCGACCTCATCGCCGGCGCCCTCGCCCGGCTGACGGAGGTCCTCGCCGGTCTGGCGGTCGAGGTGCGGATCAGCCCCGAGGTCCCGCTGTTGTGGGTCCACGGCACCCTGATCGAACAGGCCCTGGTCAATCTGCTCGACAACGCGGCGAAGTTTTCGCCCGCCGGGGGACGCATCGCGATCCAGGCGGAGCGGGACGGTCAGGAGGTCGTCATCGACCTACGCGACCAGGGTCCCGGCATCCCGGAGGCGGAGCGGGAGCGGATCTTTGACATGTTTTACTCGGTGAGCCGGGGCGACCGCGCCAACCGCACCGGCAGCGGTCTGGGGCTGGCGATCTGCCGGGGCATGATCGCCGCCCACGGCGGTCAGATCCTGGCCCTGCCGGGGGAGGCGGGGTGGGGCACCTGTATGCGCCTCAGCCTGCCACTGGTGAACGCCGAGATCACCCCCCCGCCGGAAGGCACGCCATGACGACCCCCGCCGAAACCCTGCTGATCGTCGAGGACGAGGCACAGATCCGCAAATTCGTCCGCATCAGCCTGGAGGCGCAAGGCTACCAGGTCCTGGAGGCGCGGCTGGGGGAGGAGGGCCTGGCGACCTGCCTGGCCTCGCCTCCGCACCTGGTGATCCTCGACCTGGGCCTGCCGGATCTGGACGGCATGGACTTCATCCGCCGCCTGCGCGCCTGGTCCACCCTCCCGATCCTGGTGCTGTCGGTGCGGGCCTCGGAGACGGAGAAGATCCAGGCCCTGGACGCCGGCGCCAACGACTATGTCACCAAGCCCTTCGGCATCGGCGAGCTCATGGCCCGCATCCGCGTGCTGCTGCGCAAGGAGGAGCGCCGCGCCACGCCCTCCGCCCAGTTCAGCTTTCCCGGGCTGCGGGTGGACCTGGCGCGTCGCGAGGTCGAGGTCGACGGCACCGCCGTGAGCCTGTCGCGCAAGGAATTCGCCCTGCTCAGCCTGCTGGTCGCCAGCCAGGGCCAGGTCCTGACCCACGACCGCATCCTGCGCGAGGTCTGGGGCGCCGGCCATCAGGAAGACACCCACTACCTGCGGGTCCTGGTCGGCAATCTGCGGCAGAAGCTGGGGGATGACCCCATGCGGCCGCGTTTCATCCTCACCGTCCAGGGCGTCGGCTATCGGCTGGCGGTCTGAAGATGACCCGTACCCTATCACGCTCCACGCGACGCCTGCTGCTGTTCGTGGCCGCCCTGCCGGCCACCATGGTCGTCATGGCCACCCTTTACATGCTGGGCATGGAGCATCTGGAAGGGGCACCGCGGACCTTCCTCGAAAGCTTGCAGTGGGCCTCGGAGACCATCACCACCACCGGTTATGGCAACGACAGCCACTGGCAGCACCCGGTCTTCGCCCTCTTCGTCATCCTGGGCCAGATCATGGGCCAGTTCCTGGTCTTCCTGATCTTTCCCATCTTCCTCCTGCCCTATCTGGAGGAAAGGTTCCAGACCCGTCTGCCGCGCTTTTTGCCCCCCATGGCGGGCAAGGTCCTCTTTTATCGCCACGGTGCGGCCATCGAGACCCTGCTGGAGGAATTCCGCCGGACCACGACCCCCTTCGTCATTTACGAGGAGGACCTGCAACTGGCGCAGAGTCTTCGGGACCAAGGCTACGGCGTGGTCTACGGCAACCTGAGTCAGAACCCGGCGGTGCTGGCGGGGGTTGTCGACGCCCGGGCGATCGTGACCCTGGCTGATGACCACGCCAACGCCCGCTGCACCCTCCTGGCGCGGGAATATGGCTTTTGCGGCCAGATCTTCGCCCTGGCCAAGGAACCCCTCTACCGGGCCCCCATGCTGCGCATCGGCGCCACCGACGTCTTCACGCCGGCCCACGTCCTCGGCGGTGCCCTGGCCTCCCGCGCCAGCCTGCGCATCAGCCCCCCCGCGGACGGCCTGCACCTGCTGGGCACCCAGCTCGCCCTGACCGAGTTCCGCCTCCGCCCCACCAGCCCCCTCGCCGGACAGCGGCTCGGGGATCTTCATCTGCGCCACCAGCACGGCGTCACCCTCATCGGCCAATGGCACGCTGGCCGCTTCACCCCCCCCCAGGGACCCGACACCCGGCTACAGCCGGGCGCCATTCTGATCGTTGTGGGTACGCCCGACCATCTGGAAGGGCTGGAACGGTTGGTCATGCCGATCCGCCGCCAGGGTCCCTGCGTCGTGGCCGGCTTTGGCGCCGTGGGCTTCAAGGTCGCGCAGATGCTGCAGGATGTGGGCGAAACCTGCACCGTTATCGACCGCCAGGCCTTCCCGGGGGTCGATATCCTGGGCAATGTGCTCGAGCTTGGCACCCTGCAGCGGGCCCGGGTACGGGAGGCCAGCACCGTGGTCCTCGCCCTCAGTGACGATAGCGAGGCCATCTTCGCCGCCGCGGCGGTGCGTGACTATGCCCCGGAAGCGCCCCTGATCGTTCGCGTCTGCCGTGCCCGTAACACGGAACGGATGTACCGGGCCGGCGCGGACTTCGCGATCTCCGAGGCCGAGGTGGCGGGGCAGATCCTGGCCTACCACCTGCTGGGGGAACATCTCATCCCCGTCGAGAATCGCATCCGCATCAGCCGCCTCGGCGCCGGTACCCTGGCCGGCACCCATCCCTGGCGCCATGAGATTCGCGAACATTCCGGGGCCAACATCATCGCCGTGGCCAGGGCGTCGGAGGTCCTGATCGAATTCCCCGCCGATTTCCAGATCCAGGCCAGCGATGTCCTGCTGGTCTGCGGCACCCTCCAGGATCTGGAACGTTTCCAGCAGGTCTTTCATTCCCAGCCCTGATACCAGACCAAAGCCGCTGGTCGTGAGTCCGTGCCGGGGGCGGTCAGGCGTCGGGGTCCAGCAGTTCCCCGACGATGATCGCCGCCGCGCGTTGCGTCAGATCCTCGGTGCTGCCTCCCTTGCCGGAGAGGAAGTCCTCGGTCGTGGTGGCGCCGCGGGACTGGGCCTCGATGCTGAAGGTGAAGGGCTTGGTCCGGGGGCCGGTGACCCGGATATCCGCCCGCAGTTCGCTGCTGCCCGCCAGGCTGCCCAGCCAGACCCGGGTCTCCCGCGGCACATCCTTGAGGTGGCGGATCTGCACCGCCACCCGGAGATCACCGCCCTTGGGGACGACGCGCTTGTGGCGATAGAGAAACTCCGTTTCCAGGGCGAAGGCCAGGCTGGTGACGGCCTCCTCCGCCCCTGGCAGCTCGGAACTGACCGCCAGGCTCAGGGTGGTGAAGGCCAGGGCCTGGCGGGCGTCCTCATGCTCGCTCCCTTGCCACACCTCCACCTGGGTGCCACAACCCGTCAGCAATCCCAGGAGCCCGGCCAGCAGGGCAGGCCGGGCGAGGCGACGAAGCCGGCGCAGCCAGGAGGTCATAACGCTACTGAGCGGCTGGTGGCGCCAGGGTTGCCGCCGGGGCAGGCTCAGGTCTGGCGACTGGAGGCTCCCCCGGGGCTGCCGGGTTAACCATTGCGCTGGATACCGGGCCAACCACCGCACTGGCCGCTGGGACCGGCCCGGCAGTGGCTACGTCCCCTGCCCCCCTGGCAGGCCGCCAACGCGGGCCAGGGCCGCGCCCCAGGGCGCAATGGCCAGGGCCGCCCATGCCGCCCCAGCCCTGATCGCGTCGCGCCATCATCCGCGCATGCAGGGCCTGTTGTTCCGGGGTCAGGACGCTGTCCACCTGCTCCCGCATAGCCTCGCGCAGGGCCGTGGCGATGACCTGGCGGGTGGCCTGCTGGACTTCCAGGATATTGCGGATCTCGTCCCGCTGCTCCGGGCTCAGTTGCAGCCGCGCCGACATCATGGCCAGGTGGGCGTCGATGCCTCCGCCGGGACCCATGCGCCCAGGCCCCATGCGCCCGGGGCCCCCATCGTCCATCAGGCACTGGCTGTGCAGGGGGCAGCCGGCGCCGGGTCCCGGGCCGAAGCCAGGACCTGGGCCAAAGCTGGGACCCGAGCCGAAGCCGGGATTCGGGCCGAAGCCGGGATTCGGGCCACCAGCCTGGGCTGTGAAAGGCGCGGCGATCACCAGCGCGCTGAGGGCGGCGGCGAGCAGATTCTTGTTCATGGGCTATCTCCGTTGAATGGGACGTCGGGTTAAGAAGGATAGTTTTGAGGTGGCCTTGATCATCGTTTCGACCAAGACCTGAAAATCAGCACGGGTTATTGCCAGGTAACTTGCTGTTTGTGCGCGATTGCGGCAGTGCTGGTCTCAATCAGGTAACCGAAAGGGTGATCCAGGCCCTTGAGGTTATACCGAGTCGGTGCCGAGGCAAAGGGTCGAGGTGGCGATCTGGCCGGGAGTCCGCGGCGAACTGACGCCTGGGAGCCCCAAGGCGTCCCGGTTTTCCGCCGGGCTGAAGAGGATTGGGAAAACCGCAGCGGGGATTTGCGCGGGGTCTATCACCTTTTGGCGTAGGAATGGGTATCATCGCCGGACATTTTTTCTCCAGCAAGAGATCCTCACCATGCGTTTCGCTTTAGGACTTCAGGTTTCACTGGCCAGCCTGGCCGCCATCCTCGGCATGAGCCCACTCAGCGCGGCCACCGCCGAGACCCCCCCGGCACCCGCCGCGAGCCAGGCGGCTGCCCCAGCAGTGACTCCGGCCCCAGCGACGGCCCCGGTCGCGGCACCCGCGGTGGAGGCCAGCACCGTCATCGCCAAGGTCAATGAGGTGCCCATCACCGCCGGCGATCTGAATCGCGCCTTGCGCGCCATGCTCTCCCAGTCGCGGATGCCCGCCCCCACCGATCCCGCCCAGCGGCAGCAGATCGAGGCCATGGCCCTGGAGACGCTCATCGCCCAGGAGGTGCTGTCTCAGGCGGCCGAGGACGTCGCCATCGCCGACCTCGACCAGCAGGTGGCGGCCAAGATCGAGGCCGCCAAGGCCCGCCTCGGCACGCCCGAGGCCTTTGCGCAGGCCCTGGCCCAGACCGGGATCACCGAAGAGCAATTCAAGGTCCACCTGGCCCGGGATCTAAAGATTGGAACCTACATCCAACAGGAAGTGGACGCCAAGGTCACCATCACCCCCGAACAGGCCCGCCAGTTCTACGACCAGAATCCGGACAAGTTCAAGAAGCCCGAATCCGTCCACGCCAGCCACATCCTGATCGGGACCGATGCCGGGGCCACGCCCGAGGCCAAAGCAGCCGCCAAGCAAAAGGCGGAGGACCTTCTGGCCAAGATCAAGGGCGGGGCCGATTTCGCCGAACTGGCCAAGGCCGAGTCGACCTGTCCCAGTGCCCAGAAGGGCGGCGATCTGGGTAGCTTCGGGCGCGGCCAGATGGTCAAGCCCTTCGAGGAGACGGCCTTCAGCCTTCAGGATGGTGAGGTGAGCGGGGTGGTGGAGACCCAGTTCGGCTATCACATCATCAAGTCCCAGGGGAAGACCCCCAGCGAGACCGTCCCCTTCGAACAGGTCGAAGCCCGGATCATGACCCAGCTCAAGAACCAGGAGATCAAGAAGCAGTTGGCGGCCAAGGTCGAGGCCCTCAAGCAGGCGGCGAAGATCGAGAAGACCCCCCCGACCCCCTAACACCGCGGGTCCAGCACCTCGGGCCTGGGACTACCCAGGCCTGGTTCCTGACCCGGTTCCGCCGTCCGCGATCCTGTGGCAACGAGCGCCGGCGGGAGACGCCGGCGCCGGATCACCCCTCACCGCAGGTTCTTTTTATAGGCCGGTACGACGGCGTTGCGGGCTCGGGAGAAGTTGGCGAACTCCATGGTCACACTAGCCAGTTCCACGGCGGTGAAATCGGCATCGGTGACATTGGCGTGATGGAGGATGGCGCCACCGAGGACGGCGCCGTTGAGATCCACCCGGGTCAGGTTGGCGTTACGCAGGTTGGCCTGTTGGGCGGAAACATTGCGCAGATTGGCGCCGGTGAGATCCGCGTCCTCCAGATTGGCCAGGTTGATGACGCTGAAGCCGTCGTCATGACGGCTGGAGAGGTCGGCGCCGCGCAGGTTGGCCTTGACCAGGTTCGCATCGTTGAGATGGCTGTCACGCAAGTCGGCGCTCTCCAGGTTGGCCTGGCTCAGGTTGGCGCGGATGAAGAGGGCCTTGCGCGCATTGACCTGGGCCAGATCGGCCCCGCTGAAATCGATACCACGCAGATCGGCCCCGTCCAGATTCGCCGCATTCAGCCGCGCCTTGCGCGCCCCGGCCTTCCGCAGGTCCGCTCCCTCCAGCTTGGCCGCGGAAAGATCGGCGCCGTTCAGCCGGGCCGCTCGCGTCGGGTCCTCCGAACCCAGCCGGGCACCGGCCAGATCGGCACCCCGCAGGTCGGCGCCCGCGAGGTTGGCATTGAGGAAGTTCGCGCCCTGGAGCTGGGCGCTCCGCAGATCGGCCCCAGCCAGATCGCTGGAGGCAAGGTTGGCCCCACTGAGATCCTGACCACTGAGATCCGCCCCTGACAGGGTCAGATAGCGCAAATCCGCCCCGGCCAGGGATGGGACCTCCAGCCTGGCCAGGACCGCACCGGTTTCCTTGTGATTGATCTCAATCATGCTTGCTTTACTGCCGCCCTCGTACTGCGTGATGGGTTAATCAAAGTAGCCTATCTGGGCTATTTATAAAATCATAATTTTACCAAATGGCCTGGATTTCCAATTGACAATTATCAATCGGTAGAGATTCTGACCAATGGGCAGCCGCGCCCACGCCCGAGCCCGACCCAGGGCGCATCCCGACGCCGGCAATCTGATGTGGGGGCCGCAAGGGGTGCTCAAGGGGCCTCAGGCCGGCCGCTCTGGCCGGCCCGATGGCGACAACGGCAGGATCAAGGGTCCTGGTTAACCAGGCCAGCGGGCCGGTCAGGGATGGCTCAATCCGCGCGGGGACGGAAGGGAATGACGCAGCGCTCTCCGGAGGGATGCCGGCGCTGACGCTCCAGACTGGTGGTGACCAGGGGCCGGAGTTCCGCTACCAGGCGGCGATGCAATTCCGGCTGCTCGGGATCGTAATGGAGGATCTCGCAGGGCTGGGGTTGGTCGAGGGCCAGCCGCTCACTGGCTGGAGGGAATTGCCAGGCGAGCCGGATCAGCCGCCCGCCGACACCGTCCTGATGGGCGTAACCGCCCTGGCTATCGACGAAGATGACCTCCCGGCGCTCCACGACGGCCTGGTACTGCATGGCCCGGATGGGGAGAAACAGGCAACCCTGGCCGTGCCGGGCGAGCAACAGACGCAGGCCATTGACCAGTTCCGCCGGCAAGGTGCTGGCCTGGCGCCGCCATTCCGCAGGGCGGAAGAAGGTCTCGCGGACAATGTAGGCCACCGGGGTGCCTCGCCTGCGCAGTTGGTGGTCGGCGCCTCAGTCCTCGTCGCCGAGTTCCGGGTCCCAGCCCAATTGTCGGGCGCGGGCGATAGCGGCGGCATGAATGCGGTCATGGCGCTCCCGCAGCTCCGGCGGCAGGCGGGAGGGCAGATGCCCATAGGGCTGCCAGGCCGCCGAGACCTTGTCGTAAAGATCCTCGATGCCGGCGACCAACCAACCGGCGCAGTCCTGTTCCTCGGGGATGATGCCGAACACCCAGGCATCGCGGATGATGTTGCCGGTGGGGGTCATACCGCCAAATCGGTCGGCGTGAATTCCCTGGTAGATTTTGGCGGGGGGGGGCATGACGAATCACCTGAGCAGCGGAACGAAGGCGGCAGCGAGGCCCGGGATCATCCCTGCCAGCGCACGATGCAGGCCCCCAAGGCCCGGCCGGTGACGAACAGGGACGTGTTTTCCGGGCATCATAATCCCCTGGCGGTTGATCGCAACAGCCTCCATCCAGTGCCCCTATCCCCCGGTCGGCACCAGGAACAGGCAACTGGTCCGGTGATGGGTTAAAGTTCTGCTTAGCGCGTTCCCCCCTGTCCAGAGGTGATCCCCCGTGCCGCCGCTTCGTTCAGAGTCTCGACACAAGGTAGCCGGCCAGGGCCCGGGCATCCTGGATAGGGGCGCCGACTACCGCTGGAGCCCGGACCAGCGGACCCTTCACCTCGGTGGGTGCTGGACCACCCCGACCCTGGCGCACCTGGGTGAGCTGCCCGTCATGCCAGGCCCTGGGGCCCGGACCGAGACCGAGACCGGGACTGAGACCGGGACCGGGACCGGGACCGGCCAGGTTAGCGGCTACCCGGCCTGGCTGACCCTCGACGGCAGCCTCCTGCTGGCGCTCGATACGGCGGGCGCCCTCCAGCTTCATCGTCTGGTCGAGGCCCTGGAGGCCCAGGGCTCGGCGGTGCAACTCAGCGGCTTCGCGGCGCCCCACCTCGGGCTGCTGGCCCTGGTGCGCGAGCGGCTGGCGGCCGCGGCCGAGGACCTGGCGGCCCTCCGGCCCGCCGCGACCCCGCCGGTCCTGGCGCGGGTTGGGCAAGGCGCTTGGGAGCGACTGCGCGAGGGCCTGGGTCTGCTGTCGTTCCTCGGCGAGACCGCCCTCGCCTTCCTGCACGTTGTGGCCCATCCCCGGCGCCTGCGCTGGCGGCAGATGTTGCAGGTGGTGGAGCTGGACGGCTGGCGCGCCCTGCCGGTGCTGGGCATGCTCTCCTTCCTGGTCGGGGTGGTCATCGCCTACCAGTCCGGGGTCCAGTTGCGTCTCTACGGCGGCAATCTCTACGTGGTGGACCTGGTGACCCTCACCGTGTTGCGGGAACTGGGCCCCCTGATGACCGCCATCGTCGTCGCCGGCCGGAGTGGCTCGGCCTACGCCGCCCAGATCGGCACCATGATGGTCACCGACGAGATCGACGCCCTGCGCAGTATCGGCGTCTCCCCCCTGGAATTGCTGGTGCTGCCCAAGGCCCTGGGACTGATCCTGGCCCTACCCCTGCTCACCGTCTTCGCCAACCTGGCGGCGGTGGTGGGCGGCATGGTCATGTCGGCCCTGATGCTCGACCTGGTCCCAGGGACCTTCATCCGGCGCATCCCCGAGGCGGTGTCCCTCAATACGCTGATGACCGGCCTGGCCAAGGCCCCGGTCTTCGCCGCCGCCATCGCCCTCGTCGGCTGTTACCAGGGCTTCCTGGTCCGTGACGGGGCGGACAGCGTCGGCCGCCACACCACCACCAGCGTGGTCCAGGCCATTGTCTGGGTGATCGTCATCGATGCCGCCTTCTCGGTGGTCTACAGCAAACTGGGCATCTGAGCTGTGGTTGCGGCATCCATGCCCACCTCCCCTGCCGGCCCGCCTTCGCCAACGCTGACCGGATGGTCCACGCCCTTGCCCAACACAACGGCACCCAGCCTAGCCTCCGCCGCGCTGCCGGTGGCGATGCGCGGTATTCGCACCTGCTTCGGCGCGGCCTGCATCCACGAGGACCTGGACCTGGACGTGCGCCCGGGGGAGATCCTGGCCCTGGTCGGGGCCAGCGGCTGCGGCAAGTCGGTGCTGTTGCGGGAGATGATCCTCCTGGCCCATCCAACGGCGGGGCGGGTACTGCTCTTCGGCGAGGAGGCCCAGGACCTGGACGAAAGCGGGGCCAACCGGCTGCGGCGGCGCATCGGTATCACCTTCCAGCACGGGGCCCTGTTCAACTCACTGACGGTGGCCGAAAATATCGCCGTCCCCCTCAAGGAGCAGACCCGGCTCCCGGCCAAACGGATTCGTGACATCGCCATGCTCAAGCTGCTGCTGGTCGGCCTCCCCCCCGACGCGGCCACGAAATATCCCTCCCAGCTCAGCGGCGGCATGCACAAGCGCGCCGCCCTGGCCCGCGCCCTGGCCATGGACCCGGACCTGCTGGTACTGGACGAGCCCGGCACCGGTCTGGACCCGGTGGGGGCCGGGGCCCTCGATGATCTCATCCTAGGGCTGCAGGATGCCCTTGGACTGACGGTGGTCATGAGCACCCACGACCTGGACAGCCTGTGGCGGGTCGCTCACCGCGTCGCCTTCCTCGGCCGCCGGCGCATCCTCGCCACCGGCACCCCGGCCGAGTTGAGCGCCCGGGAGGAGCCGGAACTCATGGCCTTCTTTCAGGGCCCCCGCGGGGCGGCACGGAGTCGGGCATGGAACCGCGCGTAAACTACGCCCTGGTCGGGCTCTTCGTCCTCGTCCTCACCGGCGTCTTCCTGGTGACCACCCTCTGGCTGGTGGGCGTGGGTCCCACCGCCGACTACCGCACCTATGCCGTCTACCCCCCCGAGTCGGTGGCGGGGATCACCGCCGAGTCGCTGGTCAAGTTCCAGGGGGTGGACGTGGGCAAGGTGCGCGAGGCCGGCATCGTGACCGATAGCGAGCGCGGCAGCACGACCGATAGCGAGCCCGGCAACGCGGCCGGCAGTTCGGCCGGCATCGGAGGTGGCGAGGGGGCGGGTGACGGGGCGCGACCGCGCGTCCGCCTGCTGATCGACGTGCGGCGGGAGGTGACCATCCGCGCCGACACCACCGCCCGCCTGGCGACCCAGGGCCTCACCGGGCTGCTGTATTTCATCGAGCTGCGCGGCGGCGAGGGGACGAGTCCGCCCCTGGAAGCGGCGCCGGGGGCACCCTACCCGGTGATCCAGGCCGAATTGTCGGACCTGGCCCGTCTCCAGCAATCCGGAACGGAACTGCTGGAAGAGGCGAAAGGGGCGGCGACGGAGCTGCGGCAGACCCTGGCCAGCCTCCGCACCCTGTTCGGTGAGGACGACCGCGGTCACCTCCGGACGACCCTGGGTGACGCCAGCACGGCCACGGCCGGCCTGGCCCAGGCCACGGGTACCCTCAATGACTACCTGGAGCGGCTGGGACCGGCCCTGGACGACCTGACCCGGACCATCGCCACCCTGCCCGGGCTGTCGGACCGGGCAGGGGTCACCCTGGAGGCCGCCGCGACGGCGGCCAGCTCGGTGGGCGAAGCGGCCCGCCGCCTGGACAAGCTGGCGGGCGAGGCGGCGCCCCTGCTCAAGACCCTCAACCGCGACGGCTTGCCCGAGCTGACCGCCTTGCTGAACGACCTGCGCGGGCTGACCGGCCGGCTGGACCGGTTGGCGGAAGACCTGGCGCGGGACCCCAATCTTCTCCTGCAAGGCCGTCCCCGCCGTCCGGGGCCGGGGGAACGCTAATGGCCACCCACCTTCCGCTTCAGCCAAGCTCACGCCAGGGCTCAGACTCAATCCCATACCCATATTCCTGCTCAGTCTCTAGCTCAAGCTCAGCTCCAGGTTCAGGTTCAGGCACGCGCCCACCACACCCGCGATCAGGTTCACGCCTGGCCGCCCCAAGCCAACGGGTGCTTCTGACCGCCGCCCTCATCGGCTTAGGGGCCGTAGTGAGCGGCTGTGGCGGCCTGCTGCCTCAGCCCCCAGAGGCGCCCAGGACCTATCTGCTGGCACCCGAGCTGCCCAACCGCTTCGGCTCGGCCCCCACCGCCACCTCGGTTAAGCGCCCCTCGCTACGGGTCAGCGTGCCGCGGGCGGAGCCGGGCTTCGACAACCGCCGCATGGCCTATCTGGAGCAGGACTACCGCCTCGACAGCTTTGCCGAGCACGAATGGGTGGCGGCCCCCGCCACCATGCTCGCTCCCCTCCTGGTCCGCGCCCTGCGCGACAGCGGCGCCTTCGCCACCGTGAGCGAGGACGATCAGGGCATCGACACCGACCTGCGCCTGGATACGGTGATCGAGGCCCTTTACCAGGACTTCCGCGTCCGCCCCAGCCAGGCCCGGGTCCAACTGCGGGTGCGGCTGGTGGATCCCGCCGCGCGGCGCGTCCTCGCCACCCAGGTCTTCAGCGACAGCGAGCCCGCGCGGACCGAGGACCCCTACGGCGGCGTCATCGCCAGCAATCAGGCCCTCGGCCGCCTGCTCCCGCGGATCGCCGATTTCGCCGCGGCCAACGCCCGGCAGGCGGCGATCAAGCCCACCAGTAGTCTGCCCTAGGGGGGTATCACGGCAACCGATGCCGGGGCTCACGGGACCTGCAAACACGGTAGAAACCTGATCGGAGACAGTGATCGGAGATAGCGATCGGGAGTGCCCGCTCTGTGGTCAGCGGGTTCATGCGGTGGGCGGGGGGCTGGATCAGCATCAGGCATACCATCCACCTTGCCTTTCGCTGGACCGCAATTTATCGGCATCGACCATCCATGCTCGGCGCCCCCGGGTCGGTTGGCGTCTGGCGGGGGACGCCGTAAATACCTCCCTGTAGGCTTGACGACCGCATCCCTGCGGTCGACACCCCCGCCAGACGCCAACCGCCCCTCCTCTAAACGACATATCCCCGGCCCGCCTTGCCCGTCGCTGGGCCATTCATGTGAGTCAAACGTCCTTTGCTCGCTCCAGATTCAGCGCGAGGAGCCGGGCCAGAATCTCCTCATCGGGGGTGTCCGGACCGTAGTCCTCCCAGCCGTAAGCTGCCGCCACCGCCGCATCCAGGGCCTGGTGCGCGTTGTCCAGCCAGGTGGGGCGCTGGTTGTAGAGGTTGGTCAGGGTCCGGGCCTTGAGGTCCTTCTCATGACCAGGCTTGGAAATGATCCGGTCGGGGTAGCCAGGGACCACCTCGGGTACCCGCTCCACCCATTCGGCGGGGTTGAGCCAGTTTTCCCGCAGTTCGTTCAGCCGCTGGGCCGCTTTTGCAATGGCTATCCAGTGGCGGACGACCGGCGACGCCGGGTCGCGC
>SACH01000059.1 GCA_009928645.1 Gammaproteobacteria bacterium | reverse complement strand
AATCCTGCCCCCGCTACCAAATTAAACAAGGGCTTACAGGGAAACCGGTAAGCCCTTTTTCGTTGGTGGCGCCTTCATGTAGCCACCATGTAACCACAGATCAGCAATGCAAGTGGCGCTGGTCCCCCGCCCCGCCTGTTATCCGGGCCTCCTGAGCGGGGCAGAAAAGGGGGCTTCCCCCGGTATAAAATGCAAATTTGGCCTTTGACCAGGAACGGTGAGTGCCAGACTCGCCAGGGGACTCCTCTGCGCCGGGATCACGTCGCCTGCAGCCCATTCTGATGAATTCCTTGCACCCTTGCTGTTGTCAGCCTCTCTGGTTGTCACGGTGGTACCTCCTGGCACTGCTGCTGGTACTTCCGGGCGCTTTGTCCGCCGCGGAAGCGGTCCCTTGGCAAATCCTCAGTCAGGGCAGCCTGCTCAGTCAGCGTGGCGAGCACCTGGTCCAGCTACCCCATGTCCTCCAGCCGGGTGATTTACCGCTGGCGGGGGGGCGGGTCCACTATCGGTTGGTGATGGATCTTCCGACGGTGCCAGGGGAGCCCCTGGGTATCTACGTCCCCAAGCTGAGCCTCTCTGGCCAGGTCAGTCTTAATGGCCAATGGGTCGGTGCCTGTGGCTTGGCCGCCCTGGAAGACCTCCGCTGCCTGCATCAACCTCACCTATTCGTCCCGCCCCCCGATCTCTGGCAAGCGGGGACCAATGTCATCGAGTTTGAGATCTATGCCAACCCGCGACAGATGAACGGCCTGTCGCCTGTCTGGGTTGGCTCCGCCCAGGCCCTGGACCAGGGTCCCTATCTGCACCAGCGGCTCTGGCAGGTCGAACTGCTGCGCGGATTGACCTGGGTGGTGCTTTGCCTGGGTGGGCTGGCTCTGGTGGTGGCATGGATTCTCCCCGGGGAGCGCATGTATCTCTGGTTTGGACTGTGCAGCATCGCCAATGCCCTGAGTAATCTCAATATCCTCGTCACCACGCCCCTGGTCGGGTTCGAGCTGTTCAGTTGGTACGTCTTCACCATCCGCCTGGTGAGCGCCCCCCTGTTCTTCCTGATGTTGCTGGCCTTTTTCGATCGCGCCCGGGGCTGGCCGCAAGGGTTCCTTCTGACCTGCGTGCTCCTCATGCCCTGGGTCACCTGGATCAGTGGCAATAATCGCTGGGTGGTCGTGGCCCTTTATCTGCCCCTGATGGCGGGGGCACTGATCCTGGCCGTGGCCATGATCCGCTGGACATGGCGCTCCCGTCAGGGCATGCACCTCGTGGTGACCCTGGCTTCCCTGGTGGTCATCGCCACTAGTGTCCTGGATCTCCTGCGCCTGGGCGGTCAGTCGGTTTTCGAAGGGGTTTATTGGGTGACCTACACCCTTACCGGGGTCTTCCTGGTGTTCGGCTTCATGCTGGTGTCGCGCCTGGCCGCGGCCTTGATCACGGAGCGTAAGCTCGCCGTCATCCTGAGGATCCTGGAGAACCTCCCGATCCCCATCACCGTTGCCCGGCTGGTGCCCAAGACGGCCTTCATGGTGGTCAATCGCAGTTTCACCGCCGCCTTTGGATTTACCCGGGAAACGCTGCCTCCCAGCGCGGCCTGGGCCCTGGGTCACTGTCCGGATGAGGCCTTAGCGGCGCCCCTCCTGGCAGCGGGGGAGGGGATGACTGGCAGGGATCTCCAGGGTAACGAATGCCGCCCGCCGGAAGTGGGCATGCAGCCACCGGAAATAGCCATGCCGTCGCCCGCCGGGGGCAAGCCGCCGTCGGGTGAGGACAGGCGGCTATCGGGGGACGGACCGCTGTCCGGAGGCAACAGGCAGTCGCCTGGGGAGGCTAGGCCCTCTTCGGAAGAGGCCCGGAATCCCGGCACTCCTCGGGAATGCCGAGTCTGGTGTCAGGATGGCAGTCCGCGGGATGTCCTCCTCACCAGCCTGCGGTTGGACGATCTGGTCATCACCTCCCTGATCGACATCAGCCCCCGCAAGCGTGCCGAGGAGGTTCTCATCGACGCCAAGCAGCGCGCTGAACGCCTGGAACGGGCCAAAAGCGAATTCCTGGCCAACATGAGCCATGAAATACGCACCCCCCTGGCGGGGATCATTGGCATGGCGCAGTTGTGCCTGCGCACCGCCCTCGACGCCCAACAACGGGATTATGTGCGGAAGATGGAGTCCTCGGCCCAATCCCTGCGGGCGATCCTCAATGACATCCTCGATTTCTCGAAGATCGAGGCGGGCAAGCTGCGGATGGAGCGCACCTCCTTCGCCCTGCGCCCCCTGGTCGACAAGGCCCTGAGCCTGGTGGACATCCTGGCCCAGGAGAAGGGCCTGGCCCTGCGGGTCGAGGTCGGGCCCGACCTCCCGACTTACGTGGCGGGCGATCCCCTGCGCATCACCCAGGTGCTGACCAACCTGCTGGGCAACGCCGTCAAGTTCACCGCGACCGGTGAGGTCAGCCTGACCCTCCAGCAGACCGCGCCGGGGCGCTTGCGCTTCGCGGTATGGGATACCGGGATCGGTATGACCGCGGAGGAATGTCAGCGCCTGTTCCAGCCCTTCTCCCAGGCTGATACCAGCACCACGCGCCGCTATGGCGGCACCGGGCTGGGCCTGGCCATCAGCAGGCAACTGGTGGAACTGATGGGGGGGCGGATCGAGGTGAGCAGCGAACCTGGCCAGGGGAGTTGCTTTAGCTTTGAGATCGAGGCGCCCGTCAGCGATCCGCCCCCAGGTGAAGTCACGCTACCCGAGGCGATCGCATCGGCGGGGATCGCGTCTGACGGGCGCCTTCCCGCCGGAAACGCTCTTGAAGGGCCTGCGATTGCCGCCGCTGAGCCGGCGCCGACGGGCACCGGCAAGCACCCCGCGCCTGGCTCGGACCTGGCCGGCCGGCAGATCCTCCTCGTCGAGGACAACCTCATCAACTGCGAGATTGTGCTGGGCCTCCTGGATGGCCAGGGACTAAGCATCGCGGTAGCTACGGATGGCCGTCAGGCCATCGACCAGTTCCAGCGGGCCCCCTGCGATCTGATCCTGATGGATATACAGATGCCGGTCATGGATGGCCTGGAGGCCAGTCGGCAGATCCGGGAACTGGACCCCGTCGTGCCCATCATCGCCCTGACCGCCAACGCCTTCCCGGAAGATGTGGCGAAGACGCGGGCCGCGGGCATGAACGCCCACCTCAGCAAGCCGATCGACCTGGAACAACTGCTCCGGGTCCTTCACACGTTCCTGGGGTAAGACGCAGCAATCGAGTACCTGACGGTCCAATATGCGGACTCGCCGCTGGTGAGACCCAATTCCAGCGGGCCGCCACCCTGTGGATCACCGGCGCGCCCCTCGCCACTGACCTGTCCCATGACCAGGATCGCGGCCATGGCCATGCGCTTGGTCACAGTCAGGGTCACAAGGGTCACAAGGGTCACGGCCTGGTTCAGGGCCAGGTTGAACTCATTACTACCACACGCGCCCGCATTCTCGTCCTTGACCAACCCGGGCGAAATCCTGTAGCTTTTCTGCCCTTTCAACCCGTCCATAGCAGCCGTCCCGATCCCTGCGCATTCGAGGGCGGACGGCACGGGCCGTTTTTGGGGCGGCGCGACCGCTGGAGGTCACCTGAATTGGAACTGAGTGGAGCCGAGATCATCGTTCAGGCGCTGATCGATGAGGGCGTGGAGTATGTCTTCGGGTATCCCGGGGGCGCGGTCCTTCACACCTACGATGCCTTGTTCAAGCAGGACAAGGTCAAGCACATCCTGGTCCGCCACGAGCAGGCCGCCACCCATGGCGCCGACGGCTACGCCCGCGCCACCGGTCGTTGTGGCGTCGCCTTGGTCACCTCGGGACCGGGGGCCACCAACGCCATCACTGGCATCGCCACCGCCTACATGGATTCCATTCCCATGGTGATCCTCTCCGGGCAGGTGCCGACCCCGGTCATCGGCAGCGACGCCTTCCAGGAGGTCGACACGGTCGGCATCTCCCGGCCCTGCGTCAAGCATAACTTCCTGGTGCGCGACGTCCACGACCTGGCCCTGACTATCCGCAAGGCCTTCTACATCGCCACTTCCGGCCGCCCGGGCCCGGTGTTGGTGGACATCCCCAAGGATGTCACCGACCCTTACATCAGGATTCCCTATCACTACCCCAAGGAGATCAAACTCCGCTCCTACAACCCGGCGACCAAGGGCCATCCGGGGCAGATTCGCAAGGCGGTGGACCTCCTGCTTCAGGCCAAGCGCCCGGTCATCTATACCGGTGGTGGCGTCATTCTCGGCGAGGCTGCCAGGTCCTTGCGGGAATTAGTCGACCTCCTGGGCTACCCCATTACCAGCACTCTCATGGGCCTGGGCGCCTTCCCCATGACGGACCCACGGTTCCTCGGCATGCTGGGCATGCACGGCACCTACGAGGCCAACATGGCGATGCACGAGACGGACGTGCTGATCGCCATCGGCGCCCGCTTCGACGATCGGGTTACCGGCAAGATTGAGCAATTCTGCCCTCATGCCAACATCATCCATATCGACGTGGACCCCTCGTCCATCTCCAAGAACGTGCGGGTGGATATCCCCATCGTGGGTCCCGTCGGCAGTGTGCTGGCGGACATGGTGCGCCTCATCCGTGAGGCCAAGGCAGGGCCCGATCAGGCTGCGCTGCAGGACTGGTGGCGGCAGATCGAGGCCTGGCGGGGGGTCAAGTGCCTCGCCTATGACCGCAATAGCCCGCTGATCAAGCCCCAGTTTGCCGTCGAGACCCTCTACCAGGTCACCGGCGGCGACCTCTATCTGACCTCAGACGTGGGTCAGCACCAGATGTTCGCTGCTCAGTTCTACCCCTTCGATGAGCCCCGGCGCTGGATCAACTCCGGCGGCCTGGGGACCATGGGCTTCGGCCTGCCGGCGGCCATGGGGGTGCAACTGGCCTATCCCGAGGCCAACGTCGCCTGTATCTCCGGCGAGGCCAGCATCCTCATGTGCATCCAGGAACTGGCGACCTGCAAGCAGTATGACCTGCCGGTCAAGATCATCCTGCTCAACAACGGATACATGGGCATGGTGCGCCAGTGGCAGGAGTTCTTCTACGAGAGCCGCTACGCCCACTCCTACGTCGATGCCCTGCCGGACTTCGTCAAGCTCACCGAGAGCTTTGGCCATGTCGGCATGCGCGTCGACCAGCCCGGGGATCTGGAGGGCGCCATGCGCGAGGCCTTCGCCATGAAGGACCGTCTGGTCTTCCTCGACATCGTCGTCGACCCCGCCGAGAACGTCTACCCCATGATCGAGGCGGGTAAGGGTCACCATGAGATGCACCTCTCACCGGAACGGGAGCTGGCCTGACATGAGACACATCATTTCCGTCCTGCTGGAAAACGAGGCCGGTGCCCTGTCCCGCGTTGCCGGGCTTTTCTCCGCCCGCGGTTACAACATCGAATCCCTCACCGTCGCCCCTACGGATGATCCCACCCTGTCGCGCATGACCCTGGTCACCATCGGCAGTGAGGAGATCATCGAGCAGATCAAGAAACAGCTCAACAAGCTGGTCGACACGGTCAAGCTGCTGGACCTCACCGAGGGCCGTCACCTCGAGCGCGAGATGATGCTCATCAAGGTCCGGGCGGCGAAGGAGGACCGGGAGGAGCTCAAGCGGCTCACCGAGATCTTCCGCGCCAAGATCATTGACGTCACCGGTACCAGCTACGTTATTGAGCTCACCGGCACCTCACAGAAGATCGACGCCTTCATCCAGGCCGTCCCCGAGGGTCTGATCGTCGAGGTGGTGCGCTCCGGCCCTATCGGCATTGCCCGCGGCGAAAAGGGGCTGACGCTTTGAGCCTTTGGCTGGGTTCAGGGTCTTCGGGCCTAACATTCCGACCCAAGGCCTAAAGAACTGAGCTGGAGGAGCTGACTCTTCTAAGGCGACTACGCCCTTTTTGCCCCTCTCCCCTCGCGGGAGAGGGGTTGGGGAGAAGGAGGATGTCCCGCGCATCTGCCCCTTTATTGCATCGTCACCCTAACCAGTTGCTCTCCAGACAATCCGCTTATCAACGAGTTATTCTGATTATCCCGTCCGGCTCAAACCGGCGCTTATCTAAGGTTACGACCATGGCCATCAACGTTTACTACGACAAAGACGCCGACCTCTCCCTGATCCAGTCTCGCCAGGTCGCCATCATCGGCTACGGCTCCCAGGGCCATGCCCACGCCAACAACCTCAAGGACTCCGGCGTCAAGGTCACCGTCGGTCTGCGCCCCGGCTCCGCCTCCGCGGTCAAGGCCACCCATGCCGGCCTGGACGTCAAGCCCATCGCCGAGGCCGTCGCCGCCGCCGACGTGGTCATGGTCCTGGCCCCGGACGAGCATCAGGCCCGCCTCTACCGCGAGGACATCGCCCCGCACATCAAGCCCGGCGCCGCCCTAGCCTTCGCCCATGGCTTCAACATCCACTTTGGCGCCATCGAGCCCCGCGAGGACCTGGACGTCATCATGATCGCCCCCAAGGGCCCGGGGCACCTGGTCCGCTCCACCTACACCCAGGGTGGCGGCGTACCCAGCCTGATCGCCGTCCACCAGGACGCCAGCGGCCAGGCCCGCGACATTGCTCTGGCCTACGCCTCCGCCAACGGCGGCGGCCGCGCGGGCATCATCGAGACCAACTTCCGCGAGGAGTGCGAGACCGACCTCTTTGGCGAGCAGGTGGTCCTGTGCGGTGGCCTCACCGCCCTGATCCAGAGCGGTTTCGAGACCCTGGTGGAGGCCGGCTACGCCCCGGAGATGGCTTACTTCGAGTGCTTGCACGAGGTCAAGCTCATCGTCGACCTCATCTACGAGGGCGGCATCGCCAACATGCGCTACTCCATCTCCAACACCGCCGAGTACGGCGACCTGACCCGCGGCCCGCGCATCGTCACCGCCGAGACCAAGGCCGAGATGAAGCGCTGCCTGGCCGAGATCCAGTCCGGCGACTTCGCCAAGGAGTTCATCCTCGAAAACCAGGCCGGCGCCCCCAAGCTCAAGGCCCTGCGTCGCCTGGGGCAGGAGCATCCCATCGAGGCCGTTGGCGAGCGTCTGCGGGAGATGATGCCCTGGATTAAGGCTGGGAAGCTGGTGGATAAGAGCCGAAACTAACGATCTGGCGTAATCCTGGTACTCAGGGATTGGTGATCCTCCACTGCGACGCTCGCAGTGGAGGATCAAGACCTGCCGTGAAGTATCCCGTAGTTTTCCTGTTTGTTTGAGACGAAAGGAGTATATCTTCTTAATTGCTTGGTGCCACCGATATACGAGCGACAAGCAAGTTACCTTGCGGGCTCAAGCAGGTGCTGAAGTGCGGCGGATAGCCTTTTTCTGTCGAAAAAAGGCAGGGTTTGTCGGTGGCAGGGGAACGAAGTCCTTGAGGTGCTTCCAGACAGGCTGGTGATTCCAGTCTAACGGCTGGGGGCTGAAGAAGGCTTGCTCTAATAGCAGTATCTCGCCGCGCAAAGGTTCGCCACAGCGCTTGGCAAGTTGTGCCAGATTGCTGGGTGGCCGATCGGTCAGTACCAGATTTGACCACGCAAGAAGGGCTTGGCGAGCGGCTGAGGCCTCACTGCCTTCATAGGCGAGGCGAACCGCTGTGATGGCTGCTGACAGGGGGTCCTCGATGGGGATAACAGGGTGAAGGTTAACCAAATCCTTCGGCAGGATTTGTGCCGGAGCCGATTGACTGTTCCTCACTCCCCCTAAGGGTCTTCGCCTTGCTAGCCGCCAGCCCCATACTAGGATCACGAGCGTTATCAGACCGGCCAGGAACCCGTTTTCGTCCCCGCTCCAGACCCTGGACGGGTTCTGGATCCAGGACCATCGCGAAGGCGAAGGGTCATTAGCTTCTTCTTGATCCTCCTCGTCCTTTTGCACCAGGGTTGGGACCGTGGACAAACCGACATCGGTATCCGCGCTAGGGTTTCTGATCGGTACGTTTTTAGCGTGGGGGGTCGGCGTCACTGCCGGGGAGATTTGCCCGTCAGCAATCGACTGAGCTTGCCCTGGCAGCAGCCAGTCTGGTGGCGGGTGGCTGGTAGCGGAGCCTGGGACCGGCGCTCCTGGGTCATTCCAATCAGGAACAGGTCCCTGAGACTGGAAAGGACGGGGCGAACCCCAAGGCCCTGAGTTCATGGCGGGGACAGCGCCGACAGGGGGAGGGAGGAATGGTCCGGGCTTTGGAGGTACAGGCAACCCAGGTGGTTGGATCATTGTCTCAGCATTGGCAGCTATCCGCGCCGTGGCGGCTGGGTCGGCAGCGGTCTCGGTCACAGCCAATGTCAAGGGTTGGGTCTGCACCTCGCCAAAGGCGATGGCGGGAATCTCCAAATGACCGGCCCGTCGGGGGGCAAGGACTAATCGTAGTTCATGATGTTCCCGGCGCTGGCCATTAATCTCAGTGATCTGGCGGGCGCTGGAGCGGCCGGTGATTTGGAAATCCCGCTGCAGTGGACTTAGGTCCGGTCCCTTCTCAAATTGGGCATCCGCTACCAGGATGAGCCGGACGGACTCACCTAGCCTGATGTCGCTGTTGTCCAGGCGGGCAGTTACCTCTAGGGCTACCGAGGGCAGGCTGATACCTAGCCAGGCCAGGATGCCGAGGATCAAGGCTTGGGGACCGGCAGACAGGCTGCCCTGGTTCCGGTATTGACGGGCGAAAATGATATTCTTTGCGACCATAACAACCGGCTGGGTCTCTTGCTCCTACCTTGCATCCTAGGCTATCCCTGGCCGCGCGAAAAGCGATAAGCCCAGTTTCTCAGTATTCACGTGCTGCCTACCATTACTGACATCGACGCATGTCTCTTGGCTGATCGCCATGACTTGCGCCGGCGCCTGCGCAACCTGCGTCAGCGCCTGGAACGTGGCCAGCCCATCGATCAGGGCCTGGTCCCCTTGCGGCAGGCCATTGCGGCCTCCCAGGCCCTCGCTGCGCAGCGGCGGTCACTCGTCTCCGCGATCCACTACCCACCGGAGTTGCCGGTTAGCGAGCGCCGCGCCGAGGTGGCGGACCTCATCGCCCGCCATCAGGTTGTGGTGCTGTGCGGCGAGACCGGCTCCGGCAAGTCCACCCAGTTGCCCAAGATCTGCCTGGAACTGGGGAGGGGGGTCTTCGGGCGCATCGGCCACACCCAGCCGCGGCGTATCGCGGCCCGCACCCTGGCCAGCCGGGTTGCCCAGGAACTGGGGGGCGAGACCGGTGGCCTGGTGGGCTACAAGGTACGTTTCCATGACCGGGTGCGGCCGGAGACCTGTATCAAGCTGATGACCGACGGCATCCTGCTGGCGGAGATCCAGCAGGACCGCTTCCTCAACGAGTACGACACCCTGATCATCGACGAGGCCCATGAGCGCGGCCTTAATATCGACTTCCTGCTCGGCTACCTGCGCAACCTCCTGCCCAGGCGGCCGGACCTCAAGGTCATCGTCACCTCCGCCACCATCGATCCCCAGCGCTTCGCCAGCCATTTCGCTGACGGCGAGGGCCGGCCGGCACCCATCATCGAGATCAGCGGCCGCACCTACCCGGTGGAGGTGCGCTACCGGCCACCCGAGGAGGAGAACGCCGGGGAGCGCGACGAGGCCATGCAACTGGCCATCTCCCAGGCGGTGGATGAACTGGCCAAGGCCGGGCGTGGCGATATCCTGGTGTTCCTCTCCGGGGAGCGCGAGATCCGTGAGACCGCCGAGACCCTGCGCAAGCACCATCCGCCCTCCACCGAGATCCTGCCCCTCTACGCCCGCCAGAGCCCGGCGGAGCAGGCCCGGGTCTTTCAGGCCCACGGCACCCGGCGGGTGGTGCTGGCCACCAATGTCGCCGAGACCTCCCTGACGGTGCCGGGCATCCACTTTGTCATCGACCCCGGCTTCGCCCGCATCAGCCGCTACAGCCATCGCGGCAAGGTTCAGCGCCTGCCGGTGGAGCGCGTCTCCCAGGCCTCCGCCAACCAGCGCCAAGGGCGCTGCGGGCGCGTCGCCGCCGGCATCTGCATCCGCCTTTATTCCGAGGATAATTTCCAGGCACGGACGGCCTATACCGAGCCCGAGATCCAGCGCGCCAACCTGGCCGCCGTCATCCTGCAGATGAAACTGCTGGGCTTTGGCGACATCGCCGCCTTCCCCTTCATCGACCCGCCGGACCCGCGGCTGGTGGCCGATGGCTACCGCACCCTGGAGGAGCTGGCGGCCCTCGACCCCCAGGGCGAGCTGACCGTCCTGGGCCGCCAATTGGCCCGCCTGCCGCTGGACCCGCGCATCGGCCGCATGCTGCTGGCCTCAGCGGAGCTGGGCTGCCTGACGGAGATGCTGGTGATCGCCAGTGCCCTCAGCGTCCAGGACCCCCGCGAGCGGCCCCTGGAGCAGCGTCAGGCGGCGGACGAGATCCACGCCACCTTCAACCACCCGGAATCGGACTTTCTCAGCTTTCTCAATCTGTGGAACTTCCTGGAAAAGGAGCGGGCGCACCTGACGAGGAATAAGTTCCGCCAGCTTTGCCAACGCCACTTCCTGTCCTGGAACCGGGTCACGGAGTGGCGCGACGTCCACACCCAGTTGCATGCCCAGATGGCGGAGATGGGCTTCAAGGTGCAGGAGCAGCCGAACACTGTGCAGCCAGTGAATGGGCAGCCACCCCAGGCTCAACCTGCCAGGAGGCAGCCGGCCATTGATAAGGCCTCTGTTACCAAACCAGCCACGGGAACTCACCCTGACCAATCATCCGCTGCCGCGCTACCCGACAAGCGGCTAGCGGGGAGCGCGGCGGCGGGCAAACAACGCGCGGTCATCCCGCAAAAAAGCGGCGAGGAACAAGGCTACGCCGCCCTCCACCTGGCTTTGCTCACTGGTCTCCTCGGCAACATCGGTTTCAAGGACGAGGGCCGCGAGTACCAGGGGGCGCGTAACAGCCGCTTCCTCATCCACCCCAGCTCTGGCCTCTACGACCAGCAGCCCAAGTGGCTGGTCGCCGCGGAGCGGGTGGAGACCACGCGCCAGTATGGGCGCATCGTCGCCAGGGTCCAGCCGGCCTGGATCGAGGAGGCCGGGCGCCATCTGCTCCAGCGCAGCTATTTTGAGCCCCACTGGCAGGCCGCCTCCGGCCAGGTCGCGGCCTTCGAGAAGGTGACCCTGTTCGGCGTCACCCTGGTGCCCAAGCGTCGGGTGAACTATGGGCCCATCAACCCGGCGGAGGCGCGGGCCATCTTCATCCGCTTCGCCCTCACCGAGGGCGATTTCGACAGCCGCGCCCCCTTCTGGCG
Source organism: Gammaproteobacteria bacterium (assembly GCA_009928645.1). Classification (GTDB taxonomy): domain Bacteria; phylum Pseudomonadota; class Gammaproteobacteria; order Chromatiales; family Chromatiaceae; genus M0108. The sequence goes on along the minus strand of SACH01000059.1, from coordinate 4,552 downwards.
CCATAACCGCGAGCTGATCGCCTACATCCAACACCTGGAGGCCAAGTCGCGGCGGCGCGATATCCTGGTGGATGAGGACGCCATCCACGCCTTCTATGACCAGCGAGTGCCACCCGGCATCTATTCCACGCCCTTGTTCGAGCGCTGGTTGCGCCAGGCCACGCCGAAGGACCCCAAGCTGCTGCATCTGCGCATGGAGGACGCCATGCGTCACGAGGCCGCCGGCGTCACCGCTCAGGCCTTTCCCGACAATCTTCAGGTGGGGGCCACGGCCCTGCCCCTGGAATATCGCTTCGACCCGGGGGAGGCCGACGACGGCCTGACCCTGGTGGTGCCGGCGCCGCTGATCAATCAGGTCTCGCCGGACCGCTGCGACTGGCTGGTCCCCGGCCTGCTGCCGGAGCTGATTGCCGCCCTGCTGCGCGGCCTGCCTAAGGCCTGGCGCAAGCTGCTGGTGCCCATCCCCGATACCGCCGAGCGCCTGGCCGCTCGGCTCAAGCCCGCCGACCGGCCGCTGATCCAGGCCTTGGGGGAGGAGGTCAAGGCCCTGACCGGCCACCTGATCCCGGAGGATGCCTGGGACCCGGCGGCCGTCCCCGCTCACCTGCGCATGAAGTTCCGCCTGGTGGACGAGGGCGGTCGGCCGCTGGCGGCGGGGGAAGACTATGCCGATCTCAAGCGCCGGTTTGGCGGTAGCGGCCGGCAGGCCTTCGCCGCTATCCCCAGCCAGGGGTTGGAGCGGGAGGGCATCACCCGCTGGGATTTCGGCGCGCTGCCGGAGTCCGTCGATCTCGACCGCGCCGGCATCAAGCTGCGCGGCTACCCGGCCCTGGTGGACCAGGGGGACAGCGTTGCCCTGCGGGTGCTGGATTCACCGGAGGGGGCCGAACTGGCCCAGCGCGCCGGCCTGCGGCGGCTGTTCATGCTCAGCCTGGCCCTGGAGGTGAGGCAGTTGCGCCGCAACCTGCCGGGCCTGGACCGGCTGCGGTTGCAGTATGCCAAGGCCCCGGTGCGGGGGGTGGTTGATCCCCAACCCAAGCCTCAGGACCTGGCCGATGAGGTCCTGGCCCTGATCGTCGACCTGACCTTTGTCGAGGGGCTGCCACCCATCCGTGATCGGGCCAGCTTTGAGGCACGGCTTGCCAGCCGCCGCGCTCGCCTGTCAGCGGTCGCCGCCGAGGTCCTCACCTTGGTCGGAGGCATCCTCGATGACTATCAGGCCCTGCGCCAGGGGCTGGCGGGCGTCACCCAGGTCAACTGGATGCCCTCGGTCATTGACCTCAGGGCCCAGCTCGATGGCCTGATCTTTCGCGGCTTCCTGCAGGAAGTGTCCTATGTGCGCCTCAAGGACTACCCGCGCTATCTCAAGGCCGCCCGGGAGCGCCTGGACAAGTTCTTCCACGCCGCCGGGCGCGATCAGGAACGGCTGCGTGAATTGACGCCATTACTGGAAAAGTGGCGGGAGCGCGCCGCCGCCGTCCAGGCGGTCGGCCGCCGCGACCCGCGCCTGGACGAGATCCGCTGGATGCTGGAGGAACTGCGCATCTCCTTTTTCGCCCAGCGCGTTGGCACCGCTTATCCCGTGTCGCTGAAGCGGATCGAGGCGCGGTGGAAGGAGTTGGGGTTGTAGGTAGGCCGGGGGCGCTATTCAGACTGGAAGACCGAGTCCCAGTCGATCTCGACACCGGCCATGCAAGCGACTGGCGTGATGCCCTCGGTGGGGAGGATCTCCGGGGGACTGTAGCGTTCGCCTTCGAGCCGGTAAATGTAGAGTACCCGGTCCAAGGGGTGGACCAGCCAGTATTCCCGGACGCCTTCGCGTTCATAAAGGGCACGCTTGCGAATCTGGTCCATCCGCGCCGTGCTCGGGGAGAGGATTTCGATGATCCAGTCCGGGGCGCCACGGCAACCGCGGTCGTCGAGTTTTTTGCCTTCACAGATGACCGAGATGTCGGGTTGCACCACGGTGTCGATCATTTCGTCGGCCTCATTCCCTTTCGGCAGGCGGATGTCGAAGGGGGCGACATAGACTCGACAGGGGTGCCCTTCAAGCTGCCGCCTCACTTGAAAGAAAAGCTCCCCGAGTGCCCCTTGGTGGGCCCGGTTGGGGGCGGGAGACATGCAGAATGCCTCACCATCAATCAATTCCCAGCGCTCGCCATCGTCCCAGGAGCAGTAGTCGCCGTAGGTGAAATGATCGCGGAGTGAGGGGGCGGGTTGTCCCATGGGGTGCTCCTTAGACTTACGTGCCGATGTGCTGATGCCTTGATTATAGGCAAAGTACTTCGGGAGGATCTCAGGTGAATCTACCGCCCAATCCCCTCCCTTTCATCTTCACAAAGCCCGAATCTTTTGCTCCTGCTCCCGCAGCTTGGCCAGGGCCGTCTCCTGCTCGGCGATCTTGTCGCGCTCCTTCCGCACCACGGCGGCGGGGGCCTTGTCGACGAAGCTGGGGTTGGTGAGCTTGGCGCGGGTGCGCTCAACATCGGCCTCGATGCGGGCGATCTCCTTGGCCAGGCGCTTGAGCTCGGCATCCTTGTCGATGAGGCCGGCCATGGGGATGAGGACCTTCATTTCCCCGACCAGGGAGATGGCGGACTCGGGGGCGGTGTCGTCTGCGCTTAGGACGGTGATGGACTCGATGCGGGCCAGGAAGTCCAGATAGGGCCGGCTGGCCTCCAGCCAGGCCAGGTCCTGGGGGCTGGCGTGTTCGATGAGTACCGGCAGGGGCTTGCCCGGCGGGATGTTCATCTCGCCCTTGATGCGGCGCACGCCGAGGATGAATTGCATGACCCAGTCCATCTCCGCCACGGCGGCGGGGTCCGCCAGACTGGGGTCGGCGACGGGGTAGGGGGCGAGCATGATGGTCTCGCCCTGAGTACCCGCCAAGGGCGCGACCTTCTGCCAGATCTCCTCGGTGATGAAGGGCATGATGGGGTGGGCCAGGCGCAGCAGGGTCTCCAGGGTCTGGACCAGGGTGCGGCGGGTGCCGCGCTTGGCGGCCTCGGTACTGGCGGGGCTGGTGAGGATGGGCTTGGACAGCTCCAGGTACCAGTCGCAGAAGTGGTTCCAGGTGAATTCGTGCAGGGCCTGGGCGGCCTGGTCGAAGCGGTAGCCGCGGATGGCCTCGTCGACGCTGGCGATGGCGGTCTGCAAGCGGTCGCGGATCCAGCGGTCGGCGGCGGAGAGTTCGATGGGGCCGGAGAGACCGCAGTCCTGGCCCTCGGTGTTCATGAGGACGTAGCGCGAGGCGTTCCACAGCTTGTTACAGAAGTTGCGGTAGCCCTCGGTGCGGCTCAGGTCGAACTTGATGTCGCGGCCGGTGCTGGCCAGGGCGGCGAAGGTGAAGCGCAGGGCGTCGGTGCCGAAGCTGGGGATGCCCTGGGGGAAGTCGGCGCGGGTGGCCTTGGCGATCTTCTCCGCCAGGCGCGGCTGCATCATGCCGCTGGTGCGCTTGGCCACCAGGGGCTCCAGCTCGATGCCGTCGATGAGGTCGATGGGGTCGAGGACGTTGCCCTTGGACTTGGACATCTTGTCGCCGTGGGCGTCGCGCACCAGGCCGTGGATGTAGACCTCGCGGAAGGGCACGTCGCCCATGAACTTGAGGCCCATCATGATCATGCGCGCCACCCAGAAGAAGATGATGTCGAAGCCGGTGACCAGGACCGAGGTGGGGTAGAAGGTCTTCAGGCGGTCGGTCTCTTCCGGCCAGCCCAGGGTGGAGAAGGGCCAGAGGGCGGAGCTGAACCAGGTGTCCAGCACGTCCGGGTCCTGTTGCAAGGGGAAGTCGGCGGCCAGGTCATGGCGCTCACGGACCTCGGCCTCGGAGCGGCCGACGTAGACGTTGCCCTCGCCGTCGTACCAGGCGGGGATGCGGTGGCCCCACCAGATCTGGCGGCTGATGCACCAGTCCTGGATGTTGCGCATCCATTCGTAATAGGTGTTCTTCCAGTTGGCGGGGACGAAGCGGATGCGCCCCTCCTCGACGGCTTCGATGGCCGGCTGGGCCAGGGGCTGGATGCGCACGTACCACTGATCGGTGAGGTAGGGCTCGATGACCGCGCCGGAGCGGTCGCCACGGGGGACCATGAGTTTGTGGTCGCGGACGCCGGCGAGCAGGCCCAGGGCCTCCAGGTCGGCGATGATGCGCTGGCGCGCCGCGTAGCGGTCCAGGCCGACATAGGCCGGCGGGATGAGCTCGCCCTCCTCGGGGGCATTGGCGCGGATGGCGGCATCGGGGCTGAGGATGTTGATGAGGCCGCCGTGGGGCTGGCTGGCGATAGCATTTTCGTCGCGATGGCGCAGCCAGACGGCATGGTCGTTGAAGTCGTGGGCCGGGGTGATCTTGACGCAGCCGGTGCCGAAGGCCGGGTCGGCGTGCTCATCGGCGATGATGGGGATGCGCCGGCCGGTGAGGGGTAGTTCCACCAATTCGCCGATGAGGTGCTTGTAACGCGGGTCCTCGGGGTTCACCGCCACGGCGCAGTCGCCGAGCAGGGTCTCCGGGCGGGTGGTGGAGACCACCATGAAGCCGGTGCCATTGGTCAGGGGA
>SACH01000294.1 GCA_009928645.1 Gammaproteobacteria bacterium | reverse complement strand
TATGGCCAGGGCGCGATGGGTGCCCAGGCCTTCTATCAGGGTCAGCAACAAGGCGGCGGCTACCCGCTGCCGGGCCAGCCCGCCCCGCACGCCTACCCCTACCCGGGCCAGTATCCGGCCCAAGGCTACGGTTACGCGGCCCAAGGTCCCGGTCCCCTGGTTGGCGGCTTCCATGGCCCTGTCACGCACCCCGCGCCTGGCTACCCGATGGGCGTGCCCATGGGAATGCCGATGGGAACAGCTACCGGGATGCCGATGGGGATACCCATGGCTGGTTATGCCATGGCCAATGTCGCCCCGGCGTCCGCCGATAGTTCCCTGCTCTCGTCCCTTACCAGCAGCCGCTTCCTCAAGGGGTTGGTGATCGGCGGCGCGGCGGCCTATTTGCTGACCAACGACCAGGTCCAGCGTGCCGTCATCAAGGGCACGGTCAAGGTCTGGACCCTGGTTCAGGGCGGGGTGGCGGAGCTGAAGGAGCGCTTCCAGGACGCCGAGGCGGAGATCCGCGCCGCGGCACACCCGGAAGTCTGAAGCCTAAATCTTCACCCCCCTCTCCCCAGCCCTGCCCGCCAGGGGCCAGGGGGGAGGGAATAAGAGAAGCCCCCTTTCAGCCCTAGCCCACGCGCAAACCCTAATAATTCCGGTCACTGAGCCTCGCACCGCATGAACAACCCCGCCCTCACCCCGGGTCCCGGCCAGCGCCCTCCCCTGCCCTTCACCATCGTCCACGCGGTCCCCGGGCGCCTGCGCCTGCGCCTGCCCGTCCTGGGACAGCCCCATCTGGACCAGGCCTACCTGGAGACCTGGCTGGAGGGGACGCCGGGGGTCCAGGAGGTGCGGATCAACCGGGCGGCCCGCTCCCTGGTGGTGATCCACGACCGGGACGCCGGCGTCCGGGCGCGGGTCCTGGCCCGGCTGGGGGCCTTCGACCCCGACGCCGGCTTGCCGCTGCTCCCGGAGGAGGGCTCTGGGGACGAGGACGAGGACATTGTCCCCATCGCCCGCAGTCTGGCCACCCTGGCCCTACTGCCCCTGTTGAGCCCGGGGGCGCAGAAGCTGGTCACCTTCGTCAACCTGGGCTCGACCCTGGGCAAGGGGGCGGAGACCCTGATCTCCGAGGGGATCAAGGTGGAGGTCCTGGACGCGGTGGCCGTGGGCCTGTCCGCCGCCCGCGGCGAGCACTACACCGCCAATATCACCGGGCTGCTGCTCGCCCTGGGCGAGTACCTGGAACGGCGCACCGCCCGTCAGTCCGACCGCATGTTGCGGCGCCTGCTGCGGCCCGAGCCAACCCTGGCCTGGGTGGAGCGCGCGGGCGAACTGGTCCAGGTCCCCGGTCAGGAGGTGCGGGAGGGTGAGGTCGTGGTGGTGGGCGTCGGCGAGCAGATCCCCGTGGATGGCCGGGTCCTGGAGGGCGCGGCCCTGGTCAACCAGGCCGCGGTCACCGGCGAGCAGGTGCCGGTGCGCAAGGAGGCCCCGCGCCGGGTGGTCGCTGGCAGCCTGGTGGTGGAGGGACGGCTGCGCATCGAGGCCACCCAGGTCGGCGAGGAGACCACCACCGCCCGCGTCTCCCGGTTCGTCCGCGAGTCCCTGGGCAAGCGCTCACAGACCCAGCGCCTGGCGGATGACCTGGCCGACAAGCGGGTCTACATCACTCTGGCTACCGGCGGACTGGCCTATGCCCTGACCCGGGACCTGCGGCGCCTGGAGTCGGTGCTGCTGGTGGATTACTCCTGCGCCCTCAAGCTCGGCACCCCCATCGCCTTCAAGTCGGGCATGGTCGCCTCCGCCAATCACGGGGTGCTGATGAAGGGCGGCGAGGCCATCGAGCAACTCGCCGCCGTGGACACCATCATCTTCGACAAGACCGGCACCCTCACCCACAGCGAGCTGACGGTCACCGAGGTGGTGGTGCTGCGCCCGGACGCCGGCGACGAGACCAAACTCCTGGCCCTGGTGGCCTCGGTGGAGGAACACGCCAGCCATCCGGTGGCCCAGGCGGTGGTGGAGGCGGCCCGGGAGCGGGACCTCAAGCATATCTCCCACGGCGAGGTCGACTATCTGGTGGCCCACGGCATGACCGCCGAGGTCGGGGGCGAGCGGGTGGTCATCGGCAGCCGCCATTACCTGGAGGAGCACCAGGGCATCCACTTCAGCGCCCACGAGGCGCGGATCCTCGCCCTCCAGGAACAGGGTCGCATCCTGCTGTTCGTGGCCGATGACCGCGGTCCCCTGGGCCTCATCGCCCTGCGCGACACCCTGCGCGCCGACGCCCGCCCCACCCTGGAGCGGCTGCGGGGGCTGGGCATCCGCCACCTGGTGATGATCTCCGGCGATCGCCGCGCCAAGGCCGAGGCCCTGGCCGCGGAACTGGGGCTGGACGAGGTCCACGCCGAGATGGAACCGGAGGACAAGGCGCGCATCGTCCAGGAACTACGGGACCAGGGCCGGCGGGTGGCCTTCGTCGGCGATGGCGTCAACGACGGCCCCGCCCTGGTAGCGGCGGACGTGGGCATCGCCATGCCCCGCGGCGCCGACCTGGCGCGGGCCACCGCCGATATCGTCCTGCTGGACGATCACCTGGCCAGCCTGGCGGACGCCCGGGAGACGGCGACCCGCACCATGGGCCTGATCCGCACCAACTTCAACCTCGCGGTCGGCATCAACACCGCCATCCTGGCCGGTGCCATGACCGGCTGGCTGTCGCCGGTGGCCAGCGCCCTGCTCCACAACGGCACCACCATGGGCATCCTGGTCCATGCCCTGGCCGGCGCGCGGGGCCACGCGGGCCGCTCACCTCCAGGACCTTGGGCACCCTCTTGACCCTGGGCAAGCCCAGGGTTAATCGGGACTTCCATTTTTTCAGACGTTCGCCTTGTCATGGATCCGGATCTGGACATTCTGAAAATGTTGCAGGGTCTCTTCGATAATGCAATGGTCCGCCACCCGCTTGACGGCGGCCATCCGGTCGCCGCATTCAGCGTGTGGCAGATGGACATCGACCTTGAAATTGGTCAGAAAGGCGGGCTGTTCGTTCTTCTCGAAGGCAGTCTCGACCCTCAGGTCCCGGGTGTCGATCCCCTGTTGCTCACAATAGCGGACAACGAAGGCCGCGACACAGGCCCCCAGTGAGACCACAAA
>SACH01000008.1 GCA_009928645.1 Gammaproteobacteria bacterium | reverse complement strand
TTATGTTGTTCAGTTCAGTGAGTGCAAATCGGTTCAGGATTCGGAAAACCGGATTGCACCCCGCCCGGGTCGGGTGGCGTCTGGCGAGGGACGCCGTGAATCCATCCCTGGAGGCTTGCCGCCAGCATCCATGCTGGCGACACCCCCGCCAGACGCCACCCGACCCTCCCCCGTTACCTTTGACCGGGGGCGGATGCTCCATGCCACTCCGCCTCGATCGCCGCTAGGGCGGCCAGGGGATCGGGGGCGGCGGTGATGGGCCGGCCGATGACCAGGTAGTCGGCACCGGCAGCGAGGGCCTCGGCGGGGGTCATGACTCGCTTCTGATCACCCGTGTCCGATCCCGCCGGGCGGACGCCGGGGGTGACGAGCCGGAAGCCCGGGCCCAAGGCGGCGCGGACCGGGGCGGCCTCCTGGGGGGAGCAGACTACACCGTCGAGGCCGGCGTCCCGGGCCAGGGTGGCCAGGCGCAGGACCCGCTCCCGGGGATCGCCGGGACAGCCGATGGCCGTCAGGTCGTCCGCGTCCAGGCTGGTGAGGACGGTGACGGCGATCAGCAGTGGCGGGTTGGCGCGGTGCGCCAGGCGCTCCCGCGCCGCTGCCATCATGCGCCGGCCGCCGGAGGCGTGGAGGTTGGTCATCCACACGCCCAGATCCGCCGCCGCTTCGCAGGCGGCGGCCACGGTGTTGGGGATGTCGTGGAACTTGAGGTCGAGAAAGACCTGAAAACCCAAGCTGCCCAGGCGTTCGACGAAGGCCGGGCCCAAGCGGGTGAACATCTCCTTGCCTACCTTGAGCCGGCAGCGGCGGGGGTCGAGGCGTTCGACCAGGGCGAGGGCCGGTTCCAGGCGTGGGTAGTCCAGGGCGACGATGATGCGGGGTTCTTGGTCCAACGGCTTGCTCCAAGGGTAGCGTGGGCACGACATAGCTCGTAGGCGGAGGGCTCAAGTGCTCAAGGGCTTGGCGGTGAAGAGGCTCGGTGTTTAACTGCCTTGATCACGAAAGGGCTTGGTCGCCACCGCCCCGGGCCTCAGGTGGCCACTCGCTCCGCGCCCTCGGCCAGGCGGGGGGACTCGACGGGGAGGATGCTCGCCCAGCGCTTGCAGCCGGGACATTGCCAATGCAGGCGGCGGGCGGCATAGCCACAATGATCGCACTGATAGCGGGGCTGACGCGAACGCAACTGCCGGACCACCCGGCTCAGGGCGCGCAGCATCTCCAGGGCCTCGGCGCCTTCGGCGGCCAGGGGTAGCTCCCGCAGTTCCAGCAAGCGCTCGACCGCTGCCAGGTCGGCATGGTCACTGACATGTTCGACCAGCAGCCGGATGGCCGGCGGACGGCCTTCGATCCGCTCGACCACCTCCGCCAGGGCCAACAACAAGGCGCCGTTGGGATGGGCGCGGTGCAGGGCGCGCAGGGTCTCCAGCAGGTCCGAAGGCGGGCTGCCGCGGAAGGCCTCCAGCAGGCCGGGCAGGATCTCGGGGAGAAAACGCGGTCCCTGGTCCCCGACCCGGTGGAACAGGCGGATGGCGCGATCCGCCTCGCCGCGATCCAGGGCCAGGCGTGCCTGCAACAGGGTCGCCCGGACGCAACCTGCGTCGGTCGCCAGGGCGTCACGCAGGGAGGCCGCCGCCCCCTCATCGTCGCCCAGGCGCAGGGCTTCCTCGGCCAGTTCGCAATGGTAGTGGGCCATCGCCAAACCCATGGGCTCGCCCAGAAAGCTCTGCAACCGGTCGGCGGTCTCCAGACAACGGCGCCAGTCCTTCTCCTGCTGGTAGATGTCGACCAGGCTCAGGAGGGCGCGCCGCCGCTGGTCACGAAACTGGGTCAGTTCCTCGAACAGGCGCTCGGCGCGGTCGAGGAGGCCGGCGCGCATGTAGTCCAGCGCCAGTTCCTGCAGGGCCAGGGCGCGCAGGGCCTTGGGCAGGTCCTGGCGGGCCATGAGCCCCTGGTGGATGCGGATCGCCCGATCCACCTCACCTCGCCGCCGGAAGAGGCCCCCCAGGGCCAGTTGCACCTCGGCCGTCTCGCTGTCCATCTCCGCCAGCTTGACGAAGACATCGATCGCCTTGTCCGGTTGGTCGTCGAGCAGGTAGTTGAGGCCGCGGAAATAGGCCGGGTCCGGCGCGCCGCCCCCACCGGCCCGCTGGGCACTGCGCAGGGCGGCCCACCAGCCGGAAGCGGCGGCCAGGGGCAGGAGCAGCAGGAACCATTCACTCATGACAGGGAGGGGCGTCGGGCAGGTTACCGGGTCGGGGACTCAGGGGGGTATCATAGCAGTCCCAGGCCGGGCCGGACTTGCCGCGGCCGACCTCCAGCCCAACATGGCACCTCGCTGTCAAGCAGCCAGCCATCACCATTCGCGGGAGAGCCACTCATGTCCGAACTCACAGGCAAGGTCGCCATCGTCACCGGCGCCGCCGGCAATCTCGGTCGGGCGGTCTGCCAGACCCTCGCCGCCCGGGGGGCGAGCATCGCCCTCCTCGGCCGTCATGCCGAAGCCCTGGAGGCGACCCGGGCCGGTCTCGGCGAGAGCGCGGCCTTCCCCGTCGACCTGGTCGACCCGCGGGGGCTGGAACAAACCGTGGCCGCCGTCCGCGCCCGTTTCGGGCGCATCGACATCCTCGCCAACATCGCTGGCGGCTTCGCCATGGGCCCGCCCCTCCATCAGACCAGCGACCAGGACTGGGACCGGATGATGGACCTGAACGCCCGCAGCGTCTTCAACGCCTGTCGGGCCGTCATCCCCCACCTGCTGGCGGCGGGCGGCGGGCGCATTGTCAACATTGCCGCCCGCGCCGCCCTCAAGGGACAGGGCCACATGGCGCCCTATTGCGCCGCCAAGGCTGTAGTCATCCGCCTCACCGAGAGCCTGGCGGACGAGCACCGGGACGATGCCATCAACATCAACTGCATTCTTCCCGGTACCCTGGACACCCCGGAGAACCGGGCTGCCATGCCGGACGCGGATCACAGCCGGTGGGTGGGCACCGACGCCCTGGCGGACGTGGTGCTGTTCCTGGTCTCCGATGCCTCCCGGGCCATCAGCGGGGCAGCCATCCCGGTTTACGGGCGAAGTTGATGCCGCCGATCATGATCGCTTTGCCTGGAGCGCTCCGGCAAGCCCGGAAGAGAGGCCACGCCTGGCGAGGCCTTTCGCTCCTAAGACCCGCGTTGCTGGGGCTCTCCCTCCTGGCCCCCCTCCCCGCCCCGGCCCAGCCCCCGCTCGACGAGTCAACGACGGAACTGCTGGTCGCGGCCGTGATCGCGGCCACCGAAGTCGACCTCTACAATGCTCGTTGCCGCAGCGACCAGTCCGGACGCCGCACGGACAATCTCAATAAGCTCCTGGCGAGCAAATTCCGCCTGACGGTGCTCAAGGTGCAGGATGATCTCTTTCCCGAGAAATCCTATCGACGGGCTCAGACCCGTCTCCAGGAGGAGTTCCTCGCCCGACTGAAGGCGGCCGGGGGCTGTCCCGGCGCCAAGGAGGCGGGCATGCCCGCTGAGTTGGGGGATCGCTATCAGGCCTTGATGCGGGAGATCGAGCGCCTGCCCTGAACACTCGCATTCCCTCTCTTGGTCCAGACCCAAGGTCTGGTAGCGCAATCCCAAATCGGTAACTGACCCTCGTGGGGGAAATAGGGCGTTACTACCGCCCAGCCGCCAGCCGTTCCCTCAGTGCCCCTCCTGGGTCATCTGGTCCAGCCGGCTTTGGGCCAGGCGCGCCTCGCCGCTCTGGGGAAAGCGGCGAATCAATTCCTGCAAGGTGGCGCGGGCGGCGCGGGGGTCCTTGGCATCATCCTGGATGTAGCCGATCTTCAGCAGGGCTCCGGGAACCTTGGAACTCTTAGGATAGTCCTTAAGGACGGTCTGAAACTCCTTCAGGGCGGCGGTGACGTTCCGGTTGACATAATGCGTCTCGGCCAGCCAGAAGTGGGCCTTGTCGGCATTGGCGCTGTTGGGATAGCGGGCGAGGAAATCGCTCAGGGTAACCGACGCCTCTTCGAAGCGGCGCTGCTTGAGAGGCTCGACGGCCTTGATGTAGGCCTCCTGCTCGCCACGGCCCGGCTGGGCGGCGGCCGCCGACGGCTCCGTGGCCGGTTGCTCCGGGGTCTCCGCCGCGGGCGCTTGGGCTGCCTCTCCCGCCGGCGGCACCGTTCCCGCCGGCGGCGGTGGCGGCGCCGTCCCTGCCGGTGTGGCAATGGCAGTCAGGGGGGGCACCGTGGACTCGACGCCTGCGCGAGTCCCGCTGGCCGGCTGACCGGCGGGCGCGGAGGCGGTAGTCGGCGCGGGGGCTTCAGCCGGACGCGTCGGCTCCGCGCCTTTTGGCGCGGTCGCCGCCTCACCCCGGGCCACCGGGGCTCCCGCCGCCGCCGCGGTCTCTGGCCCACCCGCCGGGGCCTGGCCCGCGGGTGCGCCCGGCCGTGCCTCCGCTCCCGCGGTCTGGCCACCCTGCCGCCGCAGCCGATCGAGTTCGTACTGCTGCTGCTCGACCTGACCGCGCAGGCGCTGCATCTCGCGCTCCATCGCCTGGAACTGGAGGGTCAGATCGGAGGCCCGCTGACTATCGAGCATGTTCTCGATCCGGGTCACCCGCCCATCGAGATCCTCGGCGGGAGACAGAAGGGGGACCAGGGCGAGGAGACCGGCGATGGCGAGGGACAGGGGACGCTGCTGCATGGATGATGACCTCAATAGACGAGTTCGACGCGGCGGTTCTGGGCCCAGACCGTTTCGCCCTGGCCAGGCTGGGTGGGCTTTTCCTCGCCGAAGCTGAGCTGGCCAAGCTGGGCCTCGGCGGCGCCCTCGGCGCGCATGAAGCGGCGCACCGCGTTGGCGCGATCCTCGGCGAGGGCCAGGTTGTATTCACGGGTGCCACGTTCGTCGGTGTGCCCCTCCAGCATCAGCTTGGCCTTGGGGGTGGTGGCGACGTAGCGGGCATGGGCGCGCAGGATCTCGACATACTCCGGCTTGATGGTACTGCTGTCGTAATCAAAATAGATGATGCGCCTGGACAGAGGGCTGTTAGGGTCGTTGAGCCCCGGTGGCCCCGGCCGGGCCGCCAAGGGGAGGGTGGTGGCCGTGCCCACGGGGGTCTTGGCCTCATCCTGCTTGGTGGGACTGGCACAGCCGCCGAGGGCCAGCAGGAGCACCGTCAACAGGAGCAGGCTTCCGGCAACACCAGACACGGATTCTCTTGCTCCCTCCCCCCTGGCGGGGGAGGGTTGGGGAGAGGGGGTCTGAACGGCCACGCCGCTACCCGCGACGAGGGCCGGAGCCAAGGCCAGGGTGACGGTACCGGAGCGGGTATCCGGCCCCGCAGGACGGTACCCGTGGCGCGCTTGGGCCAGACCGGCGTGAGAAAGGGGAACGAGGTTCATGGGCTTCTCCAGGGGGCACGGCTCAGCGTGGCGGAGGGGACCAGGCCGGTTCGCGCACCTCGCCCGCATCCTGGGAGAGGCGTTGGCCGACTTTGCCATCGGTGGAGACCACGGCCAGGACGCCGCGACCGTTGCTCTGGGTGGCGTAAATTACCATGCTGCCATTCGGCGCGAAACTTGGCGACTCGTCCAGCCCACCCCGGCTCAGGAGACGGGTGCTATGGCTGGCCAGGTCCATGAGGGCAATACGGAACTGGCCGTTGACGCGGGTGACCATGACCAGGGAGCGGCCATCCGGCGACAGGGAGGGGCGGCCGTTGTAATCACCCGTGAAGGTGACCCGGGTCGCCTCGCCACCCTGGGCGGGCATGCGGTAGATCTGGGGGTCGCCGCCGCGCCCGGAAGTGAAGTAGATCTCGCTGCCATCCGGGGACCAGGCCGGCTCCGTGTCGATGCCCGGGTGGTCGGTGAGGCGCCGCAGGGCGCGGGTGCCCAGGTCCAGGACATAGATCTCGGGATTGCCGTCCTTGGACAGGGTCAGGGCCAGTTGGCGACCATCGGGCGACCAGGCCGGAGCGCTGTTGATGCCGGGAAAACTCGCCACGCGCTCGCGCCGCCCCGTGGTCAACTCCTGGATGAAGACCGCCGTCTGCCGGTTCTCGAAGGAGACATAGGCCAGGCGGCGACCATCCGGGGACCAGGCCGGGGAGAGGAGCGGCTCCTTGGAGGCCACGATGGTCTGGGGGTTGTGGCCGTCGGCATCGGCCACCCGCAGGGTCACCCGCTGGCCATCCACTCCCCACTCGCTGGTGACATAGGCGAGACGACTGGTAAAGGCCCCGGGCAGACCGGTGAGGCGCTCGTAAACGATATCGGCGATGCGGTGGGCGGTATGGCGCAGGTCGGCGGCGCTGCTGGGCAGGCTCATGTTCGCCAGTTGCTCGCCACTGTAGACGTCGAACAGGACGAAATGGACCTCGTAGTAGCCATCGGGCCGGCGATTGATCTGGCCCGCCACCAGGTTGTTCATCGCCAGCACCCGCCAGTCGCGCAGTTCAACCCCCTCCACGGACGGGGGGCTGGGCGGCATATCCTGGCGTGGCAGGGGTTTGAAACGTCCGGTGCGCGCCAGATCGGCGGCGATCACCTGGGCCAGGTCCTCCGGGGCCAGACCCACGCCCCCCTCAAGGGCGAAGGGCGCCACGGCGATGGGCTGGGCCCCCTCCTGACCACCGACGATCTCGATGGTCAACTCCGCACGCGGGACGCCGCTCGCGCCGAGGGCAAGCAACAAGAGGGGCAAGAGGAATCTGCGCAAGAACCTGCCTTTTTTCACGGTCATGGATGGCCTCGTGTTTTCCTGGGTGGGATCGGCCGGATGGAGAGCCTGCTACCGGATTTACCCGCTTCCGGGTTTGAATTCTAGTCTGAGCTTGCGGAAGCGTTCGAACAGGCGGCCCGCGGGCACCGGCAGGGGTGAGGCCTGATAAATGGCGGCGACCACCGACCGATCATAGGCCGGGTCGCCACTGGACCTGATAACTCGGACGCTGTCCGCCACCACCTCCCCGCTGGACTGGAGCTGGATCTCAACGGTACACGATTGATCGCGCCGACTTCCCAGGGGGCGCAACCAGGTTTCGCGAATGCGGCTGTCGATGGCCGCGGCGTAGAACTGGATATCACTCGCTACCGGCTCGGCCTGCGCCGCTTCTTCGGCGGCCAGGGCCGCCGCCAGGTCTCGTTCCTCGGCCTGCTGGGCCGCCAGTTCCGCCGCCTGACGGCGTTCTTCCGCGATACGCTCCGCTGCGACTTGCCGGCGTTCCTCCTCCAGCCGTCTCAGCTCGGCCTGACGTTGTTCCTCCGCGAGGCGTTGTTCCTCGGCCCGGCGCTTGGCCTCTGCCGCCGCTTGCCGCTGCCGTTCAGCCTGGCGTCTTTCCTCCACCAAGCGCTGCTCCTCGGCCAAACGGGCAGCCTCTTCCGCAGCGCGTTGCTGCTGTTCGGCCTGCCGCCTCTCCTCTGTCAGTCGGCGTTGCTCGGCCTGACGGGCAGCCTCCTCTTCTGCCCGGCGCTGGATTTCGGCCTGCTGCCTTTCCTGCGCCAGACGGCGCTCCTCGGCCTGACGAGCAGCCTCTTCTTCCGCTTGGCGCCGCCGTTCAGCCTGACGTCTTTCCTCCGCCAGGCGCTGCTCCTCGGCCTGACGCCTGAGTTCAGCCTGACGGGCGGCCTCTTCGGCCAGGCGTTGCTGCTCCAAGCGCCGCTGGGCCTCCGCCTCCGCCTGACGTTGCAGTTCCGCCTGACGCTCACGCTCGGCCTGACGCTCACGCTCGGCCTGACGCTGCATCTCGGCCTGACGCGCCGCCTCCTCCGCCTGGCGTTGGGCCGCGAGCTCGGCGCGTTGCTGCTGCTCCAGCAACCGGCGCTCCTCTTCCGCCTGTCGACGCTGGGCCTCTTCCGCCCTGGCCTGGGCCTGGGCCTCGGCCGCCTGGCGCTGACGCTCGACCTGGGCGGCGGCCTCGGCCACCTGTCGCTCACGTTCCACCTGGGCGGCAGCCTGCCGCTCACGCTCGGCGACCTGCTCCTCCTCGCGCGCACGCTGCGTTTCCTGATCTTCCTGCCGGAGTCGGTTCGCGCGCTCCGCCGCGAGGCGCTGCTCGCGCTCCGCGTCCTGGCGCTGCGCTTCCTGCCGGGCCTGATCCTGGCTTGCCGCGGCCGCTGGCAAGGTCGCCAC
Organism: Gammaproteobacteria bacterium; assembly: GCA_009928645.1. Taxonomy (GTDB): domain Bacteria; phylum Pseudomonadota; class Gammaproteobacteria; order Chromatiales; family Chromatiaceae; genus M0108. The sequence goes on along the minus strand of SACH01000008.1, from coordinate 53,899 downwards.
ATCGACGATGGTAGCCTGAATCACCTGGGGCCGGATGGCCTCTTCCTGTCCCCAATCCAGCCAGGCCGCCCCGGTCAGGGCGAGGACCCCAAGGACCAGGTGCAGGGAAAGGGAGGCGACCAGGGCGCCAGGGTTATGGCGGGCCGTTTGCCACATCTCAGGGCTGGAAAAGGTTCGTGCGGTTCATGGCGTGGGGTGATCGTGACGGGGTGGTTGGGCGTCGGGGCGCTCGAGCCCCGCACCCCGTCAGGGCGCCGGGCGCTCCGGCGGCACCGTGATCAGCCCCACGCTCGCCGCCCCGGCGCCCTGGGCCAGCACCATGGCCTGCACCACCTTGCCATAATCCACGGTGGCGTCACCCTTGACCAGGATCGGCACGCGCGGATTATGCCGCAGCACGGTGCGCAGCCGACCCTGGAGGGTGACGGCGTCCACCGGCAGGTTGCGCTCCTCGCCCAGGTCCAGGTACAGGTCACCGAACTGATCGACGGTGATGATCACCGGGTCAGTGCTCTCGCCAGTGATCACCTCCGCCTCCGCCTGGGGGAGTTCGACGTTCACGCCCTGGGTGATGAGGGGGGCCGTAACCATGAAGATCACCAGCAACACCAGCATGACGTCGATGTAGGGCACGACGTTGATCTCCGCCATGGGGCGACGACGGACGCGGGTCTTTCTCATAAGCGGCGCTCCCCTGAACCGATCGGTATTCCCACCGGACTCAGCCCCGGCCCTGGCGTTGGAGCAGGGTCGAGAATTCCTCCATAAATTCCTCGTAGCGGTTGTTGAGCCGCTCCGTCCGGTCGGCGAAGCGGTTGTAGGCGATGACCGCCGGGATGGCGGCGAAGAGACCGATAGCGGTCGCCACCAGGGCCTCGGAGATGCCGGGTGCCACCAGCGCCAGGGTCGCCTGCTTGACGTTACCCAGGGCGTGGAAGGAGTGCATGATGCCCCAGACGGTACCGAAAAGACCGATGTAGGGGCTGGTGGAACCAACGGTGGCGAGGAAGGAGAGGTTGGCCTCCAGCCGGTCCATCTCCCGGCTCAGGGCGACGCGCATGGAGCGCTCGGCGCCCTGGATGACGGCCATAGGGTCCAGGTCCTCGCCCTTGCGCAGGCGGACGAACTCTTTAAAACCGGAACGGAAGATGGCGGCCAGGCCGGTGAGCGTCTTCGGGTTCTGGCCCAGGTCGCGGTAGAGGGCGCTGAGGTCGCCGCCAGACCAGAAGCGTCGCTCGAAGTCATCCGCTGCCCGCGTCGCCTTGCGCAGGACCCGGGAGCGCTCGAAGATCAGGGTCCAGGACAGGACCGAGGCCAGCACTAGCACCGCCAGCACCAGTTGCACGACGAAACTGGCATGGAGGACCAGGTCCAGGAGGGAAAGCTCAGCGTACATCGGCGATCTCCGCCAGCAATTGCTGGGGCAGGGGGCTGGGCTTAAGCGTGTCTGCCGCCACGCAGGCAACCTTGACCAAGCCACGGCAACAGAGGGCGCCATCGCTGACGCGCCGCACTGCCTGCTCGAAGTTCAGACTGGCGCCCCCTCGACGGGTAAGGGCCACGCTCACTTCCAGCAGGTCATCCAGTCGGGCAGCCTTGAGGAAGTCCAGGCTGAGAGAATGGACGGTGAACCCCAGGCCATGGTGGTCGCGCAGGCTATGTTGTTCGTAACCCAGACTGCGCAACCACTCGGTGCGGGCACGCTCCATGAACTTGAGGTAAGTGGCATGGTAGGCGACACCCAGGGCGTCAGTATCCTCGTAGTAGACGCGCACCCTGAGCAGGAACCGTTGGCGATGCTCTTTATTTGACAAGGATTTAAAGAAACCGAGGAAAATTGGCGGGAGTCTTATCTTAGCAAAAACCCTCATACGCTGGCCAGGGAGGACGATCCCGCCCCCAGGCTGGTAATCTTGGCCATTATTTCCCGCGACGCCCGTCCTTGGACCACCACCCGCCACCCCATGACCGCCTCCCCGCCACCCTCAAGCCCTGAAGCGCCTCATCCCCCGGGCGCGCCCTCACCCGATCACGGCCCCGATCCCCACCCCGATCTCAAGCTTGATCGCCCGCTTGATCGCCCGCTTGATCGCCCGCTTGATCACCCGCCTGATCGCCGGAGGGAGACCAGATTTCGCGTCCTGTTCGATCAGGCCCCAATCGGTATTCTCCTGGTCAATCCCGCCACGGGGCTTATCCTCAGGGCCAACCCCTGCTTTGCCAACATCGTGGGCCGCTCCATCGCCGAGTTGGAGGGGCGCGACTGGATGGGCATCACCCACCCCGCGGATCTCACGGCCAACCTGCTGGGTGCCGCCCAGCTAAATGCCGGCAAGATTGACGTTTATAAAGCGGATAAACGTTATCTGCGCCCTGATGGCACGACCGTCTGGGTCAGGATGACCAGTTCCAGAATGACGGCCGAAGGAGATGAGCCCACTCAGAATCTCACGCTGATCGAGGACATCACCGAACAAAAACAGGCTGAAGGCCAAATTCAGGCGCTCAACGCCAGCCTGGAGCGGCGCGTCAGGGAGCGCACTGCCGCCCTGGAAGCGGAGATCGCCAGGCACCGCCGGACCGAGCAGGAATTACTGGTCATCAAGGGCAATCTCGAGGCAACCCTCGCCAGCGTGAACGACGCCCTCTTCATTGCGGATACCCGGGGAAACTTCACATTCTGTAACGAGGCCGCGGCCCGCATCCTCCGATTTCCCAGCCCATCGGCAATGAGCCGATCCCTGCGGGATTATCCCGCCCTGGTTGAAGTCTTCGCGCCGGACGGTACACCCCTGTCCGTCGAGCAATGGCCTGTTTCCAAGGGACTCCAGGGCCACCGGGCCACCAGTGAGGAATACCACCTGCGGCGCAGGGATACCGGCGAGGCATGGATTGGCAGTTACAGTTACGCACCCGTCCTTGACGACCAGGGCCTGATCATCGGCGCGGTCGTTGTGGCACGCGATATTACCCAGAAGCGGGAGGCGGAGGATCGACTCCGGGCCAGTGAACAACGCTTTCGCGACCTCAACGCCGACCTGGAACATCGTGTCATGTTACGCACCCAGGAATTGGAGGATGCGGTCACGGCCTTGCGGGAGAGCGAGCAAAGTCTCAAGTTCGTCCTGGAAGGCAGCCGGCTAGGTACCTGGGACTGGGACCTGGTCTCGGGCCGGATCAAACGCAACGAGTATTGGGCAGAAATGCTCGGCTACCGGCTGGCCGACATCGATGAGGGTACCGAGGAGACCTGTCGCCGCTTGATGCACGCCGATGACCTGGTTCCGGTTTGCCGCTCGCTTCACGAGCATCTGGATGGACTCAGCCAACGCCATGAGGCCGAGTTTCGCCTGCGCGCCGCGGATGGCGCCTACCGCTGGATCCTGAACCGCGGCCGGGTGGTCACTCGCGATGACCAGGGACGGCCATTGCGGATCTCGGGTACCCACGAGGACATCAGCTGGCGCAAGGAGACGGAAGAACGCTTACGCCTCAGCGAGGAGCGGCATCGCCTGATTGCCGAGAATGCCTCGGATGTCATCTGGACGATGGATCTGACCGGCAAGTTCACTTATGTCAGTCCGTCCGTGGAGAAACTCCGTGGCTACAGCCCGGCTGAGGTCCTGACGCAGTCCTGGGAAGAGATCTTCACCCCCCCTTCCCTCGCCCTGGCTTCAGGGCATTATTCCTTTTTTATTAAAAAGTTAAAGGAAGGGACGCCACCTGACAGTATGCGGATGGAACTTGAACAGTGGCACAAGGATGGCTCGACTGTCTGGACCGAGGTGGTGGCAAGTACCCTGACGAGAAGAGATGGCACCTTTTTTGAAATTCTCGGTATATCAAGGGACATCAGTCACCAGAAGCGCAGCGAGGCCGAAATGAGCCAGGCGCGCATCCTCGCTGAGCAAGCCAACGCGGCCAAGACTGAATTCCTGGCGCGCATGAGCCATGAGATCCGTACCCCGCTCTATTCCATACTCGGCCTGGCCCAGATGATCAACCGCGAACCCCTGAGTCACCACCAGCGTGACATGCTGGGTCGCGTCCAGGAGGCGGGGCAATCCCTCATGGGAATCGTCAATGATATTCTGGATCTCGCCAAGATCGAATCTGGCCATTTGCGCATCGAATCCCACCCGTTCAATCTAGAGAAGCTCCTCAGCAAACTCGGAGATCTCTTTACCAGCCTGGCGCAGGCTGAAGGACTTGATCTGCACATTGAAACACCCGTCACTCCTCTGGGTATAGTGCATGGGGATGACTTGCGGCTGGAACAGGTCCTGACCAATCTGATCGGGAATGCCATCAAGTTCTCCGCGCAGGGCATGATCTGGGTCCGATGCCAAGTCCTGGCGGCCACCCCAAGGGAGATGCGCCTGCGCTTCGTGGTCCAGGATACCGGCATTGGCATCGCCCCTGAGACCCTTGACGACCTCTTCACGCCTTTCACCCAGGGCGAGGTGGGCAATACCCGGCGTTTCAGTGGTTCGGGTTTGGGGCTGGCCATCTGTAAGCGCCTGGTGGAACTGATGGGGGGGCGCATCGGGGCCACCAGCGAACTTGGCAAAGGGAGTACCTTCTGGTTCGACCTCCCCCTCGAACGTCCGGAAACCACCGCGACCGCCTTCAGCCGCGGCTCGCCCCTCGGCATGGGGGCCAGACCCCACCTGACGGGCCTGCGCTTCCTCGTCACCGACGACTGCGCCGAGCATCGCGACGTCATGACCCAGGCCCTCAACTTTGAAGGGGCGCGGGTGATTCAGGCCCAGGACGGCGCCGAGGCCCTCGACTTTCTGCGGGCGCACCCCACGGGCTGCGATCTGGTGCTGATGGACCTGCAAATGCCGGTCATGGACGGCTTTACCGCCACCCGCAAAATCCGCGAGGAACTGGGTCTGGTCTCCCTGCCGATCATCGCCCTGACCGCCGGCGTGCTTCCCGAACAGCGGCAGGCGGCCCTGGCGGCGGGAGTTGACGACATCCTGACCAAGCCCATCGACCTGGACCTGATCGCGGCCAAGCTCGCCTCCTGGATCGGCGATCCCCCGGGTGGACAAGCACCCAGGTGAAGCCAGGCCGATCCCCAGCATGCCGGGGAACGGCAACCCCGGCAGCGGCCTATAAACCGCTGCGGTCGTAAATCTCTTCGAGCCCCAGTTCCAGCCGCACCGGGCCGCAGGACAGCATCATCCGCTCGCCTTCGGCCAGGGTCTGCTCCAGCCAGTCAGCCCCCGCCCGGGTGCGCAGGCGGACCTGGCGCGACTCGGAGTCGATGAGCAGGTAATGGCGCAGGGTCGGGATATCCCGGTAATGGTGCCACTTCTCCCGCTCATCGATGCCAGCGGTGGAGGGCGAGAGGACCTCGACGAGGAGGCAGGGACGGCTGCGGTAAAGGGGTTGGTCGTCGCCAGGGTCGCAGGCCAGCAGGACATCCGGATAATAGAAGGCCCGGTGGGCCTCGACCCTGACCTTCATGTCCGCCATGAAGACCTCGCAGGGGGTGCCACGGGTGGCGGCATCCAGTCGGGTGGCGACATTGAGGGAAATGCGGTTATGCCGCGCCGTCCCCCCGGCCATGGCATAGACCTCCCCGGCAACGAATTCCCGCTTACAGGCGGCCTGGATCTCGCTTTCCAAATACTCCAGCTCGCCATACATAACCTTCCTCATGGCCTGGCCCATGATGCCCTCCGACCGCGCACGGCAATAACCTGTTACAGAAAGTTATATTGAAAGTGGTTTCTTGTCATTTGCCGCTCATCGAAACCCCACTTCCTTCTGGTGGCGCACGGCGAGAATCGTGACCGCATCCGCGTCGATGCGGTAGCGCGTCACATAGCCGCTGTCGCCGAAGTCGATCAGCCACTCCCGGAACTCGTCGGGCAGGTCCTCAATAGGTCGGCCAATACCGGGATGATTTCCAAGCACTCTGACCCCTTGGCGCACGGTGTTGACGGCGCGATTGGCCACGTCCATGTTCTTGATGGCCAGGAAGCGATAGAGGCGCCACACATCAAGCAGCGCCGGTTGAGACCAGATCAGACGTGGCATTCAGGCGGCTCGATGTCCTTGCCCTGTTCGAGCTGGTCCAACCACGCATCGGCTTCGACGGCGGTCACATGCAGCCCAGTGGTGCGATACTCTTCCCACGCCTTGAGGGTATCCTGCCGGAAGGCCTCGCGCTTTTCCTCGCGCTCGACGTACTGAGTGATCGCTTCACGCATGAGCCAGTGAGCGGTGCGATGGCGGGCCTCGGCCAAGCGCTTGACGCGGACCTTAGTGTCATCGTCAATCTTGATCGCAACCGGGCGAATGGTAGTGGCAGTCATGACAGCTTCCGTTTAAGTATCTCAAGGTATTACTTTACTCTACTTGATTCGTCGCCTCCACCCGCTTGATTTGTTTAATGTACAGTTGATGGCTGCGGCGATGGTAGGGAAAGGGGGACGCGCCCAGGGCGGTAGCGCCCATGGTGAGGTCCGGAGGAAGTGAAGAATGGTTCCGGCGCCATGCCGCGCGAGACTCGCGACGGGGGATTGCGCCAATACAAACCAGCAGCTTCACGGCTTGCCCACGAGCCCCGGCCGGCCCACAATCCCCCTAATCCGCAGACGAGGTCAACGCCACCATGCCATGGGAAACCGTTATCGGGCTGGAAATCCACACCCAGCTCGCCACCCAGTCAAAGATTTTCTCCAGTGCCGCCACCGCCTTCGGCGCCGAACCCAACACCCAGGCCTGCGCCATCGACCTCGGCCTGCCAGGGGTGCTGCCGGTCCTCAACGAGGCGGCGGTGCGACTGGCGGTGCGCTTCGGCACGGCCATCGAAGCCGAGATCGCCGAGCGTTCGGTCTTTGCCCGCAAGAACTACTTCTACCCCGACCTGCCCAAGGGCTACCAGATCAGCCAATACGAGCAGCCGGTCGTGGGGCGGGGCAAGGTGAGCATCCAGCTCGAGGACGGCTACCGCAAGGAGATCGGCGTCACCCGTGCCCACCTGGAGGAGGACGCCGGCAAGTCCCTGCATGAGGACTTCCACGGCCTGACCGGCATCGACCTCAACCGCGCCGGCACCCCCCTGCTGGAGATCGTCTCCGAGCCGGACCTGCGCTCCCCGGAGGAGGCGGTGGCCTACGCCCGCAAGATCCACCAGATCGTGCGTTGGATCGGCATCAGCGACGGCAACATGCAGGAGGGATCCTTCCGCATGGACGCCAATATCTCCATCCGCCCCCAGGGCCAGGAAAAGTTCGGCACCCGCGCCGAGATCAAGAACATCAACTCCTTCCGCTTTCTGGAGCGCGCCCTGCGTTTCGAGATCGAGCGCCAGATCGACGTCATCGAGGGTGGCGGCCAGGTGGTCCAGGAGACCCGCCTCTACGACGCCGAGCGGGACGAGACCCGGTCCATGCGCTCCAAGGAAGAGGCCAACGATTACCGCTACTTCCCCGACCCGGACTTGCTGCCCCTGGTGATCGACGCCGATTTCCTGGCCGCCGCCACCGCGGACCTGCCGGAATTGCCCGACGCCATGCGCGAGCGCTTCCGCCGGGACCATGGCCTGTCCGACTACGACGCCAACCTGCTCACCGCCAGCCGCGCCCTGGCCACCTACTTTGAACAGGTCGCCGCCGCCTGCGGTGACGCCAAGCTGGCCGCCAACTGGATTGGGGGCGACCTGTCCGCGGTGCTGAACAAGGACGGCCTGGAGATCGGCGACTCGCCCATCAGCGCCCCCGGGCTCGCGGGCCTACTCGCCCGCATCCAGGACCAGACCCTGTCCGGCAAGCTCGCCAAGCAGGTCTTCGAGGCCATGTGGCGGGGCGAGGGCGGCGCCGACGCCATCATCGCCGCCAAGGGCCTGCGGCAGATCACCGACACCAGCGCCATCGAGGCCCTCATCGACGACATCATCGCCGCCAACCCCGGCCAGGTTGAGCAGTACCGCGCCGGCAAGGACAAGCTGTTCGGCTTCTTCGTCGGCCAGGTGATGCGAGCGAGCAAGGGCCAGGCCAATCCCGAACAGGTCAATGCCCTGCTGAAGGCGAAACTCGCGGGCTGAGGGATACCGCGGCGGACTTGGGCCCGCGCGGTTCCTAACCCGGAGCCGCGCGAGTCCGGAGCGGCACAACTCCATCGCCCGCCACCCTCAAACCCTGGCCAGGACCTGCAAGCCCCGGCCAGGACCGCCACACCCCAGGCAGAACCCTCCAACCCCAGCCCCGGAATGACGTCCATGACCACCCCCGCCCCCCTGCGCCTGAACAAAGATCAGGACCGCCGTCTCCTCGCCGGCCACTGCTGGGTCTACAGCAACGAGATCGATACCCAGGCGACGCCGCTGAAAGGCCTGGAGCCCGGCCAGCCGGTGCAGATCTTCAGCAATGGCGGCCACCCCCTGGGGCACGGCTACGTCAACCCCCAGTCCCTGATCTGCGCCCGGCTGGTCACCCATGACCCGCGCCGGCCCCTGGGCCCGGCCCTGTGGCTCGAACGGCTGCGGCAGGCCCTGGAACTGCGTGAGCGGCTTTATGACCAGCCCTTCTACCGCCTAGTCTACGGGGAGAGCGACGGTCTGCCCGGCCTGGTGGTAGACCGCTACGGCGACCTGCTGGCGGTGCAAATCACCACCGCTGGCATGGAACGGGCCCGCACCGACCTCCTCACCGCCCTGGATCAGTTGTTGCGCCCGGCGACCATCCTGTTGCGCAACGATAGCCCCGTCCGGGAACTGGAGGGACTGCCCCTGGCCAACGAGGTGATTCGGGGCGCCGACCCGGGGGAGATCGAGGTGCCGGAGCAGGGCAATCTGTTTCGGGTATCGCCCCTGACCGGCCAGAAGACCGGCTGGTTTTTCGATCAGGCGGAGAATCGCGCCCGCCTGGCCCGCTTTGGCCGCCCGCGCCGCGCCCTGGATGTCTGTAGCTACGTCGGCGCCTGGGGACTGCGGGCCGCCCGGCTCGGGGCCGAAGAGGTGGTGTGCATCGACAGTTCGGCCACGGCCCTCGCGGCGGTGGGCGCCAATGCCGAGCGCAACGGCCTGCTGGAGCGGATCAGCGGCCTCCAGGGCGACGCCTTCGACGCCCTGCGCCAGCTCAAGGAGGAAGGTGAGCGCTTCGATCTGGTGATGCTCGATCCCCCGGCCTTCATCAAGCGCCGCAAGGACGAGCGCGAGGGCCTCCAGGCCTATCAGCGCCTCAACCGCCTCGGCCTGGACGTGCTGGAGCCCGGGGGTCTGCTGGTGACCTCCTCCTGCTCCTTCCACCTGGGCCGTGACGAGTTCCTGCGCCTGGTCCAGCAGGCCGCCCGTCGCGCTCATGTCAGCCTGCAACTGCTGGCGCTGGGCGGCCAGGGGCCGGATCATCCGGTTCATCCCGCCATCCCCGAGACGGCCTACCTCAAGACCTTCTTCCTGCGGGTCCTGCCGGGCTTTTAGACCACCGATCGCCGCGCCTGGCGCGGCGCGACCCTTTTCCGGGCAGCCGATTAAAGCTGGCCGCCATCTTCCGCCGCTGGCTGCCCCCTTCCGGCCTCTTCCGACCGGTCTCCCGCCGGCTGGCTCCAGCCCTCCCCGACTGGCGTGCCCCAGCCCGCATCTGGCGATCGTTCATCCCCCGGCTGCCCCCAGTCGCCCGCGGCGGGCTGCCCCCTGCCGGCATCTTCAGACGGGATTTCCACCGGCTGCCCCCAACCACTCTCGGCGGGCGTGCCCCAGCCTGCCTCATCCACTGGACGGGTGTCCTGCGCACCGTTGGCATCCTCCGCCGCCGGTTGGTCCCAACCGCCCTCGCTCGACTGGCCCCAGCCACTGCCCTGCTGTTCCCAGCCGCCACCACTCTCGATCTCGATCTTGACGCTCTCCAGATCCACCTTTTCAGCCTTGTCCAGCCCCATGGTCACAATGCCCGGGAAGGCGATGATGGCCACCACCATCGCGATCTGGAGGAGGACGAAAGGAATCGCGCCGCGGTAGATGTCCAGGGTCTTCACCCCCTCCACGCGCCGGCGCGTGATCCGGTCGACGAAGGCCTGGGCCGGTGCCACGCTGCGCAGGTAGAAGAGGGCGAAGCCGAAGGGCGGGGTCAGGAAGGAGGTCTGGAGGTTCATCGCCAGCAACACGCCAAACCAGACCAGGTCGATACCCAGTTTGTCCGCCACCGGCGCCAGCAAGGGCACCAGGATGAAGGCGATCTCGAAGAAGTCGATGAAAAAGCCCAGAAAGAAGATGACAAAGTTGACGAAGATCAGGAAACCGAGCTGGCCGCCCGGCAGCTTGTCGAACAGATGCTCCACCCAGAGTTGACCGTCGACGGCAGTAAAGGTGAAGCTGAAGACGGTCGAGCCGATGAGGATGAACAAGACAAAAGTGGACAGGCGCGCCGTCGCCTCCAAGGCATGCTTGAGCAGCCCCAGATCGAGTTTGCGGCGGGCCAAGGCCATGATCAGGGCCCCGGAGGCCCCCATAGCCCCGCCCTCGGTCGGCGTCGCGACCCCGAGGAAAATGGTCCCCAGCACCAGGAAGATCAGGATCAGCGGCGGGATCAGGACGAAGGTCACCCGCTCGGTGAGCCGCGACAGCAGCCCCAGGCCCAAGGCCTTGTTGATCAGGGCCCCGACCAAGGCCAGCAGGGTCGCGCCGGTCAGGGAGACGACGATGGTCTCGTCCAGGGCCGGCTTAACCTCGGCCCCCGTCAGGGCGCCGAGGATCTCGCCGTAGTGCTGACCGAAGGCCACCGCGGCGATGGCGATGATCAGGGTGAAGACCGCCAGGGACCTTAGACCCGAGCTACCGTCAGGCTCGGCGTAGGTGCGCGCCTCGGGTGGCAGGGCCGGCACCAGGGTGGGCTTGAAAATGGCCAGGAGGATAATGAAGAGGGCGAAAAGCCCCACCAGCGCGAAGGCCGGGATGAAGGCGCCCATGTAGAGGTCGCCGACGCTGCGGCCAAGCTGGTCGGCCATGACGATCAGCACCAGGGAGGGGGGGATGATCTGCGCCAGGGTGCCGGAGGCGGTGATGGCCCCGGCGGCGACCGCCGGGCTGTAACCATACCGCAGCATGATCGGCAGGGAGATCAGGCCCATGGAGATGACCGAGGCCGCCACCACGCCGGTAGTGGCGGCCAGCAGGGCGCCGACGAACAGCACCGCTAGGGCCACGCCACCGCGGATGGGGCCGAAGACCTGGCCGACGGTATCGAGCAGATCCTCCGCCATGCCGCTCCGTTCCAGGATCAGGCCCATGAGGGTGAAGAAGGGGATGGCCAGCAGGGTCTCGTTCTGCATGATGCCGAAGACCCGCAGCGGCAGGGCCTGGAAGAGGCTGGGCGGCAGGAGACCAATCTCCATGCCGATGAAGCCCCAGGTCAGGCCGACGGCCGCCAGGGAGAAGGCCACCGGAAAACCGGTGAGGAGGAAGAGCAGCAGGGACCCGAACATGAGTTCGGGGATGTGGGCGGCGAGGAGCGCGGTCATTTGGTCGTCCCTCCCTGATGCCCTGCGCCACGGGTCCCCACAGAGATGGCCGGCGCGGTACTGGTCCCCCCGGCCGGCGCCACGGCAGCGATGGCGTGCGCGCCAACGTGGTCATGCTCGCTGGCCTCCTCCTCGCCGTCACCCCCTTGGAGAGGATTGGGCCCGGCGCCACTGAGGAAGGCCAGGCGCTTGATCAGCTCCGACAGGGCCTGAAGCCCCAGCAGGCCGAACCCGAGGGGCACCAGGGCATAGACCGGCCAGCGGATGAGGCCGCCGTAATTCTGGGAGATCTCCCCGGAGACATAGGCCTGCCAGACATAGGGCCAGGACAGGGTGATCATGAAACCGCACAGGGGCAGCAAAAAGACCAGAATGCCCACGACATCGATCCAGTTACGCGCCCGCATGGAGAGTTTGCCGGCCAGGACATCGATGCGGACGTGGGCGTTTTCCAGCAGGACGTAGCCGGCGCCGAGGAGGAAAACGGCGGCGAAGAGGTACCACTGCACCTCGAGGAAGGCATTGGAGCTGAGATTGAAGGCCTTCCGGGCCACCGCATTGCTGGCGCTGATGAGTACGGCGGCGAAGACCAGCCAGGGGGTCAGCCTGCCGAGCAGGCGGTTGGTGACATCGATGAGACGGGAAAGGCGCAGCAGGATCTTCATGGGATGGCCCCAGGACCGGCCGGAGGGCAAAACGCCGAGGCCAGCGTACTGGCGCTCGGCATCCTGGAAGTCCGCGGTCGCGGCAAGGTGGACAGAACCGCTGCCGCCGGGATGGGAACCCGGGGCGGCGGGCCGGGGACTAGTGTTTCTGCGCGGCGAGGTACTGGGTGTAATTGGCCTCCGCCACCGACTGCCATTGCACCTGCTGGGCCATGAAGCTCTTGTAGTCAGGATAGACCTTCTTCCAGTTCGGATTCTTCTCGTCCAGTTCCTTGTAGATCTCCTGCGCGGCCTTGAAGGCGGCGTCCATTACATCCTTAGGGAAACGGCTCAACTTGGCACCCTCGGCGACCAGTTGCTTCAGGGCGGCGGGGTTGCGGGCGTCGTAACGGGCCTGGCACTGGACATGGGCAGCGGCGGCGGCCTGGGTGATGATCGCCTGGTAGTCCTTCGACAGGCTGTTCCACTTGTCGCTGTTGATGTAGACGGAGAACTGGGTGCTGCCCTCCCACCAGGCCGGATAGTAGTAGTAGGGCGCCACCTTATGCAGACCCAGCTTGAGGTCGTCGTAGGGACCAATCCATTCGGAGGCGTCGATGGTGCCCTTCTCCAGGGCCTGATAGATCTCGCCGGCGGGCAGGGTCTGGGCCACCAGGCCCAGCTTGGCCAGGACGCGCCCGGCGAAGGCTGAAATGCGCATCTTCATGCCGTCCAGGTCCTTGACCGACTTGATCTCTTTGCGATACCAGCCCCCCATCTGGGCGCCGGTGTTGCCGCAGGGGAAGTTGACGATATTGAACTGGGCGTAGAAGTCGCGCAGCAGTTGCAGGCCATTGCCGTCGTACATCCAGGCGGTCATGGGGCGGGAGGTCATGCCGAAGGGCACGGAACAATCGAGGGCGAAGGTCTCGTCCTTGCCGAAGAAATAGTAGGGCGCGGTATGGGCGCACTCGACGGTGCCCTGCTGGATGGCGTCGACGACACCAAAGGCGGGGACGATCTCCCCCGCCGGATGGACCGAAATCTGGAAATTACCCCCGGTGGCGTCGGCGACATACTGGGCGAAGGACTCGCTGGCGCCGTAGACGGTGTCGAGGGATTTCGGGAAGCTGGACGCCAGGCGCCAGCGGATGGGTTCCTGGGCCCGGATGATGGCCGGGGCGATACCGGTGGCGAGAATACCGGCCATGCCGGCGCCTTGCAGAAAGGAACGACGTTCCATAAAGCCCCCTCAATGATGCTGTTTAACAACAATGGTCATCCTTGATTGTAGGAGAGCGGAGACGATGCCGACAACCGCCTAGACGATTAAATCTCAAGGTTACCCTGGCCGGGCCCGTCCCACGCGCAAGAAATTTTCGGTTCTTCCGGGTGGGGTGGTCCTCCACTGGAGGCCATGGGACGCGCCCGGGTCATCCCGGAACGAGGAGAGGGGCATGACGTGGGCTGGTCGGACTGCGACAATATCGCCGCGTAAAGATGTGCCCCTTGCCCGGTACGGACCAAGTAGATTACTCCCAGGTATAGCCGCATGAATGCCTCCGTCTCCACGATGCTCGGCCTGCTCATGTCCCTCATGGTGCTGCCCGCCCAGGCCATCGACCTCGTGCCCCTGGATGTCATTCCCCCCCCGCCGGGTCTATCGGCGATCTCGCTGGCCTACCTCTCCAGTCATCGCGGCGATCTGTATCGGGAGGGGGAGCGCCTGGAACTCGATTCCCGCCTGCATCTGGACCAGTTGCAGCTCCGGCTGGGACATGCCTTCGAGCTGGCGGGCCATCCCAACTACTTTTACGCCCAGGTCGCCAACCTGCGGGTGCGGACCAGTGGCGACCTGGGGGCCATCGATGATAACGGCGGACTCGGCGATCTGGGCATGATGTATGCCATCTGGCCTTACGTGGACCGGGAGGCGGGTCGCTATGTCGGTATCGCCGCCTATCTGAGCCTGCCCACCGGGCAATACGACGCCGAGCGTACGCGGGTCCTCAACACCAACCCCGGGGAAAACCGCGTCAGGGGCGCCCTGCAGACCGGGTTCAGCCAACGCCTCCTCGACCGCCTCGACTGGCTGGTCGCGGGGGACGTGGCCTGGTTCGGTGACAACGACGACTACTTTGGCAACAGTCCCGAGATGGGCACCCTGAGCCAGCAGCCTCTCTACAGCGCCCAGACCGCCCTCAGTTACCAGTTCAACCGCATGCTTGCCCTGAGCCTGAGCTACTTCTATAACGCCGGCGGCGCGACGCGGACGGAGGTCACGCCCTGGTCCAACGACCTCAGCGTGCATCGCTACGGGCTGGTCGGCTACCTCAACCTGCCCGTCGGGCGCCTAACCCTGGAGTACGGTGGCGACCTGGAGACCAAGAGCGGCTTTTTCGAAAACCACCGCTGGGCCCTGCGCTTCGCCCACTTTTTCTGATCAGCCCACTACTCTGTTGAGTCCCGACCCGACTCAGTCCGGAGTCGGGCCGAATACCTAAGCGATTCTTTGGCTTTCGATCAATAATCCTGAATTGTGTTTATGAATCGAATGCTTATACTGGTTCTTGTCCGGGATGCAAGGGACTCTTGACCAGCACCCTCGTCCCGGCTGCCCTGCAGACCATCAAAAACTCAGGGCTGGCCACGATCCGGCCCCAGGGCGCATCGCCAATCACTCAATTATGTAGCGGAGACTAGGCATGGCAAAGACTTACAACGCGGGCGTGAAGGAATACCGCGAGACCTACTGGATGCCGGATTACGTGCCCAAGGACACGGATCTGCTGGCATGCTTCAAGATCACCCCGCAGCCGGGCGTGCCTCGCGAGGAGGCCGCCGCCGCCGTCGCCGCCGAGTCCTCGACCGGCACCTGGACCACGGTGTGGACCGACCTGTTGACCGACCTCGATCACTACAAGGGTCGCGCCTACCGGATCGAGGACGTCCCGGGCGACGACACCTGCTATTACGCCTTCATCGCCTATCCCATCGATCTCTTTGAGGAAGGCTCGGTCGTCAACGTCTTCACCTCCCTGGTCGGTAACGTTTTCGGCTTCAAGGCCGTGCGCGCCCTGCGTCTGGAGGATGTCCGCTTCCCCATCGCCTACGTCATGACCTGCGGTGGCCCGCCCCAGGGCATCCAGGTCGAGCGTGACATCATGAACAAGTACGGCCGGCCCCTGCTCGGCTGCACCATCAAGCCCAAGCTCGGCCTCTCCGCCAAGAACTACGGACGCGCCGTTTACGAATGCCTGCGCGGCGGCCTGGACTTCACCAAGGACGACGAGAACGTCAACTCCCAGCCCTTCATGCGCTGGCGCGCCCGGTTCGATTTCGTCATGGAGGCCATCCGCAAGGCCGAGGACGAGACCGGCGAGCGCAAGGGTCACTACCTGAACGTCACCGCCCCCACCCCCGAGGAGATGTACAAGCGGGCCGAGTACGCCAAGGAGATTGGCGCCCCGATCATCATGCACGACTACATCACCGGCGGCTTCTGCGCTAACACTGGCCTGGCCAACTGGTGCCGCGACAACGGCATGCTGCTGCACATCCACCGCGCCATGCACGCCGTGCTCGACCGCAACCCGCATCACGGCATCCACTTCCGGGTGCTGACCAAGATCCTGCGCCTGTCCGGCGGTGACCATCTGCACACCGGTACCGTCGTCGGCAAGCTGGAGGGCGACCGCGAGGCCACCCTGGGCTGGATCGACCTGCTGCGTGACTCCTTCGTCAAGGAAGACCGCAGCCGCGGTATCTTCTTCGATCAGGATTGGGGCTCCATGCCCGGCGCCTTCGCCGTCGCCTCCGGCGGTATCCACGTCTGGCACATGCCGGCCCTGGTCACCATCTTCGGCGACGACTCCGTCCTGCAGTTCGGCGGCGGCACCCTGGGTCATCCCTGGGGTAACGCGGCCGGCGCCGCGGCCAACCGCGTCGCCCTCGAGGCCTGCGTCGAAGCCCGCAATCAGGGAATCGCCATCGAGAAGGAAGGCAAGGAGGTCCTCACCAAGGCGGCCGCCAGCAGCCCCGAGCTCAAGATCGCCATGGAGACCTGGAAAGAGATCAAGTTCGAGTTCGACACCGTCGACAAACTGGACGTGGCCCACAAGTAAGCCCGGTCCCCAGAACCGCCCCGGCCACCCGCCGGGGCCGACCCCGAACCGCATCGAACCGAACCACTTATTCAGAGGAATACACCAATGAGCGACATGCAGGACTACAAGTCCAGTCTCAGCGACGTCAACAGCCGTAAGTTCGAGACCTTCTCCTACCTCCCCGAGATGGATCAGGCCCGCATCCGCAGGCAGGTCGAGTACATCGTCAAAAAGGGCTGGAACCCGGCCATCGAGCACACCGAGCCCGAGAACGCCTTCGACTACTACTGGTACATGTGGAAGCTGCCCATGTTCGGCGAGACCGACGTGGACAGGATCCTGGCCGAGGCCGAGGCCTGCCACAAGGCCCATCCCAACAACCACGTCCGGCTGATCGGCTTCGACAACTACGCCCAGTCCAAGGGCGCCGAGATGGTGGTCTTCCGCGGCAAGCCGGTCTAATACCAGACCGCGACTGGCAGCCAGCCGCGACCGCCCCGCCCTCGCCACCCGCTTAACCCGGTGGCGGGGCAGGGAAATCAAGATCAGCGGTGGTTGCCGGGCTTGTACCCGATAAGGCCCCTGTCTCGGCATGCACGAGGCAGGGGCCTTTTTGTTAAGTCAGGGCCTTTCCCTCCAGCGCTCAACAGACCGCCCCCCGGCCCGCCGCAAAAACGCTGGCCAAGGGTGCCGGGTGGCGGCCAGCGGGGGCGTGCATGGCAAGGATGCCATGCCCGAGCCTCCAGGGACGGATTCACGGCGTCCCCCGCTGGCCGCCACCCGGCACCCGACCGCGTCAGCCGTGAGGGTTCCTGATCGCCCGCGCATCAAACGCTGGCCGCCCCCAGACACCCAAGCGCATCGGATGAAACCAGCCCAACCGCCAGATCCGACCGATACATGATTCCAGAGGTAAGCTGAGATGAGCGACACCATCGACCGCGACCAGTACCTGGTCAAGACCGAGCCCTACTACCGCCCCGTAGCCCAGGAAGTGACCCTCTACGAGGCCGCCTATGGCGCCCGCATGCCGGTCATGCTCAAGGGCCCCACCGGCTGCGGCAAGTCCCGCTTCGTCGAATACATGGCCTGGCGCCTGGGCCGGCCCCTGATCACCGTCGCCTGCAACGAGGACATGACCGCCTCCGACCTGGTCGGGCGCTTCCTCCTCGACGTCAACGGCACCCGCTGGCAGGACGGCCCCCTCACCGTCGCCGCCCGCATCGGCGCCATCTGCTACCTGGACGAAGTGGTCGAGGCGCGCCAGGACACCACGGTCGTCATCCACCCCCTCACCGACCACCGCCGCGTCCTGCCCCTGGAAAAGAAGGGCGAACTGGTGGCCGCCCACCCCGACTTCCAGATCGTCATCTCCTACAACCCCGGCTACCAGAGCCTGATGAAGGACCTCAAACAGTCCACCAAACAGCGCTTTGGTGCCCTGGACTTCAACTATCCTTCACCGGAGATCGAGACCGAGATCCTCGCCCACGAGGCCGGCATCGACCCCGTCATCGCCGAAAAGCTGGTCCAGGTCGCCCAGCGCAGCCGCAACCTCAAGGGCCATGGCCTGGACGAGGGCATGTCCACCCGTCTGCTGGTCTATGCCGGCCAGCTCATCAAGCAGGGCATCGAACCCCAGGCCGCCTGCCAGATGGCCCTGGTGCGGCCCCTAACCGACGACCCCGACATGCGCGACACCCTGGACGCGGCGGTCACGACTTATTTTTAAGGCAACCTCGTCGCGAGGGAGGCAAGTCCCATGAGCATCGACTTCAGCCAATACGTCAGTTGCCTGGATGCGGGCGACCATGACCACCACGCCGCCCTGGAATCCAGCTATCAGGAGGCGGCGCGGGTCATGTCCCCGCGGGGCCTGCAGAACTACCTGGAGGGGATGCGCGCCATGTGCGGCATGGGCCGGGGCCAGGACCTGGTGCTGGCCTATGTCCAGGAGGTGCCGCGGGTGGTCAAGGAGGTGGGCGAGGACATCATCGTCGACATCGTCACCAGCATGATGAAGCTCGCCTCCCACACCTCCGGCACCGTCATCGCTCTGCTGCTCTCCAACCTGCCCCTGGCGGCCCAGCGTCTGGGGGATGCCGAGCTGCTCCGCGGCCTCCTCGGCCTGGTCCATCAGCTTGCCGGCAAGGCCCCGCGCGGCCTGCGGCCCATGATGGACAACATGGACGAGCTGTTGGCCAAACTCACCCTGGGTGGCCTGCGCCGCTGGGCCCTGTGGGGCGCCCAGGCCCATGCCCGGGACCTGGACGGCCAGATGGCTTACTTTGGACTGGCCACCGAGTCCTCCCGCGCCGTGCTGCAGAAGGAGCGGCGGGGCAGCCTGCTGGTGGACAACCAGCGCAAGCTCAACTTCTACCTGCGGGCCCTGTGGGCGCGGGCCTTCTTCATGCGGCCCACCTCCGGCGACTACGAGAGCCGCCAGGGCCTGCGGCCCTTCATCGAGGACGGCTTCTTCCACCTGCCCGACGCCTTCGACAGCTACCGCGGCATCCCCGGCGGCGAGGTCTATCGCGCCAGCGCCGCCCACTGCGCCGCACACCTGGTCCATACCCGCCAGGAGCTGAGCGCCGAGGCCCTCAATCCCTTCCAGCGCTGGCTGATCGAGCTGTTCGAGGATGCCCGCGTCGAGTACCTGGCCATCCAGCAATTCCCCGGCCTGCGCAAGCTGTGGCTACCCTTCTTCACCCGCCCCGCCGAAGAAGGCGCCACCCTGCCCCACCCCACCCTGGACCGGCTGCTGCGCCTGGCCCACGCCTTGCTTGACCCCGCCTACTGGGCCGAGGAGGAGGATGAAGGCCTCATCGCCGCCGCCCGGGACTTTCACGGCGAGCTGGCGGCCCGTCCCGCGGACAACCAGATCAGTTGGGACGCCGGCGTCGCCTTTTATAACGCCCTGGGGCGGGAGGCGGCCCTGCCCAGCCTGCGCCTGCTGGAGGACTGGCCCCTGCCCTACCGGGACGACAACCGCTTCCTCTGGGCCTTCGACGAGGCCGAGTTCCTCAGCCGCGGCGTCGACTACATTCCCCTCAGCCAGCGCCAGGTGCGCAAGCACGTCAGCCTCATGGAGTTCGTCAACGAGGTGGACGTGGAGACCGCCGGCGACGATGCCCAGGAGATCTGGGTCCTGGGGACCGAGCTCTTTCCCTACGAGGACCTGGGCGTCAGCTACAACCAGTCGGAGGGCAAGGAGCCGGTCGCCGACCCCTGCCACTATCAGGAATGGGATCATCAGGTGCAGCTCTACCGGCCCGATTGGGCCACCGTCCTGGAGCGCCGCCAGGGTCTGGGCGACCCGGCGGCGATGGATGAACTGCTGACCCGCTACCGCCCCCTGGCCTCGCGCATCCGCCACCTGATCGACGCCCTCCAGCCCCAGGGGGTGGTGCGCCGCCGTGGCTACGAGGAGGGGGAGGAACTGGACCTCAACGCCGCGGTACGGGCCATGATCGACATCCGCCGCGGCGTCATGCCGGACCCCCGCATCAGCATTCGCATTACCCGCCATGTGCGCGACCTGGCAGTGCTGATCCTGCTCGACCTGTCCGAGTCCACCAACGAGCGCGTCAACAAGGACGATGAGGAAAGTCCGACTATCCTGGGCCTGACCCGCGAGGCCACCGGGCTGCTGGCCTGGGCCATCGATGGCATCGGCGACCCCTTCGCCATCCATGGTTTCGCCTCGGATGGCCGTCACGACGTTCAGTACTTCCGCTTCAAGGACTTCAATCAGCCCTACGATGACCTGCCCAAGGCGCGCCTGGCGGGCATGAAGGGTGGCTTGAGCACCCGCATGGGCGCCGCCCTGCGCCATGCCGGCCATCACCTGCGTCAGCAGCCAGCCCAGAAGCGCCTGGTGCTGCTCATCACCGACGGCGAGCCGGCGGACATCGATGAGCGCGATCCCCAATACCTGCGTCACGATGCCAAGAAGGCGGTGGAGGACCTGGCTATGCAGGGTATCTACACCTACTGTCTGACTCTGGACCCCCTGGCCGACCGCTACGTAGCGCGCATCTTTGGCGAGAACCGCTACGCCATCGTCGACCACGTCGAGCGCCTGCCCGAGCGCCTACCGGCGGTCTTTGCCACCATCACCGGTTGAGCCCCGCCAAGTCGAAACCCCTGGTTGGCAAAGCGATACTTATCGCAATGCAATCTTCGGTGGTCCCGCCCCTAACCGCCGGGACCCGACCGCCACCCGCAAGGGTCAGGTTAAAAAAAAGCCCGGCGGGGTGCCGGGCTAAAAGCTCTTCTCAAATGATTGAGAGAGACGAGGAGGACCTGTTGCCGCCGTGGGCGTCATGCGTCACCACGGCAGAGACCGGACGCGCCAGGCGCGGCCGGGGGAAAAGGGTGGACCTTCACGAGAAAGGTCCGTTGGGCGCCACCGCTCAACATCGGTTTGAGCGGCAGCGCCACTAAAAGGGCCCGTGACGGGAACATGGATCGTCCGCCAGTGCCAGGCCCGCGCACCACTTAATGGATAAAGAGGCCGCCATTGACCGGGATATTAGCCCCAGTGACGTAACTCGCCTGATCAGAGGCCAGGAAGGCGATGACGGCGGAAATCTCTTCCGGCTGGGCCATACGGCGCATGGGGATGCCGGAGATGATGCCTTCGCGAACGTCGTCACGCATCGCCAGGGTCATGGCGGTCTCGACATAACCAGGAGAAATGGTGTTGACCGTCACACCACGGGTAGCACCCTCCTGGGCCAAGGCCATGGTGAAGCCATGCATGCCCGCCTTGGCCGCCGAGTAATTGGCCTGGCCAAACTGGCCGCGCTGACCGTTGACGGAGGAGATGTTGATGATACGTCCGAAGCCACGCTCCAACATGCCATCCCAGAGCGGACGGGTGACATTGAAGACCGAGTTCAAGTTGACGTTGATGACCGCCTCCCACTGCGCCAACTCCATGCGCTTGAAGGTCTTGTCACGGGTGATCCCGGCGCAATTCACCAGCACATCCACGGGACCGGCCTTCTCCACCACCTCGGCGACCATGCGCTGGGTATCGTCCCAGGAAGAAACGTCACCAACGGCGATAGAGATATCCAGACCTTCCGCCTGGCGGGCAGCCAACCAGGCTTCGGCCTGTTCCTGTTCCGCCGGATGGTAGTTGGCCACCACCCGCATACCGTCTTTAGCCAGCCGCTGGCAGATGGAGGTACCGATACCGCCGATACCGCCGGTCACCAGAGCTACACGCATTGGTTGCGCCATTTCAGAGAACTCCCGAATTAGGATTAGGCCGCCGAGGCGACGCTCTTTTTGATTTCGGCAGTCATTTCGGACATGCCGGTCTGTGCCCAGGAGCGGTACTCGTCACGGACTTCATTGGCCAGCGCCATGTTGGTACGAACCTCTTCCATCATGCGCTCGCTGGCTTCCTTGGCCATCTCGACCTGGGCCTTGACGAACTCATTATACCCCTTGGACTCGCTGGCAACCTTCATCTGGCGGACGCTTTGCTCCATCATCAGATTCAGGGCCTCGAGCTGGCGGGCGGCGAGTTTCTCCCAGATCTTGAGGTTCAGGTCACCCAGGCTGCTCAGGCGATCGGCACCCTTGGAAGTCATTTCGTTCATCGCGGTCAGGCTGTCTTTAGCGGTCATGGTCTCTCTCCCGGTGTGGTTCAGTGAATCGCCTATTGTGCGGCGCAGCAATTGTTGCAGTGCACAATATCCGCCCCGCAGCCTAGTGTCAACCCCTTTTTTGCAGGAGGGAGGTCAGGGTCGGAGACTCGCGATAGGAAGCGGGAGCGTGAGCCCACCGTCCATACCGCGGGCCACCCGGAATAGACGAGGAGAATTTCTAGCGGTCACGCTGCCGACGATCGGCTGCGGCGGTGTCTCACCCAGGTCAGATCATCCGACCGCATTCAGACTAGGCAGGTCTCGGGGGCAGGCAAAGGCGAGGGGCAGTGGAGATGACCCGATCAGGGCTTGCCGTCGGGGTCGGTGCGTTTCTTATAGCCGGCCGCGCGGAGGAATTCATTTTGCAGGTCGGCCCACATGTCGACATTGCGCTGGGCCAGGCGGGCCATGCCGTCCAGGGGGGTCTCACCCCAGGTCTCACGCAACTGATTCTGTTGCTTAACAAATAGATCGAGGGACCGCTCCATGTAGCGGGAGAACATCCCCTGCAGGGTTCCGCGATAAAAGCGGATGATCTGGGCGAGCATCTGCGCGGAGAAGAGGGGTTCGCCGCCACTCTCTTCCTCAAGCATGATCTGTAGGAGGATGGCCCGGGTGATATCCTCATTGTTCGTGTCCAGCACCCGGAAGTCGACGCCATCCATGACCAGCGCGCGGACATCGTCGAGGGTGACGTAACGACTGACCTCGGTGTCATAGAGGCGGCGATTGGGGTATTTCTTGATGATACGTTCACTGGACATGGGTCTGTAACGCCTCCGCGGTGGCTGCGGTAGTGAGTGAGGGCCAGGCCGGACCCCACCGGCCCCAAGGGCCGTCAGGGTCACGGATCGCACGTTCGCCCATCCCGAGGCAGTCTCCGTCCCTGGAGGCTGATAACGGCTCGCGAGGGTTACCCGTATGACCGGGCGACAGGCACCCGCCCACCCCTAGCACACCCGTGACATGCCGCTGGCGGGGCGCGCCCCGGAGCCAGCCAGCGCCGCACGGATCATGGGGCCAGACGGGGCCGCGACTTACGGACGTTCCACGGCCAGGGCGACACCCTGACCACCGCCGATACAGAGGGTCGCCAGACCTTTCTTAGCACCGCGGCGTTTCATCTCATAGAGTAGAGAGACCAAGACGCGGGCCCCGGAGGCGCCGATGGGATGGCCGATGGCGATCGCCCCGCCGTTGACATTGACCTTACTCAGATCCCAGCCCAGGTCATGATTGACCGACATGGCCTGAGCGGCAAAGGCCTCGTTGGCCTCGACCAGGTCCAGGTCCGCCACGCTCCAACCGGCCTTCTCCAGGCACTTGGTGGTGGCAGGGATGGGGCCCGTGCCCATGATGGCGGGGTCGACACCGGCACTGGAGAAGGCGACGATGGTCGCCAGGGGCTCCAGCCCCAGTTCCTTCGCCTTGGACTCGGTGGTGACGATGATGATGGCGGCGCCATCGTTGATACCGGAGGCATTGCCGGCGGTGACCGTACCCTCCTTGTCGAAGGCCGGACGCAGCTTGGCCAGACTCTCGGCGGTGGTGCCGTGGCGGGGGAATTCGTCGGCGGCGAAGACCAGGGGATCGCCCTTGCGCTGGGGGATGCTGACCGGGACGATCTCCTCGTCGAAGCGGCCGGCCTTCTGGGCGGCCTCGGCCTTCTGCTGGGAGGCCGCGGCGAATTCGTCCTGGGCCTGGCGGCTGAAGCCGTACTTCTTGGCGATATTCTCCGCGGTGACGCCCATGTGATAGCCATTGAAGGCGCACTGCAGGCCGTCAACGATCATGGTGTCCTGCATCTTCCAGTCGCCCATGCGCACGCCATCCCGGGAACCGGGAAGGACATGGCCGGAGCGGGTCATACTCTCCTGCCCGCCGGCGATGACGATCTCGGCGTCGCCACAGGCCACCGCCTGCATGGCCAGGTGGACCGCCTTGAGGCCGCTGCCGCAGACCTTGTTGATGGTCAAGGCGGGCACCGCGACGGGGAGGCCGGCCTTGAGGGTGGTCTGGCGGGCCGGATTCTGGCCGGAACCGGCGGTCAGCACCTGGCCCAGGATGACCTCGTCGACCTGCTCGGGCTTGATGCCGGTACGCTCCAGGAGGGCCTTGATGACCGCCGCACCCATCTCCGGGGCCGGCAACGCGGACAGACTGCCGCCGAAAGTGCCCACGGCGGTACGGCCGGCATCGACGATCACGATTTTTTCGCTCATTGGAGAAGTTCCTCTCGATAGATATAGCTCCAGAAGACAGCCCTGAAGCTGACCTGGCTACTATATGTCAAAGCGGCATTTGTTGCACTGCACAATTTTCCGTGATAGCTTGTTTTGTCATACCCCAACGAGGAGAACACCCATGACCGAAGACTGGCTGAGCCTTCAGCAAAAATACTGGGAACAATGGACCGACATGAGCCGCAAGGCCCTGGGCGCCCAGGCCCCCGCAACCAACCCGTGGGAAAACGCCATGGACCAGTGGTGGAAGGCCTTCGCCCCCGCCTCGCCCGACCTGTCCCGCACCTTCATGGAACGGATGATGGAGCAGGGCAAGATGTTCTTCCGTATGGCCGACACCTTCACCCACAACCTGCCCCAGTTTGGCGGGACTACCACCGATGGCTGGTCCTCCCTGAGCAAGACGCTGAACGATATGCAGCAGGCCTTCTCTGGCGGCCAGGAGCAGGGTGATCAGGCCCTGCACAAGATGATGGCCTTCTGGGAAATGCCCTACGACAACTGGCAGCGGATGATGTCCTCCCTCAGCCCCATCCCGGGCGATCTGCTGCGGAACATGCCCCACGCCCCCGCCGGCACCATGGATAAGGTCCTGTCCGCCCCCGGCCTGGGCTACACGCGCGAAGAGCAATCCCAGTACCAGGACCTGATCCGCCGCAGCCTGGACTACCAAAAGGCCCTGCAAGAGTACCTGTCCTTCTTCTCGGGCATGGGCATGAAGTCCATCCAGCGCATGCGCGCGACCCTGGAGCGGATGCAAGCCTCCGACAAGGTTATCGACTCCGCCCGCGGTCTTTATGACACCTGGGTGGGCTGCTGTGAAGACGTCTATGCCGAGGATGTCCAGAGCGCCGAGTATGCCCGGATCCACGGTCAACTGGTCAATGCCCAGATGGCCCTCAAGCAGCGCATGTCCATCATGGTGGACGAAAGCCTGGGTGCCATGAACATGCCGACGCGCAACGAACTGCGCACTCTTCAGGATCGCGTGCAGCAGGTCCGCCGCGAGAACAAGGCCCTGCGCAAGGAGATGCACAGCCTGCACCTGCAAGTCGCGGCCCTGAGCGGTCAGGAACCCGCTGCCAGTCCAGGACTCCGCCCGGCCCTGGCGCAGAGCGCCCCGGCCCCGGTGAAGCGTACCGTCGTCCGCAAAAAGCCCGTCACGCCCACCCCGGCTGACCAGTGAGCCCCGGAGGAGAACCCATCATGATGCTGCCCATCGACATCCGCCCCGATAAACTCTCCGAAGAGATGCTCGACTTCAGCCGTAAGCTGGGTCAGGGTATGGAGAATCTGCTCAACGCCGAGAGGATCGACACTGGGGTTACTCCCCGCGAGGTCGTCTACCAGGAAGACAAGCTGACGCTCTACCGCTACCAGGCCCCGGAAGGCGTCAAGCGTAATCCGGTGCCCCTGCTGATCGTCTACGCCCTGGTCAACCGGCCCTACATGACCGACATCCAGGAGGACCGCTCAACCATCAAGGGCCTGCTGGCCACCGGTCAGGACGTCTATCTCATCGACTGGGGCTACCCTGATCACGCTGACCGGGCCCTGACCATCGATGACTATCTCAATGGATATCTCGACAACTGCATCGACTTCATCCGCGAGAGTCACGGCGTCGACGCCATCAACATCCTCGGCATCTGCCAGGGCGGTGCCTTCAGCCTCTGCTACACCGCCATGCACCCGGAAAAGGTCAAGAACCTGGTGACCATGGTTACCCCCGTAGACTTCCAGACCCCGGACAACCTGCTCTCGGCCTGGGTGCAGCATATGGACGTCGACCTGGCGGTCGACACCATGGGCAACATCCCTGGCGAGATCCTCAACTGGACCTTCCTGTCCCTGAAGCCCTTCAGCCTCACCGGCCAGAAGTACGTCAATATGGTCGACGTCCTGGACGACCCGGATAAGATCAAGAACTTCCTGCGCATGGAGAAGTGGATCTTCGACAGCCCCGACCAGGCCGGCGAGACCTTCCGCCAGTTCATCAAGGACTTCTATCAGAAGAACGCCCTCATCAACGGCGGCCTGGTGATCGGCGACCGGGAGGTGTCCCTGACCCATATCGGCTGCCCACTACTGAACATCTACGCCCTCCAGGATCACCTGGTCCCGCCGGACGCCTCCCGTGCCCTGGCCGGCCGCACCGGTAGCAAGGACTACACCGAACTGGCCTTCCCCGGCGGCCACATCGGCATCTACGTCAGCGGCAAGGCGCAGAAGGAAGTCACCCCCGCCATCGGCAAGTGGCTGAACGAACGCTCCTGAGCCTGATCGAAGACGGGCGCCTGGCCATTCCAGGTGCCTGCCAGCGAGTGGGGCCGGCGCGGTAGCCGACACCGCGAATTCCAAAACCGGCCTGGGCCAGTCACATAACCTGTCCACACCACAGCCCCGTCCCTGCCGTAAAAGGGGCCGGGGCTTTTTTTATGAGGCGGCTGGCTTCTCACCAAGGGCTCCCGAAAATACCTCGCGTAAGGCTGGACGAGTACAACCCTGCCGCCCCCACCAAGCGCTACCCGACCCTCCCTTGCCGGACCAAACGCTTGAGGTAAAAGTTACAGAGACGCCTTCAGGGCAGCCAGAAAGGCGTCGTTCTCCTCCGGCGTGCCCACGGTGACCCGCAGACAGTCGGCGAGCAGGGGATGGGCGCCGTTGAGGTTCTTGACCAGGATGCCGCGGGCCTTGAGGGCCTGGAAGAGCTCATCGGCGCGACCAGGGGCGAAGCGGGCCAGGATGAAGTTGGCCTGGCTCGGCCAGGGATGAACGCCGGGCAGGGCCGCCAGGGCGGCGAAGAGACGCTCGCGCTCCTGGCGGATGAGCCGGGTCTGCGCGTCGAAGCGCGCCTTGTGGCCCAGGACGAAGGCGGCGCTGACCTGGGTGAGGACGTTGATGTTGTAGGGCAGCCGGGTCTTGTCGATCTGGTCGAGCCAGGCGTAGGGGCCGGCCAGCAGGCCCAGGCGCAGGCCGGCCAGGCCCATCTTGGAGACGGTGCGCATGACCAGCAGGTTGGGCCAGTCCCCCAGGCGCCCCAGGAAGCTGGCGTCGGTGAAGGGGGCGTAGGCCTCGTCCACTACCACCAGGCCGGGGGCGGCGGCGATGATCTCCGCCAGGGCGGCGGCGTCGAAAAGGTTGCCGGTGGGGTTGTTGGGGTAGGCGAGGAAGGTCAGGACCGGACGCTCCCGTTCCAGGGCCGTCAGCACCGCGTCCTTGTCGAGGGCGAAATCCTCGGCCCGCAGGGGCACGCCCACGTAGTCCATGCCGGCGAAGCGGGCGATCATGCGGAACATGACGAAGCCTGGGTCCACCGACAGCACCTTTCCGCCCGGCCGTGCCAGGGTCAGGCACAGCATCTGGATGATCTCGTCGGAGCCATTGCCGAGCAGCAGGGCCATGTCCGCCGGGATGTCCAGGGCCTGGCGCAGGGCCTGGGCCAGGCGGGTGCCCCGGGGGTCCGGGTAGCGGTTGACGTCCACCCCGGCGAGGACCTCCAGCCATTCCTGGCGCAGGCCCTCGGGCAGGCCATAGGGATTCTCCATGGCATCCAGCTTGATGAGACCCGTGGCATCGGGGACCTGGTAGGCGGTCAGGGCCAGGATCTCGGGGCGGACCAGGCGATCGACGAAGTGCTGCATGGCTCGGTCCCGCCCTTAGCCCCGGGGCCCCTGGCCACGGTATTCGGCGGAGCGGGCATGGGCGGTGAGCCCCTCGCCCCGCGCCAGGACCGAGACGGTGTGCGACAGGGTGGCGGCCCCGGTGGCGGAGGCCATGATCAGGCTGGAACGTTTCTGGAAGTCGTACACCCCCAGGGGCGAGGAGAAGCGGGCGGTGCGCGAGGTGGGCAGGACATGATTGGGGCCGGCGCAGTAGTCCCCCAAGGCCTCGGCGGTGTGACGCCCCATGAAGATGGCCCCCGCATGGCGGATGCGCCCGGCCAGGGTCTCGGGATCGGCCACGGACAGCTCCAGGTGTTCCGGGGCGATCTGGTTGGCCAGGTCCGCGGCCTCCTCCTGATCGCGGGCCAGGATCAGGGCGCCCCGGGCGCGGAGGGCGGCGGCGATGATCTCCTGGCGCTCCAGGGTCGGCAAGAGGCGGTCGATGGCGGCGGTCACCCGATCGAGATAGGCTGGGTCCCAGGCGACCAGGATGGCCTGGGCGTCCTCGTCGTGCTCGGCCTGGGAGAAGAGGTCCATGGCGATCCACTCCGGCGCCGTGCCGCCGTCGCAGAGGATCAGGATCTCCGAGGGGCCGGCCACCATGTCGATGCCCACCTGGCCGAAGACGGCGCGCTTGGCGGTGGCGACGTAGATATTGCCCGGGCCAACGATCTTGTCCACCGCCGGCACCGTCGCGGTGCCATAGGCCAGTGCCGCCACCGCCTGGGCGCCGCCGACGGCGAAGACCCGGTCGACGCCGGCGGCGTGGGCCGCCGCCAGCACGAGTTCGTTCAGTTCGCCGGCGGGGGTGGGCACCACCATGATCAGCTCCGCCACCCCGGCCACCTTGGCGGGGATGGCGTTCATCAGCACCGAGGAGGGATAGGCCGCCTTGCCGCCGGGGACATAGAGCCCCACCCGGTCCAGGGGAGTGACCTTCTGGCCGAGGAGGGTGCCGTCGGCCTCGACGTAGCTCCAGCCGGACAGGGCCTGGTGCTCCGCGTAGGCGCGGATGCGCCCCGCCGCCGTCTCCAGGGCGCTTCGCTGGGCGGCGGGGATGGCATCCCAGGCCTGGGCCAGCCGGGCGGTTGGGATCTCCAGATCCGTCGCGCGGGCGGGCTCCCAGCGATCGAAGCGACGGGTATAGTCCAGCAGGGCCGCGTCACCCCGAGCGCGCAGGTCGCGAATGATGGCGTCCACGGTCTCCTGGACCTGGGCGTCGGAGACGGACTCCCAGGCCAGCAGGGCCTGAAGCTGGGCGGAAAAGTCCGCGTCGGTGGTGGAGAGTCGGCGGATGTCGGCCATGTGCCTTACCTCGATTGATCCTGAATGGCTGCGGAAAGGTCCGCATCGACGCTGGCGTGTCGCAGCATGTCAGCCATGTGCCTTATTACCTCGATTGATCCGGAATGGCCTGGAAATGGTCCTGAATGGGCTGGGACTCTTCCCATACGGCCTAGGCTTGATCCTGAGCGGCCTGACGCTGCCTCACCGCCGCGCGCAGGGCGGTGAGCAGGGCCATGACGCTGGCATGCTTCATCTTCCAGGCGGCCTTGTTGACCACCAGCCGGGAGCTGATATTGGCGATGTGCTCCAGGGGTACCAGGCCGTTCGCCTTGAGGGTGTTACCGCTCTCGACCAGGTCGACGATGCCGTCAGCCAGGCCCACCAAGGGGGCCAATTCCATGGAGCCGTAGAGCTTGATCACCTCCACCTGCTGCCCCTTGGCGGCGAAGTGGCGCTCGGCGCATTTGACGTATTTGGTGGCGATGCGCAGGCGGGTACTGCCGCGGCCCTGCCCCCCCTCTCCCCAGCCCTCCTCCGCGAGGGGGGCGGGAGGTAGACCGGCCAGCACCTGACCTGGTACGGACTCAGCCCCCTCCCCCGCTTCCGCGGCGCCGGAATGGCTGGACCTTCCCCTGGCCCCCGGAAACAGGGGATGCTCTGAAGTGCCGTTGGTGAGCGGTGGAATCCCGGCGACCATCATGCGGCAGCGGGCGATGCCCAGGTCCAGGGGTTCGTAAAGGCCCTCGCCGCCATGTTCCAGCAACACGTCCTTGCCCGCCACCCCCAGGTCGGCGGCGCCATACTGAACATAGGTGGGCACGTCACTGGCGCGGACGATGATCAGTTTGACGTTCGGCTGGTTGGTCGCCAGGATCAGCTTGCGGCTCGTCTCCGGGTCTTCCAGGGCCGCGACGCCGGCATGGGCCAGCAATGGCAGGGTCTCCTTGAAGATCCGGCCCTTGGAGAGGGCGATGGTGAGGGGGGCGGCGAAGGCCATGGTCGGGCTCCGGGGTCAGTGGACGCGGCGAATGATGGCGCCCAGGCCCGACAGCTTCTCTTCGATGTTGTCGTAGCCCCGGTCGAGGTGGTAGATACGATCGATGAGGGTCTCGCCCTCGGCCACCAGCCCCGCCAGCACCAGACCGGCGGAGGCGCGCAGATCCGTGGCCATCACCGGCGCCCCGGTCAGGCGCGGTACCCCACGACAGATGGCGATATTGCCCTCCAGGGCGATATCCGCCCCCATGCGTTGCAGCTCGGGGACATGCATGAAGCGGTTCTCGAAGACGTTCTCGGCAATGGCCCCAACGCCCTCGGCAATGCAGTTGAGCGCGCAGAACTGGGCTTGCATGTCCGTGGGGAAGGCTGGGTGGGGGGCGGTGTGGACGTTGACGGCCCGTGGCCGCTGGCCCCGCATGTCGAGGCTGATCCAGTCCGGACCGGTATCGACCTCGGCCCCCGCCTCGCGCAGTTTGGCGAGGACGGCGTCCAGCAGGTCCGGGCGCACGTCCCGGAGCATGACCTGGCCGCCGGTCATGGCCGCCGCGACCAGGAAGGTCCCTGCCTCGATCCGGTCCGGCAGGATGCGGTGACTGGCCCCCACCAGCCGCTCCACGCCCTGGATGCGGATAAGGTCGGTCCCCGCGCCCTCGATGCGGGCCCCCATGCCATTCAGGAAGTCCGCCAGGTCCACCACCTCGGGCTCACGGGCGGCATTCTCGATCAGGGTTTCGCCCTCCGCCAGGGTAGCCGCCATCATCAGATTCTCGGTACCAGTGACGGTGACCAGGTCCAGGACCAGATGGGCACCATGGAGACGCTTGGCCTGGGCGTGAATATAGCCCTGGCCGACGCTGATCTCGGCGCCCATGGCGCGCAGGCCATCAATGTGCAGATTGACCGGCCGAGCACCGATGGCGCAGCCCCCGGGCAGGGAGACCTCGGCCTGGCCGAAGCGGGTCAGCAAGGGCCCCAGCACCAGGATGGAGGCGCGCATGGTGCGCACCAGTTCGTAAGGGGCGTAGAAGTTGCGCACCCGGTTGGCATCGGCATGAATGGTCATGCGCTCGCCCAGGGTGAAATCCATGCCCATGCGGCCCAGGAGTTCCAGGGTGGTGGTGATGTCGCGCAGATGGGGGACGTTGGTCAGGTGCACCGGCCCTTCGGCCAGCAGGGTCCCGGCGAGGATGGGCAGGGCGGCATTCTTGGCGCCGGCGATGCGGACCTCGCCGACGAGCCGTTCACCGCCCTGGATGAGGAGTTTATCCATCAAAAATGTTCAGTCTGCAGACGTGATAGTGAAGGGGTCCGGGCCAGGTATCCGGACACGCGGTGGCCGCCCCCCAGCCAGGATCGATCCGCACCGCGCGGATCGCGACGCCCCGGCGGGGAGCCGGGGATTGCTCCCCCTGACCGCCCGGTTTGAACCGCCGAGCGCGCCGAAACCCCTCGGCATCAGGCATCCGCCAGGGGCAACAGGGGGCCGAGATTGGCCAGTTCGGCGAGATGGACCAGGGATTCCGGCAGATTATACAGACGCAGCGGACGGCCACGGCGCATGGCCAGGTCGATCCATTCCAGCAACAAGGCCAGGCCGGCACTGTTGGCCTCGTGGACCCCCGCCAGGTCGATCGCCAACGGTCCCGACCCCGCCAGCATCCGTTCACCATCCCGCAACAGGGCGCACACGGTCCCAAAATCAAGCACGCCCTCCAAGGCGAAATGCTCCCCTCCCCCGGGCGGGTCCCCTGACCGCTCCCCCGGGGGCGCCAGGGACAGGAGCCGAGCGGTGCTCACACCTCGCCCTTCTGGTTCATCTGGCCCAGGTGGCGAATGAGGGCATCGATCCCATCGCGACGAATCTCCGTATTAAAGCTGTCGCGATAGTTGGCGATGAGGCTGACATTGTCGACGACCAGGTCATAGACCAGCCATTTGCCATCCTTGTCGTACATCCGGTAATCGATGGGCACCGCGGGTCCGCCCCGTTCCCGCACCTCGGTGGGTACGGTGACGGTATTCTCCCGCTGGCCAGGTTTGACCGGCAGGTAGCGGATGTCCTGACCCGAGTAGTTGAGCAGGGCCTTGGCGTAGGTGCGGATCAGCACCTCGCGGAAGCCGTTGGTCAGGCCCTGACGCTGGGCCGGGGTGGCGTCGCGCCAGTGCTTGCCGACCGCCTGCTGGGTGATCTTCTCGAAATCGAAATGGGGCACCACAATCTGGTCGACGAGCCCGAAGATCAGGCTCGGGTTGCGATCCACCTCTGCCCGCCGCTTTTCCAAGGTCGCAAGCATCTCCTGGCTGACCGCACGGACCAGCTTGGCGGCCTGCTCATCCTGGGCCGCCTGGACCGGGACAACCAGAAGCCCCCCCAGGAGAAGGGCGAAACTCAATAACCACCAGCGTCTCATGTTCAACCTTCCTCCGCCTTTTTGAAGAGAAACTGCCCGATCATCTGTTCGAGGACCAGGGCCGATTGGGTCTGTTCCAGCAGGCCGCCGTCCCCGAGGTTGACCTCGCTACCGCCGGCGGACAGGGAGACATATTGCTCGCCCAACAGGCCAGCGGTGAAGATGCTGGCGATGGTGTCCTCCGGGATCTGCCGGTAGCGGGGGTCGATCCGCAGGGTCACCAGGGCTTCGAACCGCTGCGGGTCGAAGTCGATGGCCTCCACCCGTCCCACCCGCACCCCGGCGATGGTCACCGGGG
Organism: Gammaproteobacteria bacterium; assembly: GCA_009928645.1. Lineage (GTDB taxonomy): Bacteria > Pseudomonadota > Gammaproteobacteria > Chromatiales > Chromatiaceae > M0108. The sequence continues at coordinate 21,108 of SACH01000008.1, read as the reverse complement.
CCCGTACCTTGAGACTGCCGACATTCTCGAAGCGCGCCTGGAGGCGATACCCCTCACCCCCGACGTCGGCGCTTAGGTTGCTCACCTCCATGGCGAGGAAGAAGAGGGCAAGGAAGCCGGCCGCCATGAAGGCCCCCACCATGATCTCAAGGGTACGTAAACGGGGCATGTCCTAGTCTCCGAACATCAGGGCGGTCAATACAAAGTCCAGGCCGAGCACCGCCAGGGCCGAGTGCACCACGGTACGGGTGGTGGCGCGGCTCACCCCCTCGGAGGTCGGTGTGGCGTCATGACCCTCGAACAGGGCGATCCAGGTCACTACCCAGCCGAAGACCAGACTCTTGATCACGCCGTTGACGATGTCCTCGCGGAAGTCGATCTTATTCTGCATCTGACTCCAGAAGGCGCCCTCGTCCACCCCCAGCAGGCCGACGCCAACGAAGTAACCGCCCATGACCCCCACGGCGCTGAAGAGGGCGGCGAGCAGGGGCATGGACACCAGGCCACCGAAAAATCGCGGGGTGAGGATGCGCTTCACGGGATCGACGGCCATCATCTCCAGGCCAGATAGCTGCTCGGTGGCCTTCATCAGGCCAATCTCGGCGGTCAGGGCCGAACCGGCACGCCCGGCCACCAGCAGGGCGGTGACCACGGGGCCCAGCTCGCGCACCAGGGAGGCGGCGACCATGACCCCCAGGCTCTCGGCGGCGCCAAACTGGGACAGGACATAGTGGCCCTGGAGGCTCAGTACCATGCCGACGAAGAGCCCGGAGACGACGATGATCAGGACCGAGAGCACGCCGATATTGTAGATCTGGGCCAACAAGAGGCGCGGCCGCGCCGCCAGACTGGCCGACCCGCCGAGGATGGCAAGCAGCAACAGATGGCCGCGGCCGATGCGGGCCAGGGCATGGAGACCGAGATGGCCCAGGCGGGCGAGACTCTCAAACATGATTTGACGCGGTTTCCCCACCACAGGGCCAATCCTGGGGATCGCCCGTGATCGGGCGTGGTGTCATTCGTCTCATGACCATTGGCTCAGGCGTCTCCGGGTTCCAGGCTGGCCTCCAGCAGATCCCCCGCCAGGGGCACAGCCGGATAGTGGAAGTGGACTGGCCCATCGGGCAACCCCTCCATGAACTGGGTCACCCAGTCCGAGGGGTTGGCGCGGATCTCGGCGGGGGTGCCACGGGCCATCACCTGGCCGCCGGCGATGACATAGAGGTAATCGGCGATGGCCAGGGTGTCCGCAACGTCGTGGGAGACGACGATACTGGTCAGGCGGCTGGCGTCGTTAAGGCGACGGATCAGGTTGACCAGCACCCCCATGGAGATGGGGTCCTGTCCCGTGAAGGGCTCGTCGTACAGGATCATCATCGGGTCGAGGGCGATGGCCCGCGCCAGGGCTACGCGCCGCGCCATGCCCCCGGAGAGTTCACCCGGCATCAGATCACGCGCCCCCCGGAGCCCTACGGCCTCGAGCTTGATCAGGACCAGTTTGCGGATCATGGACTCCGGCAGGGTGGTGTGCTCACGCAAAGGGTAGGCGACATTGTCGAAGACGCTGAGGTCGGTCAGAAGGGCACCGCTCTGGAAGAGCATGCCCATGCGGGTGCGCAGGCGGAACAGCTCAGCCTTAGACAGGGCATGGACATCCTGGCCATCGACCTCGATATGGCCGGACTCGGGGCGCAACTGGCCGCCGATGAGTTTAAGCAGGGTGGTCTTGCCGGTGCCGCTGGGGCCCATGACCGCGGTCACCTTGCCGCGGGGGAGATCGAGATCGACGCCATCGAAGATCCGCCGGCCACCGTGACCAAAGACCAATCCCCGGACGCGCACCAGGACATCGTCGCCGGCTTCGTCAAGCCGAACGCCAGACAAGGTCCCGGCCTCGCTAGAGTCGCGAGGGCTATGAGGTTCCATGTACCCGAATTAACCTTGAACGGATGTTCAAAAAAGAGGCGAATTGTCCGCCTTGGGTGGCGTGATCGTCAAGCCAGACCCTGCCGAGGAGGTAACGCCCCCGCAAATCCATTTCCGGTTTTCACGGGGCCTGCCGCCCTTGCATGCCCCTGACGCCTCTGGAACAATCCCTGACCATGGCAAGAACAGCGCCAATCACCGCCGCCGATCCCGATCACGCCAACCGGATGTGCGCCCTCGGACGAGCGGTACTGGAGACCGAGGCCCAGGCCGTCCTGGCCCTGGCGACGCGTCTGGACGCGGATTTCGCCCGTGCCTGCGATTTCCTGCTGAGTTGCCGGGGACGCATCGTCGTGCTCGGCATGGGTAAGTCCGGGCACATCGCCGGCAAGATCGCCGCCACCCTGGCCAGCACCGGCAGTCCGGCCTTCTTCGTCCACCCCGGTGAGGCCAGTCACGGCGACCTGGGCATGATCACGGCGGATGACGCGGTCCTGGCCCTGTCCAATTCCGGCGAGACCGAAGAGATCCTCCTCATCCTGCCCCTGATCAAACGCCTCGGGGTGCCCCTGATCGGGCTGACCGGCAACCCGCGCTCCACCCTGGCGCGCGGCGCCGACGTCAACCTCGACGTCAGCGTCACCCAGGAGGCCTGCCCCCTGGGCCTGGCCCCCACCGCCAGCACCACGGCGGCCCTGGCCATGGGCGACGCCCTGGCCGTGGCCCTGCTGGAGCGCCGCGGCTTCACCCGGGACGATTTTGCCCGCTCCCACCCCGCCGGCACCCTTGGCCGTCGCCTGCTGCTGCATGTCGCCGACATTATGCACCACGGCGCGGAGATCCCCCGGGTGTCCCAGGGCACGGCCCTGCGCGAGACCCTGCTGGAGATGACGCGCAAGGGCTTGGGCATGACCGCCATTCTCGACAGGGAGGAGCGGATCGCAGGCATCTATACTGACGGCGATCTGCGGCGCACCCTTGACCGGGCGCTGGACCTGCACGCCACCCCGGTCGATGTCGTCATGACACGCTACCCGGTGCAGGTCAAGGCTGACATCCTCGCCGCCGAAGCCCTGCGTGTCATGGAGGAGCGTAAGATCAATGCCCTGCTGGTTGTGGATGAGACGGGGCGACTGATTGGCGCCCTCAACATGCATGACCTGTTGCGGGCCGGGGTCGTCTAGGTCAAGGTCCTGGTCCAAGTCGGTACCACCTAATCCAACTTTATCCGGTAAAGGGGGACGCCATGCGAGACATCCTTGAGCGCGCCAGCCGCATCCGGCTCGCTATCTTCGACGTCGATGGCGTGCTGACGGATGGCAGCCTGTACATCGGCGACGACGGCCAGGAGTACAAGGCCTTTAACTCCCGGGATGGCCACGGCATGGTCCTGCTGCGGCAGACGGGGGTCACCCTGGCCATCATCACCGGCCGGTCTTCGGAGGTGGTGCGCATCCGTATGGCCAGCCTGGGCATCAATCATGTCTATCAGGGTATTCAGGACAAGCTGGCGGCCTATGAGGAACTGAAGCAGACCCTGGGCATGACTGACGAGGCCATTGCCTACGTCGGCGACGACGTGATGGACCTTCCCGTCCTGCGCCGGGCCGGCCTGGCGGTGGCGGTGGCCGATGCCCACCCCCTGGTGCAGCGCCATGCCCATTGGCGCACGGCGTCTCCCGGTGGGCGGGGGGCGGCCCGCGACTTCTGCGAGCTCCTCATGGAGGCCCAGGGCACCCTGGACACCATGATGGCGCGCTACCTCTAACCCCGCTGTCCACGACATGGTGGGTTCTGTCCGCCTGCGCCTGCTGCCGGTCCTGCTCACCCTGCTTGCCGTCATCGCCTGGTGGCTGGATGTGGTGCACCAGGGACCACGCCTGGCCCAGGATGGTCCTTCCGACCTGCCGGATCAGGTGGTCGAGGGACTCAGGGTCACTACCCTGGACGAAGCTGGCCGGCCGCACCGCCGCCTGATTGCGCGAGAGGCCAGGCACTATCCGGGAGGGGTGGGCAGCGAGCTCGATAGCCCGCGCCTGACCCTCTTCACTGAGGAGGGCCCCCCCTGGCAGCTCAAGTCAGAACACGGGTGGGTCTCTGAAGAGGCGAAGGAAATCCGCCTGCACGGGGAGGTTTTCCTCGACCGCGACGCCTGGCAGGATGCCCCTCCGGTGCAGGTCGCCACCCGGGAGCTCACGGTCTGGCCTCAGGAGCATTACGGCCGCACCCAGGCCCCGCTGCAGGCCACCCGCGGCCTGGACTGGCTGACCAGTGTCGGCGGCGGCGAGGCCTGGTTCGGCGAAACCCTGCGTGCCCGGCTCTTTGGCCGCGTCAGCCTGGAATTTCATCCCCCGCCCCGCGCCGAGACTGCACCGCCGGAGGCCAGTCCCCTCACCCCCACGGAGTCCCTATGATGCTGGGCTGTCTTGACCGCCTTCCGTTATCCTCCTTCGGACCAAGGGCCCCCTCCCCCACTGGCCATCGCGCGCCCGGTGGGGATTCGGCGGCTTGGCGCCCGATCGCGCGCTCCGTCCCGACTGGCAGCCCCGTTCCGACCGGCAGTCAGGCCGACTTCCGCCAGTCGCTCCGGTCCCGGCGGAACCCGCGATCTCACGGACGGTTGTTTCAAGACGCGACCCTGGGCCTAGCCCGGGCCCTGGCCGTGGGCCTCGCTCTGGGCCTGGGCCTGGTCCCCACGGGACCGGCGCAGGCCCTGGAAAGCGACCAGCAACAGCCCCTCAGCCTCGAGTCCGATGCTGCCGAGATGGACGAGGCCAAGCGCCTGAGCGTTTACACCGGCAAGGTCATCGTCCGCCAGGGCACCTTGGAGATCCGTGCTGATCAGGTGACCATCCACCATGCGGAGGACAAACGCCCGGAACTGATCATCGCCACGGGGCAGCCCGCCACCTACCAGCAGCAGGTCGAGGGTGAACAACGACCGATCCAGGCTGAGGCCTTGCGCATGGAATATCAAGCGACGAAGGACGAGATTACCCTTATCGACCAGGCCGTGGTCTTCCAGGGCGCCGATACCTTCCGCAGTGACCGGATCGTCTATGACCGCCTCAATGCCCGGGTCAAGGCCGGCACCAGCGCCCAAGGGAAGGAACGGGTCAGGATCCAGATCACACCCCAGACCGAGCCCGGAACCCGGCCATGAGCACCCTGCGGGCCCGCAATCTGGTCAAGCGTTACCGCCAGCGACAGGTGGTACGCGGGGTCAGCGTCGATGTCGACGCGGGCGAGGTCGTCGGTCTCCTGGGCCCGAATGGCGCAGGCAAGACTACCTGCTTTTACATGATCGTTGGCCTGGTGACCGCTGACCAGGGTGAGATCTGGCTGGAAGACCAGGATATCAGCGGCAAGCCCATGCACCTGCGGGCGCGGCGTGGGCTGAGCTACCTGGCGCAGGAGGCCTCGGTGTTTCGCAAGCTCAGCGCCCAGGATAACCTGCTGGCGGTGCTGGAGACGCGCAAGGACCTGACCAAGGACCAGCGACTGGGCCGCTGCTTCGACCTGCTGGAGGAGCTGGGCATCGCCCATGTGGCCGACTCCCTCGCCATGAGCCTCTCCGGTGGCGAGCGACGGCGCCTGGAGATTGCCCGCGCCCTGGCGGTGGAGCCTAAGATCATGCTGCTCGACGAGCCCTTTGCTGGCGTCGACCCCATCGCCGTGGGCGATATCAAAAAGATCGTCGCCCACCTGCGGGACCGGGGCATCGGCGTCCTCATCACCGACCACAATGTCCGCGAGACCCTGGACATCTGCGACCGTGCCTACATCATCAATGAGGGCCAGGTGATCGCCGAAGGCGCTCCCCAAGCCCTGCTGAAGGACGCCCAAGTACGTTCCGTCTATCTGGGAGAGCATTTCCGGCTCTGACCCACTCACTTTTCGGCTAGACTTTGAATTGACCTCCGGCAATTCAATTCTCGTACCAGCTTAGCCCCGTTGCCATGAAGCAGTCCATCCAGCTCCGGCTGGGCCAGCATCTAACCATGACACCCCAACTGCAACAGGCCATCCGCCTATTGCAGCTGTCCACCCTGGAACTCCATCAGGAGATCCAGGAGGCGCTGGACACGAATCTGATGCTGGAGAATGTCGAGGACAGTGAGCCGATCACTCAGCCCGCCGGTGAGCCCCCGACCGACCTCCCCCCTCTGGCCGACGGGGTGGCCCCGACCCGAGCGGAAACAGGCGACGAGGAACATGGGGACCTCGAAGTGGACGCCACGGGCGAGACGACGATCCCCGCGGAATTACCCTTGGATAGTGAGTGGGCCGATCACTTCGATGGCTACACCGGCGGTGGCGGTGGCGAGGAGGGCGACTTCGATCCCTTGACCCAACAGAGCCGTCCGGAAACCCTCCAGGATTTTTTGCACTGGCAACTCAACCTCTGCCGCCTGGACAGCACCGAACGGGCCATCGCCACGGCCATCGTCGACGCCATCGACGCCGACGGCTACCTGACCCAGAGTTGCGAGGAACTCCGCGAGGTCCTCGACGAGGAACGTCTGACGGTCAAGGAAATCGAGACCGTGCTCCATCGCATCCAGGCCCTCGATCCCCCCGGGGTCGGTGCCCGGGATCTGGCCGAATGCCTGCTCATTCAGTTACGACAGCAAGCGCACCCTTCCCCCGCTACTCGGGACGCCATCGCCGTCTGTCAGCACTGCATCACCGCCCTGTCGCGGAACGATCTGGAGCGCATCCAGCGCCAATTGCACCTGAGCCCCTGCGCCCTCACCGCTGCCTTGGCGGAGATCCGCGCCCTTAACCCCCGCCCCGGCAGCCTGATCGCCGCCCCCAAGCCCGACTATGTGATTCCCGACGTCTTCGTGAGCAAAAAGGGGGGCGTCTGGCGCGTGGAACTCAACCCCGAGGCCACCCCCCGGCTGCGCATCAACGCCGACTACGCCCGACTGGTCCGCCGCGCGGACCAGAGCGACACCAACGCGGTCCTGCGCAACCATCTGCAAGAGGCCCGCTGGTTCATCAAAAGCCTGCATAGCCGCAATGACACGGTGCTGCGGGTGGCGACCAAGATCGTGGAATTACAGCAGGACTTTCTCGAACTGGGTGAGGAGGCCATGAAATCCATGGTCCTGCGCGATATCGCCGAGGCTCTGGAATTGCACGAATCCACCGTCTCCCGCGTCACCACCCATAAGTACATGCATACCCCGCGCGGAACCTTTGAGTTCAAGTATTTTTTTTCCAGCCACGTCAACACGACCGAGGGCGGGGAGTGTTCCTCCGTTGCCATCCGCGCCCTGATCCGCAAATTGGTGGCAGCGGAGCCCGCCACCAAACCCTTGAGCGATCAGCGCATTGCCGCCATCCTCAGCGATCAGGGCATCAACGTCGCCCGGCGGACGGTAGCTAAATATCGCGAGAACATGGGCATCGCAGCCTCGAACGAGCGGCGCCGGCTGGCGTGAGGACAGCGATTTTCACCGGTGCTGGTACCATCAGCGCCCCAGCGGCCGCGGGACGGGCCGCCAAACGTCACCCCGATAGGGTGGCGGTAACGGCGAGGGAGCGCACGCCTTGGCCGCCCCAGGAGGTGGGTGAGCGGCCATTCCTTCGGACATCCAGGAGCCACGCAATGCAAATCAACTTGACGGGTCATCATGTCGACATCACCGAGGCCATGCGCAACTATGTCGACAGCCGGTTCGAGCGACTTTCGCGCCATCTCGACCACGTCCTGGACGCCCATGTCGTCCTCTCGGTGGAAAAGCTGCGGCACAGCGCCGAAGCGACCCTCCAGGTCAACGGCGGCAACCTCCATGCCGAAGCGACCGAGGAAGACATGTACGCCGCCATCGACGCCCTGAGCGACAAGCTTGATCGTCAGATCCTCAAGCATAAGGAAAAGAAGAGCAGCCATCGCGCCACCGCCCCCATAGTGGCGGAAAGCGAGTAAGGGACGCCCGGCCGTGCCATAATCCGCGCCTTTATCGCCCGGAACGTCCGGGCGGCGCGGTCCGCGGGCCGCCACCTTCACCATCCAGACTCACCGGGAGCCGCCTTCGATGTTTCCTCCCCAGTTCCTCGCCGTCGAGCGCGTTGCCGCCGGCGTGGAAGTCACGAGTAAAAAGCGCCTGCTGGAGGTCCTCGCCGGCCTCCTGGCTGCCGCCCATCCTCAATTGAGAGCCGAGAGCATCTTCGAGCATCTGCTTGAGCGTGAGCGCCTGGGCAGCACCGGCCTCGGTCACGGCGTGGCCCTGCCCCATGCCAGGATTAAGGATGCCTCGGAGGCCATCGGCGCCTTCGTCCAGCTTCGTCAACCCGTGGATTTCGACGCCATCGACGAACAGCCCGTGGATCTGGCCTTTGCCATGCTGGTTCCGGAGGCCGCCACCGAGGTCCATCTGCAACTCCTCGCCCATTTGGCCGGTCTGTTCGGCGAGGAGACCTTCCGCGCGCGGCTGCGCCTGGCCCCGGACCCGAGTGCCCTCCTCCAGCAATTGCAGGAGGGCGCCAGCCCCGCCCCGGGTGGATGAACAAGCTACGCACCCTCAACGACCTGGTCGAGCGCATGGGCGCCCGGCTGGAGCTAAGCTGGCTGACCCCACCACCCCAGCCCCCCCGGCCCTTGCTTGGCGGTGACGGTGCCCTGGGCCGCCAGTCCCTGGTCGGTCCCCTCAACGGTATCCATCCCAACCGTCTGCAAGTGATTGGCCTCGCGGAGCAACGCTATCTGGAGGACATGACCCACAGCGCGCGCGAGGACGCCTTCAACCGGTTGCTGGCCCTCCAGCCGGCTGGCGTCATCCTCGCTAACGGCATTCAACCGGACGTGGAACTGCTGGCGGCGTCCCACCGCCTGGACATCCCCTTGCTGGCCTCGCCGCGGCCGGACGAGGAGATCATCGGCTACCTGCACTTCTATCTGACCCTCAAACTGGCACCCCGGGTAGTCATCCATGGTGTTTTCATGGAGGTGCTGGGGACCGGGGTGCTGCTGGTGGGCGACCCGGCCGTAGGCAAGAGCGAACTGGCCCTGGAATTAATCAACCGCGGCCACCGGCTTATCGCCGACGACGCCCCGGAGTTCGCCAACCTGGCCCCGGAGATGCTGGAGGGATTCTGCCCTCCCCTGCTGCGAGACTTCCTCGAGGTGCGGGGCCTGGGGATTCTCAATATCCGCGCCATGTTCGGTGAGAGCGCCGTGCGCCAGCGCAAGCGTCTCAACCTCATCGTCAACCTGCGCACCCTGGACGCCGCCGGGCTCCTGGGCATCGATCGCCTGGGGGGGACCAAGACCCTGCGTAATATCCTGGGTGTCAACATCCCCGAGGTCACCATGCCCGTCGCCCCGGGACGCAATCTGGCAATCCTGGTGGAGGCGGCGGTGCGCAGTCAGGTTCAGCGCAGCCGCGGCTATGACGCCGGGGTCGATTTCACCGAGCGGCAATTACGCGCCCTCCAGGGCCAGGCACCGGAGGGTGATCCGGAATGGGTCTGAAGCTGGTCATCGTCAGCGGCCTGTCCGGGTCGGGGAAGAGTGTTGCCCTCCACACCCTGGAAGACCTGGGCTTCTACTGCATCGACAACCTGCCCCTCTTCCTGCTTGGCGACCTGGCGCGGGGCCTGGAGGGCACCCAGAGCCCGCAACTTGCGCGCACCGCGGTCGGTATTGACGCCCGCAATCAGCCCGAGCGCCTGGCGGAGGTGCCGGCCCTGGTGGCCGAACTGAAGGAGCGCGGCGTTGAATGCCATGTCCTCTATCTGGATGCCCGGCCCGAGTCCCTGATCAAGCGCTTCAGCGAAACCCGGCGCAAACACCCCCTGAGCGCGGATGATCGCTCCCTCGCCGAGGCCATCAAACTGGAACGGCACCTCCTGGCGCCCATCCTCGATATCGCCGATCTGCGCATCGACACCACCCATACCAATGTCCATCAGTTGCGCGACCGGGTGCTGGGACATCTTCAGGACGGCAAGTCGCGACGGGTATCGGTCCTGATCGAGACCTTCGGCTTCAAACAGGGCGTACCGCGGGACGCGGACTTCGTCATCGACGTCCGCTGCCTGCCCAACCCCCATTGGCAACCCCATCTGCGCCCCTTGACCGGGCGTGACCCGGAGGTCGCCCGCTTTCTGGAAGAATCGCCCCAAGTCGCGGAGATGGTCGCGGACTTGTCCGGCTTCTTCGCCCGCTGGGTTCCCCGCTTCGAGGCCGATGGGCGCAGCTACCTGACCATCGCCATCGGCTGTACCGGGGGCCAGCACCGCTCGGTATACATGGGCGAACGGCTCCGCGACCACTTCGCCACCCTGGGCCGCCAGGTCATGCTCCGTCATCGGGAACTCTCATGAGCGTCGGACTCCTCCTCATCACCCATGGCGACATCGGCACCAGCCTGCTGGCCACCGCCACCCGCATCCTGGGGGGGACCTGCCCCGTGGCCGCCCGGGCCTTGGCGGTCACCGACGAGACCCAGCGCGATCAGTTGCAGGCCGACGCGCGACGCCTGGCGCTGGAGGTCGACGGCGGTGAGGGCGTCCTGGTCCTTGCCGATCTCTATGGCTCCACCCCGGCCAACATCGCCTGTTCCCTGCAGGGAGACGCGGCCATGATCCGCATCGTCGCCGGTCTCAACCTGCCTATGCTGGTGCGGGCGATGAACTATGCCAACCTGCCGCTAGTAGAACTGGCCCACAAGGCAGAGGCTGGTGGCCGGGATGGGGTGTTGATCTGTGCCAGTCAGCAGTGTGCCGCCATGGCGGAGACCGCGCCGTGATCGTCAAGGACGTGGAGATCGTCAACCGCCTAGGCCTCCACGCCCGAGCCTCGGCCAAGTTCGTCACTTGCGCCGGGAGCTTCAAGAGTCTGGTGCAGGTTGAGCGCGACGGCCGCAAGGTCAATGGCAAGAGCATCATGGGGGTGATGATGCTGGCCGCCGCCCAAGGGGTACGCATCACCCTGCATGTCGAAGGGGAGGACGAGACCGCGGCCTGCGCCGCCCTGGAGGCCCTGATCGCCGATCGCTTCGGGGAGGGTGAATGACCCTCGCCCTCGTCGGTCTAGGTGTCTCCACCAGCCAGACCGTGGCGATCGGCCCGGCCTACCGGCTGGAGCGCGGGCCCATGCCGACTGCGCCACGACTCATCGCCCCCGATGAGGTCCTGGCCGAGATCGCCCGCCTGGAAGAAGCCCTCGCCGCCTCCCAGGGCGCCCTGAAGGCCGTCCGCCGCCAGATCTCCCGGGCCACCGGCTCCCCCCTCAGCCTGGCCGAGTTCATCGATTCCCATCTCCTGATCCTGGAGGATGCGGCCCTGGTCGAGCCGGCACGGGATTTGATCCGTGACCAGCTCTTTTCCGCCGAATGGGCCCTGCGCCAGCACCGTGACGACCTGGCGCGGGTCTTCGACGAGATGGACGACCCCTACCTGCGCAGCCGCCGCGACGATATCGACCAGGTCATTCATCACATCCTCGGTTTTCTCACCGCGGGCGACCAGACTAGCCCGGAACCGGAGAGCGAGATTTCCGGCTGTGTCATCGTCGCCCACGACATCTCCCCGGCCGATACCCTGCTGCTGCGTCATCGCGGCGCCGTGGCCCTGGTCACCGAGCATGGCGGCCCTCTCTCCCATACCGCCATCCTGGCGCGCAGCCTCAACATCCCGGCGGTCATGGGGGTGCGCCACGCCACCCGCTACCTGCGCCCGGGTGAGACTCTGGTGGTGGATGGCGAGGCCGGCACCGTCCTCGCCGGGGCCGACTACCACATCCTCAACCATTACCGTCAGCGGCTGGTGGCCCTCAGCGCCCGGCGCAACCGGCTGCGGCGCCTGGTCCACGAGCCCTGTCAGACCCGGGATGGTCAGCCAGTGGAACTCCTCGCCAACCTGGAACTGCCGGACGACGCTCAACTCGCCCGCGCCAATGGGGCCGCCGGCGTCGGCCTCTATCGCACCGAGTTTCTCTACATGAACCGGGCGGGCCAACCCAATGAGGAAGAGCACCTGGCCGCCTATCGTCAGGCCATTCGCGGCCTGGGCGGCATCCCCATCACCATCCGTACCCTCGACCTGGGGGCGGACAAACAGGTGGATGGCGCCCTGGGCGCCAACTGTCCCCCCGCCTGCAACCCAGCCCTGGGTCTGCGGGCCATCCGCCTCTGCCTCAAGGACCCCGAGCTGTTCCGCCCCCAACTGCGGGCCATCCTGCGCGCCTCCGCCGAGGGCCCGGTGCGCCTGATGATCCCCATGCTCACCAACCTGGGTGAGGTGGAAGCGACCCTCAGCCTCCTCACCCAGGCCCGCCGCGACCTGACCCAGGAGGGCCTGCCCTTCGATCCCGCCATGCCGATCGGGGGCATGATTGAGATCCCCGCCGCCGCCCTGTGCGCCGATGCCTTCGCCCGACGCCTGGACTTTCTCTCGATCGGCACCAATGACCTCATCCAGTACACCCTGGCCACGGACCGCATCGACGATACCGTCAACTACCTCTACGATCCCCTGCACCCGGCGGTCCTGCGGCTGCTGCGCATGATCATCGCCGCCGGTCACCGTCAGTGCAAGCCCGTGGCCATGTGCGGCGAGATGGCTGGCGACCGCCGCTTCACGCGCCTGTTGCTGGGCCTGGGTCTCCGCCACTTCAGTATGCAACCTGGCTCGCTGCTGGAAATTAAGGAGCTCATTCTGGAGGCCGACGCCACCCGCCTGGCCATCCAGGTCGAAGATCTGTACAACCGCCTGGATACGGAACCAGCCGAAGACCTGCTGGCGGCCCTCAACCTCCCGGATTAGGTCGTCCCAGGTCCGCATTACCCGTTGCAGTTAAGTCTCCACTGCGCACAGGGAGAGTCGGGGGCATCACCCGATCCGGAAAAGCCGCAACAGGCTTGGTGATCTCCCTACCTTGGCTGTCTGCTGCCGTGGCCGCTGAGACGGAAAACAATACCCAGACGGAGTCAAGCAGGGCTTGACAAGGCTCCAACGCGGCATTATTGTGCACTGCAACAAATGCTGCACCGCAACATTCCTTTCCCCCACTTCCGGAGCCACGACCATGACCACGAACGACACCCTGAACACCATGAAGGACTTCACCAACAAGGGCATGGAGCGTATGACCAGCCTGGGTGAATTGAACATGCGCGTCTTCGAGCGCATGACCGCCAAGCAGATGGAAGGTATCAACCTGCTGATGGAGCATGGCAACCGCATGTTCACCCTGGCGACTGGCGCCAAGGGCTATAACGAGTATGTCAAGGGCCAGGTCGAGATGACTCAGGACCTGTCCAAGCGAATGATGGCGGAATCACAGGCCAATCTAGCCCTGGCGGGTCAGGTGCGCGAGGAATACCAGTCCTGGTTCGTGAAGAACATGGCGGATGTCACCGCCGATCTGCGTAAGTCCGTCCCCAGCTTCTAAGGCAGGGTCCCGCCCCGGGCCGCCCCAGTAGGGAAACGGACTTCCCGTCTCAAAGATCCAGGGTTATCCAGACCGGGCAGTGGTCCGAGGGCTTTTCCATGGCACGGATGTCATAGTCGATACCGACATCCAACAAGCGGTTGGCCAGTGAAGCCGAAACGAGGATGTGATCGATACGCAGCCCATGTTTGGGCTCGCGCTCAAAGCCGCGGCTGCGATAGTCGAACCAACTGAAGCGGTCAGCGGTATCCGGATATTTGAGCCGGAAGGCATCCCGCAAGCCGAAGGCCTGCAACTCTGCCAGCCATTCCCGTTCCTCAGGCAGAAAGCTGCATTTGCCCTCACGCAGCCAGCGCTTGGCATTGTCCGCCCCGATGCCGATATCCAGATCCAGCGGCGCCACGTTCATGTCGCCGAGGATAACCAGGTTCTGATCCGGCCTATAGCAATCGCGCAGGTAGGCGCTGAGGTCGGCGTAGAACTGGCGCTTGGCGGGGAATTTCACCGGATGCTTTCGGCTTTCTCCCTGGGGGAAATAAGCATTGATAATAATTATCTCCGCCCCCCCCGATGTGACATAACCGCCGCTGATCGCCCGGCGCTGCGCATCCTCGGCCTCCCCCGGCAGACCCTTGACGACCACTACGGGTGCTTCCTTGCTCAGCAGGGCCACGCCGTAATGGGCCTTCTGGCCATGATATTGAGCCTGATAGCCCAGGCTCTGAACCATCTCGAGGGGAAAATCCTCATCCTGGACCTTGGATTCCTGCAAGCCGATGACGTCGGGATCCTGCCGGGACTTGAGGGCTTCCAGTTGGTGAGGCCGCGCCCTGATCCCGTTGATGTTGAAAGAGACGATCTTGAACATGGTCAATGCCTCGCGATGACCTGCCGCATGGCGGCCAGGGCACGGTTGGCGGGGGTGGCGAAGCCGATGCCGACGTTGCCGCCGGTAGGCCCCAGTAGGGCGGTATTGATCCCCACCACCCGGCCATTAAGGTCAATGAGGGGACCGCCGGAATTGCCGGGGTTAATGGAGGCATCGGTCTGAATCAGGCCGCCCAACCCCTCGCCATCGCTACCTACACCCTCCCGGCCCAGGGCGCTGACAATTCCGGAGGTGACGGTCTGGCCGATGCCGAAGGGGTTGCCGATCGCGAGCACGAAGTCCCCGACCTCCAGTTGATCCGAGTTGCCAAACTGCAAGGCCGACAACCCCGCCGGCACGCTATTCAGCACCAGCACGGCGATGTCCGCTGCAGCATCCGTCCCCAGCAGCCGCGCGGAGAAACTCCGCCGATCCTTGAGGGTGACGGTGATACGGCTGGCATTCTTGATGACATGGGCATTGGTCAGGACATAGCCATGGCTGGCATCTACGATCAGGCCGGAACCGACGCTCTGCTGCCGCCCCCCCTCCATGGACTCGGGGAAGGGAATATCCATGGTCTCCAGAAAGCGGCGAAAGTTGGGATCCTTGAGGAAGGGGTGATCCTGGACGGGGATCTGCGTCTCCACGGCGACGTTGACCACCGCGGGCGTGACCTGCCGCAACAAGGGGGCCAGGGTGGGATTGCCGCCCTGGCGCCAGACCACCTCGTGGGACTCCTTACCGGCGCCATTCGCCGGGGTGCTCGGCAGGGGCGCACAGGCGACCAACAACACCACCGCCAGCAAGGCAGCGGCCTGGACAAGAACGCGTTGGCTTCCAGTCATGAGGGGCTCAGGGTGATTCAGCACTTGGACCCTCGGCAATAGCGGGAGATATCCGGGGCCCGCGCCAGGGTTTCAGCAACCTCCAGACGCAGATTATAGGGCACTGACTCATTGATCATGAGACTGAAGGGCTCCCAGACACCCTGGCGGCGGACAAAGCCGGCATAGGTGCTGACACCGGTGAGGGTACCCGTCTTGGCCCGCGCCACCCCCTCCTGGGCGGGGAGCAGATCGCGATAGGGGGCAAAGGCCTTGATCACGGCGAGTAATTGGCGGGCACTGAGCCGGTTGGCGCGCGACAGACCGGCCCCGTCCTCGATCCGGTAATCCCGCCAGCCAAAGGTGCCGTCCACCCAGCGCCGGGCCGCCTGCTGGGCGCTGACCATATCAAGCCCACGCGCGCCCTCCTTACCACCGAGGAGGACAAAGAGGTAATTGGCGATGAAATTGTTGGAATACTCCAACATCGGCACCAGGACCTCACGCAAGTTACGGCTGTTTTCATGCCGGTAGAGCCGGCGGGCGTCAGCAGGTACCTGACCGATCCGGACCTCGTCGCCGACCTTGATCCCCGTCCCGGCCAATTTGGCTGCCAGCACTTCCCCGAAATAGCGCAGCGCGGTCGCCCGGTCCTTGAGGTTGATCCGATGCTTACCGGAACCCAGACGGGCGGCCAGTTCCCGCCCCAAAGGAGTGAGGGGGGTCTGGGCCTCGGCGCTCGATACCTTACCGCCCTCCTTGGTCAGGGCGAGGGTATTGAAGTTCAGCGCGAGGGCGGTGACCGGGGCATCGTAGGGATTGTCACTGGTGGAGCGGCCGTCGATCCGCAGGGCTGGGGAAAAGCGGCCATCGTCCAGGCCGATTCCCTTCACCTCCCGCAACCCAGCCCCTTTGATGCCAGCCACGAGCCGCTCCAGTTCCTCCGACACCAGAAAAGGATCGCCCCCCTGGACCCACAGCCAACCATCGGCGGTAAAGGTGTCCGTCGCGAAGCGATGATCGAGTCCCCAGCGCTGGATAGCGGCGAGGGCCGTCAGCACCTTCATAGTGGAGGCCGGGATCATGGGGCGCTCCGCCTGATGGGCGATGCTCAGTTTCGCGTCCTGCTCGAACGCCAGGCTGGCCTCTTTGAGCGACAACACCTCCAGGACCGGATCAGCCTTCGCCGCCAGACCCGGCCGGTGGGGCAAGGTGAGGCCCGCAACCACCAGGGAGATTGAAAAGACGAAGGCAAAGGTCTTAATCATGACGCCGAGGTTCTCCGTGCAAGCTATGGCCCTAGGATAAGGCGATCGGTCCCGAAACACACGAGAACATTACGGCAGCCCGAGCAGAATCCTTGAGGATAAACCCCCTGCTTCAATCCCTTGGAAGCTATCCGTCAGAAGTCCAGGCTTACCTTGGCACCCACCACCAGGGCATTGTCGATATCCCCGGTGCCGCCCGGACGAATGATGTACTGGAGGTCGGGCTGGAGGGCGAGACCATGGCCGAGCACGAAGCGATGATTGATTTCCACCACGGCCTCGTAATCCTTTTCCGCCAGGCCCACGGCCTGGAGGCCAGCGTTGAACTCACTGCTATACCAGCCGGCGGTGATGCCGAGGCCGGTCTTGTCCCGTGGGCGGGCCGGGAAGAGGCCCTGATAGACCAGGCCGGCGTTGAAGTAGTTGGTCATCTTGTTGACCTTGTCCGTCAGGCTGAAGACCAGGGAGCCGAAGGCGGACAGGTGGCGGCTGCTGCCCGGGGCCGCGCGATACAGCATCTGCTCCGCCAGGAGCCAGACCATGCCGTCGCCCTTGACGGTGCCGCCCAGGGGATCGGACAGGTCCTCGTAGTCTCCAGTCAGATAGAAACCACCCAGCTTGTACACGCCGGGCAGGCCCGCGTCGTTGTCCCGCTGATGGTGATAGTGGACCTCGCCGGCCAGGGTGACGCCGTTGTCCCCCAGGCCCCAGTGGGTGCCGTTGGGGTTCTGGCTGGGAAGCAGGAAGTCGCCTTCCTTGAGTTCCGGATCACCGTCGTAGATCGCGGCCTGAAGCGTCCAGTAGCGCCCCGGGGTGTCGTAGCGCAGGCGTGCGCCCCAGGTGGCGACAGGATAGGCGGTAAAGGTGAAGGGGTTCTGCAGGAAGACCGCCTTGGGGCTACCGCAGAAGGAGTTGTTGACGAATTGGCAATAGAGGGGCGAGCTGAGGAAGTCGTCGTTGGCGACCAGACGACCATAGGCCAGGTCCAGGCGGTCCTCCAGGAGCCGGGTGTTGAACTGGACGTTGACCACCTTGAAGTTCTCGGTGCCGAACACTTCCTGGGCGGTGAAGGTGTTGCCACCCGCGGAGGGGGCAATGAAACGCTGGGAGACGCTGGTGCCATCGCGCTTGGAGAGCTTGACCAGCAGGCGGGTATGGGGGACGCCCAGCAGCCTGTCGAGGTCGAAGTGCAGGTCCAGGCCGATATTGTCGGCGTAGGTGCCACCCAGGATCTCGCCGCCGGCGACATTGGCCAGGGGCTCCGCCGTGTAGTTGAGCCGGAAGTCCAGGCCCTGGGCCTGCCAGGCATCCCGGGTCCCGCCCCAGTTGCCCGTCAGAAAGTCCTGGCGAGTGAAGTCGGTGGCCAGGGCTGGCGGCGTCAACAGGGCCAGCGCCAGGAGGGCCGGGGCCGCCCGATCACGGCCAAGGGCCAGGAGCGGGCCGGAGCTGGGTTTCCACGGTGTCCTGGCTATCCCTTGGGGCCAAGCGGTCCAGGATGTACGGGGGGGACTGGCGGCTAGCCACTCAGCTTGAGCACGGGATGTCGCGGCGACGGTAACTTCCAGGACGGGAAGGGTAGGCATCTGTCTGGTCATGGGTTCACGATACTCTTTAGTATCGGGTCATTGGCATAGGCCTCACGGACATTGGCCTGGGTCACGATCAGCGGCTCCAGTAGGTAGGCCGGCACGATCTTAACCCCGTTGAAATAGCTGTGGTCGTCGTTCACCGCCGGGACCTTGCCCTGCTGCAGGTCCCGCACCATGGCGATGGCATGCCCGACCAGGGCGCCAGTGTCCTTGTTGATGGTGGAGTATTGCTCGCCCCGGAGGATCGACTTGACCGACTCGACCTCGGAATCCTGCCCCGTGACCACCGGCAAGTCCTTGCCAGCGGCACGGACGGAGGTCAAGACCGCGCGGGCGAGGGTATCGTTGGGAGAGAGCACGCCATCCAGTTTGACCTGGGGGTAGGTGCCGGCGAGCAGGGTGTCCATGCGCCGCTGGGCGTTTTCGGCCTTCCAGCCTGGGGTGGCGGCCTGGGCGAAGCTCGTCTGGCCCGATCGCACGACCAGGGTGCCATCACTGATCCGCGGCTGCAGCATGCTCATAGCACCATTGAAAAAGACCTGGCTGTTGGCGTCATCAGGCGAGCCGGCAAAGAGTTCGATATTCCAGGGGGGTGGCCCCTGGCGTTGCCGCAGCCCTTCCAGCAGGGCCTGACCCTGTAGAACGCCGACCTTGTAGTTGTCGAAGGCGACGTAGTAATCCACCGCCGGGGTGTTGGTCAGCAGCCGGTCGTAGGCGATGACGGTCGCCCCGGACGCCACAGCCTCCCGCAGCTGACCACCGAGCTGGGAGCCATCGATGGCGCCGACGATGAGAACGCTGGCCCCCTTGGTCACCATGGTCTGGATCTGATTCTGCTGCTCAGGCACCCCGCCGTTGGCGAACTGGACGTCGAGCTTGAAGCCGGCCGCCGCCAGGCCATCCCGGAACAGTTGTTCCGCCAACACCCAATTCTCCGAGGTTTTCTGGGGCAGGGCGACGCCGATCAGGTTGTTAGGGGGGAAACCGGGCCTCGCGCCAGCCTGCCGCCGCGCGGCGGAAACGGAATCCGCAGTGGAAGCGGGACCCGTGACTTGTTGAGGGAGGGGGGCACCGCTGGGTTGCCCGTCCGTGGGGAGTCCACCGCGGGCAGCGGGTGACGTGGGGGGAGCCTGCCGCCCACCATTGACGAGGTACCAGAGCCCGCCCCCCAGCACCACCAGCCCCAGGACCAGCAGCGCCAGCCGTTTGCTAGCCCCCGGGCCTGGGGATACCGGGGGCGACCCGGGTGACCGAGGAGCATTTTGATTCCCGGCATCGGAGCCCGGCTGACCATTCGGACCGGAACCGACATCAGTACCCCTAACGACGCTTGCACCCACACCCGTGCCAGCAACAGCGCCAGCCGGAGAACCAGCAACAGAACTAGCAGCAGAATCAGCCGCAGGACCCGCGGCAGAACCAGTAGCTGGCGCATGGCCACCCCCCGCCGTGGGGCGCTGACGCAGCAAGAGCCCAAGGATAGACGGCCGCCCCTGGGTCTTGTTGTAGACATCGAAGGCCACCGCCAGCAGCAGCACCAGGCCCTTGATGATCTGGGTCAGATCGGCGCCAACACCCATGAGTTGCAGGCCGTTGTTCAGCACCGCCATCACCAGGCCACCGATCACCGAACCGATGACCGTGCCCACCCCGCCGGAGACCGCCGCGCCACCGATGAAGACCGCCGAGATGGCGTCCAGCTCCCAACTGACGCCGTCAAAGGGGCCGGAGGCGGTGGCACGGCCGACGAACATGAGTCCTGCCAGGGCGGCGAGGATGGACATGTTCATCATCACCAGGAAGGTGACGCGGCGGGTATCCACCCCGGAGAGGCGCGCCGCCTGACTGTTGCCGCCTACGGCATAGATGTGGCGGCCGAGGATGGTGTGCCCGGCGAGAAAGCTGTACAGGATCACCAGGCTGACCAGGATCAGTCCGGGGATCGGGAAGGAGGTCCCCGGACGGCCGCTGGCGAACTGATAGGTCAGCCAAGCAATGACGACACTGAGCGCCATCAGCCGGACGACCGTGGCACCCAGGGGTGGCACCTCGCCCCCCAGACGGAGGGTTCGCCGCCGGGCGCGCCAGGTCCCCAGCACCAGCCAGAGGATGGCGGCCAGGCCGAGGGCCAGGGTCGGATCGTTCAGGCCCGTGTCATAGGCGAGGGGGGGCAGGTACCCCCCGCCCAGGTACTGGATATCGTCGGGCACGGGGATGGTGTTGGAGTGACCGAGGGCCTGGTTGGCCCCGCGAAACAGCATCATCCCAGCCAGGGTGACGACGAAGGCGGGGATGCCGACATAGGCCACCCAGAAGCCTTGCCAGGCGCCGATGAGGGCGCCAACGCCCAGGCATAGCAACACCGCGGCCCAGGGCGCCAGCCCCCAGTCGCGCATCGCCAGGGCCAGGACAATACCGGCAAAGGCGGCCACGGAGCCTACGGACAGGTCGATGTGGCCAGCGATGATCACCAGAACCATGCCAACGGCCAGTACCAGGATATAGGCGTTGCCATTGAGCAGATTCATCAGATTGGCCGAGGTCAAGACCAGCCCGTCGGTCTGGACCTGGAAAAAGGTCACCAGGGCGACGAGGGCGAAGACCATACCGAACTGACGGGGGTCGCCACCAAACAGGTCCTTGAGAGAGTTCATGGGCGGGGGCCTCAGATGGCGGGGTTCCGGGGGGTGGCAAGGTTGAGGGTCATCAGCCGCATCAGGCGCTCCTGGGTCGCCTCGGCACGGTCGAGGACGCCGGTGATGGCCCCTTCGCACAGGGTGTAGATACGATCCGCGAGGCCGAGGAGTTCCGGCAGTTCCGAGGAGATGAGGATCACCCCCTTGCCCGCCGCCGCCAGGTCCTGGATCAGCTCGTAAATCTCGTACTTGGCCCCAACGTCGATGCCGCGGGTCGGCTCGTCGAGGATCAGCAGCTCGGGCTCGGTGAACAACCACTTGGCGAGGACGACCTTCTGCTGGTTGCCCCCGGAGAGCTGGGCGACCCCGGCGCTGACGCTGGGGGCCTTGATCCGCAGGGACTGACGATAGTCCTCCGCCACCGCCACTTCCCGGGGCCGATCGATAACCCCGTGGTGGCTGACCCGCCCCAGGTCAGCGGCAACGATGGTGGTCTTGATGTCGTCCAACAGGTTCAGGCCCAGGGTCTTGCGGTCCTCGGTTACATAGGCGAGGCGGTGACGAATGGCGGTGGCAATGTCGTGCAG
>SACH01000293.1 GCA_009928645.1 Gammaproteobacteria bacterium | reverse complement strand
CGCGGCAACTTCAAAATCGAATCGTGTAGGCAAGCCCAGGAACAGGAGCTTGAAGGACTCGATGGGCGCGCCGCCGAAATAGATCTGGAAGGCCAGTTGTCAAGGGGGCGCTGGTGGACTTCGACATCGCCATCACCGATGGCGCGGGCGCCCGCGTCAGCAGCGCCCAGGCCCGGGTCATGGCCCCCGACGAGGCTTACCGGTTCTGGTGGGAGAGCCAGGGCCACGCCCGTGAGCGGTACCCTGGCCAGAGTCAGGCCTAGTTCCGAGACCAGATGCACTCGCAGAACTGAGGTTACGGGCTGATCCAAGGCTGGGACCAGGTTTGGGCCTAGGGCCAAGTCCCGCCATGGGCTCCGGGAAACCGCCACGTCCAGAGCCAGAGCCAGATTCAAAGACAGGTCCAGGCCTGGGTTCATGGCGAGGGCCAATGCCAGCGCGCGGTTTCGCCGGGCTTACCTTCCGGGGCCTGGCATCCCGCCTGGCGCCGGCGCTGCGCGGCGGCTCACCGTCGGAGATGGCCAGCAGTAGGCCGAGGAGGGCGAAGGCCGTCACCAGGCTGCTGCCCCCCTGGCTGATGAAGGGCAGGGTGATGCCCGTGAGGGGAAGGAGGCTGGTAACGCCGCCGACATTGAGCACCACCTGCGCCGCCAGTACGGTGGTCAGCCCGGCGGCCAGCAGCAGGCCAAAGGAGGAGCGGGCGCGGATGGCGATCTGGAGCCCGCGCAGGATGAGGATCAGGAAGAAGGCCAGCACCAGGGCGGTACCGATGAAGCCCAGTTCCTCACCGATGACGGCATAGATGAAGTCCGATTCGGCGATGGGGGTGTACTCCGGATTGCCGGCGCCGAAGCCATCCCCCCAGAGCCCGCCGGCATACATGCCCGAGAGCCCCTGCAACACCTGCCAACTGGCGCCGGTGGGGTCCTGGAAGGGACTGAGCCAGGCCTGGATACGCCGCTCGCCGTGCTCGAAGAACCCCAACAGCAGCCAGCCGAGGAGGCTGGCCACGACCAGGCCATAACCGGCGTAGCCCCAGCGGCCGGTTCCCAGGACCAGGAGCAGGGGCAGGGTCACCCCGAGCAGCAGGACCATGCCCAGGTCGCGCTGGATCAGCAGCATGATCATCAGCGCGCCGCCGACCCCGGCCAGGGGCAGCAGGGGGCGCCAGGGTGGCAGCAGGCCATGGAAGCGCCAGAGGCTCAGGGCCTTGGCCTCGCGGTCAATGTAAGCGGCGCTAAAGAGGACGAAGCTGATCTTGAGCAGCTCGGTGGGGGTGAGGAGGCCGACGCCAAAGACCGCGCCGCGGAAGCGCTGGCCGGTGACCAGCAGGATCAGCACCAGCAGGAGGGACAGGCCGGCCCAGGCCCAGACCCAGTGACCGGTCCCCAGGGTGCGGTAGCGCCCACCACCGAGGCCCAGGGCGAGGAGGGTCAGGAGGGCGAAACCGACGACGAAGGCATAGTCGGTCAGACCAGCCAGTCCGGCCAGGCCGCCGAGTCCACCCGGGCCAGCCAGACCGCTTAGGCCGCCCAAGTCAAACAGGCCGTCAAGGCCGCCCGTCCCGGTGAGATCGCTGCTCAGCTCGTCCAGCTTGCCCAGCTCGCCCGGGCCGGAAAGGCCCCCCGGGTCGTTTAGGTCGCGCAATGCGCTCAGATCCCCCGGGCCGCCGGGGTCCGCGGCCTCATCGCCGAAGGCCCCCAGACGCGCCCGCGCCAGCAGGCCGAAGCCGGCGAGAAAGGCCAGGGTCACCACCAGGAGCTGGTCGCTGCGGGAGCCGCCCAGGACCAAGGCCAGGTGCAAACCCGCCAGGCACAGACCATAGGCCAGAAACGGCAGGAATTGGCTCAGGCCCAGGGGTTTGCCCGCGGTGTGCAGGGAGGCGCTGACCAGGATGACCCCCAGACCGACGCCACCGAGGCAGATCAGCAGCAGTTCCCGCTCGGGCCGCCGGGCCTCCCAGGGTGCCAGGTTTTTCATCGGCCGGGACCCCTGTCCGTCATTTCAACAACCCCAGGTCCTGGGCCCGCAGCAGCAGGTCCCGGGCGATGGGGGCGGCGCTAGTGGCGCCATAACCACCCTGTTCCACCAGCACCGCCACGGCCAGGGCCGGCCGCTCCGCCGGGGCGAAGCCGACAAACCAGCCGTGGGAAGCCCCGTGGGCGTTTTCCGCCGTGCCGGTCTTGCCGGCGATGGCCACCTGGTCGCTGTTGATGGTCTTGCCCGTGCCTTCGACCACCACCCGACGCATCAACTTGCTCAGCCGTTTGGCAGTGGCCTCCGACATGAGACGCCCGAGGGGGGCGGCGGGCTCGGTGGCGATCAGCCGCGGTTGCATGGCAATGCCCTGCTGGGCGACGGCGGCCGTGATCAGGGCCAGATGGGCCGGGGAGGCGGTCACCATCCCCTGGCCGATGGAGGCCTGGGCCAGGCCGTACTGATCCTTGTCGGCGATGCGCGGTACCCGGCTGGTATTGATGGTACCGGTGCGGTCCATGCCAGGGTAGAGCCGGACCGGCTGGCCGAAGAGCAGCCGTTCCAGGTTGGCGCGAAAAGCGGCGTGGCCGTAGCGGACCCCGAGTTGGGCGAAGAAGACGTTGGAGGACTCGCTGAAGGCCGTGCTCAGGTCCAGGTTGCCATGGCCAGCCCAGGCGCGGCCGGCGCGGCGGGAGCTGTAATAGTCATGATCGCGGATCAGGGGGTAGCGGGGGGAGGTGGTGAAACCCTCCGCCGGGCAATGGAGGGTGCCGGTGAAACCCTGTTCCAGGGCCTCGGCGGCGAGGGCGATCTTGAAGGTGGAGCCGGGCGGATACAGGCCCTGGGTGGCACGGTTGAGGAGGGGGGAATCCGCCGGCCGCCCGGTGAACAGGGCGGCGGAGATCGCGCTGGGGTCGAAGGTCGGGGTGCTCGCCAGGGCCAGAATGGCACCGTCCGCCGGCCGCAGCAGCACCACGGCGCCACGGCGGTTGCCCAGCCCCTTTAAGGCGGCTAGTTGCAACTCCAGGTCCAGGGTCAGGACCAGATCCTGGCCCCGGGGCCGCTTGCCCTGGGTCAGCAGTTGCCGGCTCAGTTCCCCCCAGGACGCCAGCCGCTCCGGGTTGGCGCCGTTGAGGTGCTGGCTGGCCGCCGCCTCCACCCCGGCGGCGCCGAAGCGGGG
>SACH01000058.1 GCA_009928645.1 Gammaproteobacteria bacterium | reverse complement strand
GCCGAGGGGCTGATCCCCGAGTCGCGCCTCCAGGCGACCCGCGCCGCCGCCGGTCAGGCCGAGGCCCATGCCAGCGAGGCCCAGCAGCATTTGGCCATGGCGGGCATGGTCGGCCGGAGCGGTGGGCCCTTGGCACTGGCCTCGCCCATCGATGGCGTGGTGCTGGAAAAGGAGGTTGCCCTGGGTCAGCGGGTCGAGGCATCGGCGGTGATCTATCGCATCGCCCAGCTCAAGCCCCTGTGGCTGGAGATCCAGGCGCCCACGGAAATCTTTATGGGGCTGACCGAGGGGACGCCGGTCCGCCTCGCCAATACCGACATCGAGGGTAAGGTCATCGCCATCGGCCCCAACATCGATCCCGCCAGCCAGACCCGCCTGCTGCGCGCCCTAGTCGATGCGGGGAGTGAACGCCTGACCCCCGGCCAGTCCGTCGAGGTCGAGATCAGCCCCGCCGCCTCCAAGCATCAGGGCCTGCCCGCCGCCGCCGTGATCCGCCAGGGCGGCCAGACCTATGCCTTCGTCCAGATCGCCAGCGATGACCCGGGCGCCCGCTTCGAGGCCCGGCCCGTCCACGTCATTGGCCAGAGTGGCGAGGGCGTCCTGGTGGAGGGTCTCTTTAAGGGCGAGCGGGTGGTGCTCAAGGGCGTCTCCGGTCTCAAGGCCATGCTGGCCGGCGCCGGGGGCGAATGATGCTCGAACGCCTGATCCGCTTCTCCCTGACCCAGCGCCTGCTGCTGCTGGTCCTGACCGTGCTGCTGATCGCGGCCGGGGCCCAGGCCTTCCTGGGTCTGCCCATCGACGCCTTCCCCGATGTCTCCACCACCCAGGTCAAGATCATCCTCAAGGCCCCGGGCATGACCCCGGAAGAGGTGGAGACCCGCCTCGCCACCCCGGTGGAGCAGGAGATGCTTGGCATCCCCAACCAACGCCTGCTCCGTTCCACCTCCAAGTACGCCCTCACCGACATCACCATCGACTTCGAGGACGGCACCGACATCTACTGGGCGCGCCAGCAGGTGGGCGAGCGCCTGGCCGCGGCCATGGGCAACCTGCCCCCCGGCGTCAGCGGCGGCATGGCGCCCATCACCACGCCCCTGGGCGAGATGTTCATGTTCACCATCGAGGGTGACCTGTCCGCCGCCGAAAAGCGCGCCCTGCTGGACTGGGTCATCCGGCCGCAACTGCGCACCATCCCCGGGGTGGCGGACGTCAACAGCCTGGGCGGCGAGGTGCGGACCTTCGAGGTGGTGCCCAATCCCCAGCTCCTGGCCGCCCGGGGCCTGGCCCTCAGTGACCTGCGGGCGGTGCTGGAGGCCAACAACCGCAACGATGGCGCCGGTCGCCTGACGGATGGCGAGGAGGCCCTGCTGGTGCGGGCCGAGGGGGCCATCGCCAGCCTGGAGGATGTCAAGGCCATCGTCCTCAAGTCCCAGAACGGCCTGGTGGTCCGGGTGGGGGACGTGGCCGAGGTGGGCTTTGGCGCCCTGACCCGCTATGGCGCCGTGACCAAGGACGGCCAGGGTGAGGCGGTGGAGGGCCTGGTCCTGGGCCTGCGCGGGGCCAATGCCCGCCAGGTGGTGGCGGGTGTCAAGGCCCGCCTGCACGAGATTGAGGCCAGCCTGCCGCCGGGCGTCACCCTCGCGCCCTTCTATGACCGCGGCAACCTGGTGGGGCGGGCGGTGGGCACCGTCTCCAAGGCCCTGGTGGAGGCCATCGTCCTGGTGGTCCTGCTGCTGCTGGCCTTCCTCGGCAATCTGCGTGCCGCTCTGGTGGTGGCCCTGATGCTGCCCCTCTCGGCCCTGGCCACCTTCATCCTGATGCGCGTCTTCGGCCTCTCCGCCAACCTGATGAGCCTGGGGGGCCTGGCGATCGCCATCGGCATGCTGGTGGACGCGGCGGTAGTGGTGGTGGAAAACGTCGAGAGCCGTCTGGCGGAGGCCCCCAAGAACCTGCCGACCCTGCACCTGATCTTTCGCGCCGTGCGCGAGGTCGCCTCGCCCGTGGCCTCGGGCATCGTCATCATCATCCTGGTCTTTCTGCCCCTGCTCACCCTCCAGGGCCTGGAGGGCAAGCTGTTCGCGCCGGTGGCCCTGACCATCGTCTTCGCCCTGGCCGCCTCCCTGGTGCTGTCCCTGACCGTGGTGCCGGTGCTGGCCTCTTACCTCATCCAGCGCGGCGCCCCTCACGAGCCCTGGCTGGTGCGCCAGCTCGCCGCCCGCTACGACCGCGTCCTCACCCTGGCCCTGGCCCATGGCCGGGTGTTCGTCGCCCTCGCTCTGCTCGCCCTGGCCGGGGCCGCCTTCGCCTTCACCCTCCTGGGCAAGAGCTTCATGCCGACCATGGACGAGGGCGACCTGATCATGCAACTGGAGAAGCTGCCCTCCATCGACCTGGACCAGACCCTCGCCCTCGATCAGCGCGTCCAGGCGGCGATCCTCGCCCAGGTACCGGAGATCAAGTCCATCGTCGCCCGCGCCGGGTCCGACGAACTGGGCCTGGACCCCATGGGACTCAACCAGACCGACACCTTCATGGTCCTCCAGCCGCGGGAGACCTGGCGCAAGCCGGACCCGGCCTGGCTGGCGGACCAGTTGCGTGCCGTCATGGCGGACTTTCCCGGCATCGGCTTCTCCTTCACCCAGCCCATCGACATGCGCGTCGCCGAGATGCTTACCGGGGTGCGCGGCGACCTGGCGATCAAGATCTTCGGCCCCGACCTGGACACCCTCAACCGCCTGGCGGCGGCGATCGTCGCCACGGTGAGCCAGATCCCCGGCGCCGAGGACACCTTCACCCTGCAGAACGATGGCGTCCAGTACCTGCGCCTCCAGATCGACCGCCTGGCCGCCGGACGCTTCGGGCTGAAGATCGACGACATCCAGAACGACCTCAAGGCCCTGCTGGAGGGCAGTAACGTCGGTACCGTGATCGAGCAGGGCCGCCGCGTGCCCCTGATCCTGCGTGGCCCGGCGGCCCTGCGCGCCACCCCCGCCGATTACGCGGCCCTGCGCCTGAGCCTGCCGGATGGCAACAGCGTGCCCCTGACCAGCGTCGCCCGCATCGAACGCGTCGATGGCCCGGTCAAGGTGGACCGGGAGAACGCCCAGCGCTTCGTCGTCGTCCAGTCCAACGTGCGCGACCGCGACCTGGTGGGCTTCGTCGCCGACGCCAAGGCCGCCGTGGCGCGGGAGGTCACCCTGCCGGAGGGCTACCGGCTCGCCTGGGGCGGCCAGTTCGAGAACCAGCAGCGGGCGGCGGCGCGGCTGATGGTGGTGGTGCCCATCGCCCTAGCCCTGATCTTCTTCCTGCTCTTCTCCACCTTCCGCTCGGTACGCCAGGCCCTGCTGGTACTGTCGAACATCCCCCTGGCCATGATCGGCGGCGTCTTCGGCCTGCTGCTCGCCGGGGAATATCTGTCGGTGCCGGCCGCGGTGGGCTTCATTGCCCTGCTGGGTATCGCCGTGCTCAACGGCGTGGTCATGGTCACCTACTTCAACCAGTTGCTGGCGCGCGGGATGCCGGTGGCCGAGGTGGTGGTGGAGGGCGCCAAGCGCCGGCTGCGGCCGGTGCTGATGACCGCCAGCATCGCCGCCTTCGGCCTGGTGCCCATGCTCTTCGCCACCGGACCGGGGTCGGAGGTGCAGCGCCCCCTGGCCATCGTCGTCATCGGTGGCCTGGTGTCCTCCACCGCCCTGACCCTGGTGCTGCTGCCGATCCTCTTCCGCCGCTTCGGCGTCAAACCGACCCTGGTCTTCGTCGAGAACGCCCATGTCTGATGTCCTGCTCTCCCTCGCCATGCCCGCCGAGGCCGCCCAGCCCGTGGAAGACCTGCTGCTGTCCCGGCCGGACCTGGTCCCGGGCTTCACCTCCAGCCACGCGGAGGGCCATGGCTCCACCGCCACCCTGGTCGAACCGGCGGAGCTGGTCGAGGGCCACTCGGCGCGGGTCATCCTCCGCCTGGTGGGCAGCCAGCGGGCCATGGGGGAGGTGTTGCAGCTCGTCCGCGCCGCGCTGCCGGGGCTCAATGTCTTCTACTGGCTGGTGCCGGTGCTGGAAAAGGGGCGGCTATGAAGCCCCGCGCCCGTGCCATCGCCCGTTCCCGCGCGGCGCGACCGGCCCGCCCGGGGGCCCTGCCGCCGCGGGTCCTCGCCCTGGCCGCCGTCCTGGCAGCGGGGCTGGTCCTGGTCCCCGGCACGCCCTGGGCCGCCGACCCCGCTCAGGAGGCACCGGCCGCCAAGAGCCGGTCAGCGACGCCAGCCGGTGGCCGTGCCCCGCGGGTCAGTGACCAACCCGCCACGAGCGCCCGTGCCCGCGCGGCCGGCGCGCCAGACACCCCCGCGCCTGACCGCCATGGGCCTGGCAGCGATGCGCCTGGCCGTCGTGCCGTGACCACGGCGGCCGTGACCCGGGGTGAGGCCACTTCCCCGGCGGTCGCGGCGGCGGGCGGGCTCCCCGACGAACCCACGCCTAACCTGCCGCCCGCCGCCCTCGTCGCACAGGCGTTGCGCGCCAACCCGGGGCTGCGCGCCGCGGACAAACAGATCCCCGTCGCCCAGGCCCAGCGCGCCGCACGGGTGGCGGGGGATTACGAATGGACCCTGTTGCTCGGCGGCCAGCACCGCCAGGTCAATCCCGATGTCGGCGGGGATCAACGCTTTGCGGAATGGAATACCGACCTGCAACGCCAGGTGCGCTTGCCGGGCAAGGCCGCCCTGGATGAGGAGCTGGGCGGGCTGGGGGTCGAGCAGGCCGAGCGGCGGCGCGCCGAGAGCGCGCATGAGCTGGCGCGGGATCTGCTCAAGACCTGGTTCGCCTGGCTGAAGGCGGAGGCCGCCGTCGCCCAGTGGCAGGCCGAGGCCGGCCTGCTGGGCAAGCAGGCCCAGGCCCTCTCCCGCCGGCAGCAACTGGGTGACGCCGCCCGGCTGGAGACCGTCCAGGGCGACGCGGCGCTGGCCCAGGCCGAGGCCCAGCTCGCCCAGGCCCAGGGGCGCCGGGATCAGGCCGCCGAGGATCTGCGCCGCCGTTATCCGGAGATCCCCCTGGAGGCACCGGGGACCATCGCCCCGCCGCCCGCCCTGGCGGGGGACGAGGCGGACTGGATCACGGCCCTGGTGGACCACAACCACGCCCTGGGCCTGGCCCAGGCCGAGGGCCGCCAGGCGCGGGTGGGCGTCAAGCGCGCCGCGAGCGACCGCTGGCCGGACCCGACCTTCGGCCTGCACCTGGCCAGCGAGCGCGACGGCGAGGAGACGATCGTCGGTGCCTACGTGATCGTCAACCTGCCCGGGGAGGCGCGCCGGGCCAAGGCCGATGCCGCCCTGGCCGAGGCGGAGGCGGCCCACGCGCG
This sequence comes from Gammaproteobacteria bacterium, assembly GCA_009928645.1. GTDB lineage: Bacteria > Pseudomonadota > Gammaproteobacteria > Chromatiales > Chromatiaceae > M0108. The sequence goes on along the minus strand of SACH01000058.1, from coordinate 10,610 downwards.
CGAGGCCGCCGCCGTGCAACGGGTGACTGCCGAGGCCGCCGGCCTCTACCAGACGGCCGTGGCCGCGCGCCGCTCCTGGCAGTCCGCCCAGGCGGCCGCCGGCCGGCTGGCCCAGGCGGCGGACATGACGGCTCGGGCCTACCAGCTCGGCGAGGGGCAACTGGAGGATCTGCTCACCGCCCGGCGCCTGGCGAACGAGGCCGCCCTCGGCGCCCGGCTGAGCCAGCTTGAGGCCCTGGAGGCGCACTATCGCCTGCGGCTCGATGCGCATCGGCTCTGGGATTTTGTGCCGGGGGGCTGAAGGGGGAAGGGATGGGGGGCTAGCCTTCTGGGGGATGTCACCCGGGGCATGGCCCGGGTGCTGGCGATACCGCTACCGGGCGCCAGCGAAACCGCTAGCAGTCGGTCGGATTTGCGCGGTGACACCCCCTGGGTACCGGGACAATGGGTAGGTGGTGAGGCCGCACCCCGGCGCCGCGTCAGCGGGGCCGGTCTTCTCAAGCGCTGATGACTCTGTGGGAGTGGCAGAGCCAGGTGGCGGGCGTTGTTGGCACGCGACCTGGCGACGGTGGGGGTGGTGAGGATTGCGACCCTGCGCTGTATGAGTGGCTGGCGCGAGCGGGGTGAGGGTGTGCCAGTTACAGGCGTGATCGTTGACTGCGGTTGACTTCCTGGCGGCGTAAGGTCAGCTTAGAATCCACGTGAGACACGAGGTACCCCACGGGGGCGGTAGTTCCCTACCCAAGGCGTCCAGCAACAGACCCGGCGTGCGGGTTTGCGGACTCACTGATCGCAGAGACAACCAGGAGAAAGATTCTTGCCATCCCCGCAAATGTCACTCGACCTCCCGAGACCCGACGGTATCGGTCCGAAGGTGCAGGCGGCGATCGAGCGATTAGCGCGCCATTCTGAAGCAGGCGCGCGGGGGGCCATCTTCACCCGCCAGGAAGTCGTTGAGTTTATCCTCGATATTCTGGGCTACACGGCGGACCGGCCACTGCACACCAAGCGCCTGCTGGAACCCTCTTTTGGGGGTGGCGACTTCCTGCTGCCGGTGATTGAGCGGCTGCTGCGGGCCTGGCGAGCCACCAGACCCAAATCGGGCGCGGTGGCAGCGCTGGGCGATGCCATCCGTGGGGTCGAACTGCACCAGGAGACCTTTCACCGCACGCAGGCGGCGGTGATCGACCTGCTCCAACGGGAGGGCCTCCCCGCACCAAGCGCGCGGGCCTTGGCGGAGCGCTGGCTGTCGCAGGGGGACTTCTTGCTGCAACCCCTAGCGGGGGAGTTCGACTTCGTCGTCGGCAACCCGCCCTATATCCGTCAGGAACTGATACCCGCGCCCTTGCTGGCCGAGTATCGCAGCCGCTACCAGACGATGTACGACCGGGCGGATATCTATATCCCCTTTATCGAGCGGGCGCTCTCGGTCCTGGCCGGGGGTGGGACGTTGGGCTTTATCTGCGCCGATCGCTGGATGAAAAACCGCTATGGCGGGCCATTGCGCCACCTGGTGGCGGAACGGTTCCACCTGAAGGTCTATGTCGACATGGTGGATACGCCCGCCTTCCGCACGGACGTGATCGCCTACCCGGCGATCACACTGATCAGTCGTGAGACCCCTGGAGCGACGCGTGTGGCGCATCGACCGGCCATTGACCGGGCGACGCTGGGTGCCCTGGCCGACCTGCTGCGCGCCCCCGCCGTGCCCCAAGGCTGCGGGGTGGTGCGCGAACTGGCCCGCGTTCCGCATGGCGCCGAGCCCTGGCTACTGGAGTCAGCGGATCAGATGGCGCTGATCCGCCGGCTGGAGCAGGGTTTTCCCACGCTGGAAGCCGTGGGCTGCAAGGTCGGGATTGGGGTCGCCACGGGCGCGGACCAGGCATTCATCGGGGACTTTGAGACGCTGGATGTGGAGCTCGATCGCAAGCTGCCCCTGGTGACCACCAAGGACATCCAATCCGGCGAGGTGGTATGGCGCGGGCAGGGGGTCATTAATCCCTTTGCCGCGGCGGGCGGGTTGGTTGATCTTGAGCAGTATCCCCGCCTGCAACGTTACCTCATGGCCCGCCGGGCGGTAATCGCCGGGCGGCACTGTGCCCAGAAGGCCCCGGCCAACTGGTATCGGACGATTGATCGCATTACCCCCGCCCTGGCGACGACACCCAAGCTGCTGATCCCTGACATCAAGGGCGAGGCGCATGTCGTCTTTGAAGCGGGCGAGCTGTATCCGCACCACAACCTTTATTACATCACCACGGCCGACTGGGACCTGCGGGCCTTGCAGGCGGTGCTGCTGTCCGCCGTCACGCGGCTGTTCGTGGCGACCTATTCCACCAAAATGCACGGGGGCTTTCTCCGCTTCCAGGCGCAGTACTTGCGCCGCATTCGACTGCCACGCTGGGCGGAGGTGCCGCCACCGCTGCGCCAGGCGTTGATCGCGGCGGCGGTGCGGCGTGATCTACCCGCCTGCAACCGGGCCACGGTCGAACTCTATGGCCTGAGCGATGAAGAATGCACGGCCCTGGGCCTCACGGTCGACTAAATGGCCCTCGCGCTGGTCGATTATGAACAGCAAGCCCGGGAAGCGGTAAAGGCCTTCTGGGGCAACCGCCAGGCAGCCCGACTGAAGCAGCTCGCCGCGGGCAAGGCCGATCAAGGGGAACGGGGCGGCGTGACCGCGGGTAAGAACATGGATGGCTTCCTGGCCTTGATCCACGACCTCATCCAGGCCAATGGTCTGGCCCGGGCCGAAATCCACCAGCAGCGGGCGATGCTGACCCTTCCGGGTTACTTTCGCCCGACGAAGTTGTGGGATCTCCTGGTGATGCATCAGGGAGAACTGATCGCGGCCATTGAACTGAAAAGTCAGGTCGGGCCGTCGTTCGGCAATAACTTCAACAATCGGACGGAAGAAGCCATCGGCATTGCCCTCGATCTGTGGACGGCCTATCGCGAGGGGGCCTTTGGCCAACAGCCGCGGCCCTTCGTCGGCTGGCTGATGATGGTGGAAGACGCGCCCGAATCACGCCGACCAGTGCGGGATACCTCGCCGCATTTTGCGGTGTTGCCGGAATTCAAGGGTGCCTCCTACCTGCAACGCTACGACTTACTCTGTCAGCGACTGGTCCAGGAGCAGCTCTATACCACCGCCACCCTGATTGCCGCCGAACGGGATGCCGTAGTCTCAGGGGACTATGCACAACTGTCGCCGATGACGGGACTCAAGTCATTTGTCGCGGCCCTGGCGGGTCATGTCGCGGCGAGTGCGGCACGGCTGGGTGAATAGGGCGCCGAGGCGGGACGGTAGCGAGGTGTGTCTGGGCAGAGTCTCCCTCTCGGGTTGGATGGAGGTGCCACGATGGCAACCCGCTTGTTTGGCCCCAAGCGCCTTGGGACTCCTACCTCCTTTATAGGCCAGGGGTACATCCGAACGCCCCCCCGCCTCTTGGTGAAATACGGAAAACCCCTTGCTTGGCATCACCCCGATCATGGACTGGGTTCGGGAACACTACAGCAAAGACTAGGCGCCGAACACCCGGGAGACCTTCCGCCGCTACTCCATGCATCAGTTACAGGATGCGGGCGTGGTGCGGTACAACCCGGACCAGCCTGACCGCCCGGTGAACAGCCCCAAGGCGGTCTATCAGATCAAACCTGTTTACCGGTTGTGCCACGGGGCTGGTCTATGTGACCGCATTCCCCAATCACACGGTGATGACGCGCTACCTGCTCAGGGCTTGCCGGAACCGGCGAAGGGGAGGGCGGCCAGCAGGGGGAATCAAGCCGCCGCAGGAGATTTGCGTCGGCGCCGGGCCACCGCGACCAGAAGCCCACCGACGATGGTCAAGCCAATCAAGCCGGCCAGGGCGGAACCCAGGGCCTCGTGCTCCAGGCCCGTTACCTGATAATCCGCCAGGGGCCCGCCCTCGCCCAGGACCTTCGGGGCCTGTGCCACGGCTTGGGCGTTGCCTACGCCCTGCTCGAAATAGACCCATTCCAGGCCATCAGGCGCGGAGGAGGCGAGGAAGGAGAAGGCGGCCGCGATGAGGGCGATACCGGCCAGGGTCAGGGTGACGCCACGCAGAGAGCTGCGCCGGGCGGTCTGGTCCGCCGCGTCGACCAGGTCGGGGCGGACCTGAAGCAGATAGGCGATCAGAGCGGCGGTGACGAGACCCTCGCCGATGCCGATCAGGGCATGAGTGCCGCCCATGGCGAGGGCGGCCAGTTGCGGATGTGCGGTTCCCGAGAGCCCAAGTTCACCGGCCACCGCCAAGGCCGCCAGCAGGATAGACAGCCAGGCGCCGAGGAAGGCCCCGACCAGGTGGCCGCCCCGCGTGGCGGCGAAGGCCACCGCGAGGCGATGCACGCCATACCCCACCAGGGGGGCAAGGATGCCCAAATTAAGGATATTCGCCCCCAGGGCAATGATGCCGCCGTCGGCGAAGAGGAAGGCCTGGACGCCAAGGACCGTGGTCATGACCAGCACCGCGGGCCAGGGTCCTAGCAGGATGCCTGCCAATGCCCCGCCGGCGAAGTGTCCGGAGGTCCCGGCCTGGATGGGAAAATTGAGCATCTGCAAGGCGAAGATCAGGGCGCCGAGGACCGCCATCAGCACCACCTTGCGCTCATCCAGATGCCGGCGGACCCAGGACACGGCGTAGGCGAGAGTGGTGAATGACACCAGTCCCGCCACGGCCGTGACGGGGAGGGAGAGCATGCCTTCGGGAATATGCACCTGAAACTCCGGGATGTAGCGGCAACCCAGCTGGGGCGGGGGTGTTACTCGTGGCAAAGATAGTATTACCACTGCCGAGATTGAGCAAGGCGAAATCACCGGATATCACCGGACGCCAGGGCCCCGGAGGCGCTCGACTCAGGCGCGCGAAGCTTGTCCCTCCGGGGCGGGTGGGAAGCTGATGCTGACGCCCAATCCCGGCGAACCTGACTCGCCCCGCAGGCCATCGCCCAGTTCCAGCCGCGCCCCATGCAAGTCGGCGATACGGGCGACAATGGAGAGACCGAGCCCGCTACCCGCGATCTCCTGGCCTGCCAGGCGGTGGAAACGCTTCAGGGCCAGTGCCCGCTGGTCGACCGGGATGCCCGGGCCGCTGTCGCGGACGCTCAGTCTGACCCGGTCGTGTTCCTGGTCGATGGCGACCAGCACCTGACCGCCGGGCGGGGTGTAGCGCAGGGCGTTGTCCACCAGGTTGCGCAGCAGGGTGCGCAGCAGCTCGGTGTTGCCTGCCACCACCTGCTGGGTCCTGTCTTCGAGTTCCAGCCGGATGTCCCTGGCCAGGGCGCCGCCGGCCTGGTCGGCACAGACCTCGGCGGCGATCCTATCCAGGTGGACTGGCAGGGTGGTCAAGGGAGCGGTCGGATCAAGACGGGCCAGGGTAAGCAACTGCTCGACCAGGTGGCCGGCCCGACGACTGCTCGCGGTGATCAAGGCCAGCGCATGGTCGCGCTCCGCGGCATCGCGGGCGCGGGCCGCGACTTGGGCCTGGATCGCCAGGGCCGCCAGGGGAGTCCGAAGTTCATGCGCGGCATCAGCGGTGAAACGCCGTTCGTTGTCCAGCGCCTGGTCGATACGCCCCAACAAGTGGTTGAGGGCGGCCAGCAGGGGGCGCAGCTCCGTGGGCGCGGTGCTGGGGGTGATGGGGACCAAATGCTGGGGCTCGCGCTCAGCCACTTGCGCGGCGATGGCGGCGACGGGGGCCAACCCCTGGCGGATGGCAAACCAGATCCAGCCGGCCAGCAGGGGCAAACCGAGGAGGGCGGGGACCAGGAGACGCCCGGCGATGTGCCCGGCGAGTTCCTGGCGCACCTCATGGTCCTCGGCCACCACCGCCCGCAGGTCCCGCCCCTCGTCCCACTGGCTGAAATAGCGCCAACGCCGGCCCTCCCGGTCCTGGCTCTCCGAGAAGCCGGTCTGGTTGGTCAGCGGGTCCCGGGGGGCATGCCGGGAGCGCAGCAGCAGATAGCCATCCTCGTTCCAGAGCTGGAAGACGATCTTTTTCTGATACTTGTGGAAATCCCCCGACATGTGGGCGATGTCGACGTCATCGTCGTACTCGCTGGCCAGGGCCAGCAGGAGCTGCGCCACCTGGACCAGGTTGGCGTCGAAGATCTCGTCGATCTCGTGATGGGCATCCTGATAGGAGAGCGCCAGGGCCGCGGCCCAGCCCAGGGTGACGCCGGTCAGCAGAAGGCCTAGCAGGCGCCGCCGCAGGGAGAACCAGCGGGTACCGGGAGCCTGAAAGCCACGGCCAGGTCTCTCCTGATCGGATACGTGGCGCGCCCCCTCGGGAGGGTTGGCAGGCTCGCCAGCGGTGGCATCGCCGGGGGAAGCGCCTGTGGCGGCAGCGGCTGCGGGCGCACCGGCGGCGGTTTCCTCGGCGGGAGCGGCACCCTTCCTCATGGCTTGGGCATCAGATAGCCGATGCCGCGCAGGGTGCGGATGCGCTCGGTGCCGAGCTTGCGGCGGAGGTGATGGACATGGACCTCGATGGCGTTACTCTCCGGTTCATCCTGCCAGCCGTAGAGGGCCGCCTCAAGTTGGGCGCGGGTCTGGGCCCGGCCGGCATGTTCCGCCAGTGTCAGGAGCAGGGAAAATTCCCGGCCGGAGAGTTCCACCGGCTCCCCGTTCAGCCGCGCCAGCCGCGCCGCCGGGTCGATCTCCAGATCGCCCAGGCGGAGAAGGGGGCTGGCATGGCCAGCGGAGCGCCGGGCCAGGGCCCGGGCACGGGCCGCCAGCTCGTCGATGTCGATGGGTTTGACCAGGTAGTCGTCGGCACCGGCATCCAGGCCCTGCACCTTGTCATCCGTGGCGTCCCGGGCGGTGAGGATCAGGACCGGCAGGGTCTGACTGCGACGCCGCAGGCGCCGCAGCACCTCCATGCCCGTCAGTCGCGGCAGGCCCAGATCGAGCACCAGCAGGTCGAAGTCCTCGGTCTTGAGGGCCAGATCCGCCGCCTCGCCGTCCCGTACCCAGTCCACCGTATGTCCGGCCTGGCGCAGGCCGACGCCGAGCCCGTCGCCCAGGTGGGGATCGTCTTCAGCCAGCAGGATACGCATGGGATTGTTCCCCATCACCAAATCAATCTTCGATCTGACCGGGCCGCGACCACGCGGCCCGGTCCCCTAATGCCTCAGCGTCCTCGTTCAGACCCCACACGCCCCACATGCCCCAAACGCCCCAGGAGGGCTTCGGTGGCACAACTTGCCGATTATCTTGCTCCCTCCCCCCCGGCGGGGGAGGGTTGGGGAGAGGGGGGGGCTAAACGATGACGCCTCAGCGTGTGACCAACCAGGCGCAGACCCCGCTCCAGGCCAGCACTAGGGGCACGATCAGCCCATAAGTCCTGGTGATCGCCTCCTCGGGCCGACCTCGCTTGTAACCGGTGAACATGGCCGCGATCAGGTTCTCGCCATGCGCCAGACTGCTGACCAGGACGCCCAGGACATGGATGATGACGATCCAGAGCATGGCCGTGGCCAGGAATTCGTGAACCGCACCAAACGCTTCCCATTCCTCGCCCTGGTAGGCGATCCAGCCACTCACGGCGGTCAGGAGCCCCAGGGTCAGCATGGCCAGGATAGCCCAGCCCGCGGCGGCATTGTGCCCCGCGTCGTCCTCCACCTTGCCGCCAAAGGGCGCGGACAGCAGCCCCCGGACATACGCGAACACCGCCTGGCGGCTGCGGACGAAACTGCCGAAGCGGGCATGGTAGCTGCCCATGAAACCCCAGAGCAGGCGAAAGAGGACCAGTCCCAGCAGGGCCCCGCCCAGGGTGGCGTGGACCAGACGCCACTCCTCGCTGTCACCGGTCAGCCAGGCCAGGATGAAGAGCGCAGCCAGCGCCCAGTGGCCAATACGCACCGGCCAGTCCCAGATCAGGACTCGCGCGGGCCGCGCCGGGTCCTGGATCCGCCGCCCCGCCTCATTCCCGGTAGGCGGGGCGGGGGGTGCCGGCGAGTAAGCGGGCGAGTGAGCGAACGGGTGCGCGGACGAGTGAGCCTTGGGCGGGGCTTGAGGGAGGGCTGGCTGGGCCCCGTGCGCGGCGGCCAGTCGGGGTTCCGCAAGCGGGCGCGGGTGTTCAATCATCGTCGTCCTCCTCCCATGCGCGGCCGTTGGGCATGACGATCTCCCGCTCGCGATAGCTGCCCTCGGCGGCGCGGGTATGACAGGCGCCACAGTTGGCGGGGCTCTTGACCTTGGCGTCCTGCCAATCCATGGCCGGGACCTCGTGGTGCTTGCGCTTGAACCAGGGCGTGGCGGTCAGCCGCGGCGGTTCGCCGCCGGCGGTGACGGGGGCATGGACCTTGTCGCCACCGGCATGCTTGACCAGAAAGCCCTCGATGCTCCGGCGCGTCGGCTCGTCGAGGCTGGCGTTGTCCCCGTAATGCTGGTCCAGCCGGGCCATGACCGCGCGCCAGCCCTGGGCGTCGAGCAGGGCGGGGGGAAAGGCCAGGTGGCAGGCGCCGCACTCGGTCGCGAAGGCGGGCGGCGCCCCGGCGGGGATCACCAGCTTGTCGGCCTGGGCGGCCAGGGGCAGGACCAGCAGGGCGGCAAGTAGACAGGGAGGTTTCATCTCAGCGTCCTCCGGTCAGGAAGGCGATCAGGTCGGCCTTTTCCGCGGCGCTACAGTCCCGTCCCATGACTTCCTTGCAGTTGCGGCCAAACCATTTATCGGCCTTGGCCCGGTCGGTGAAACGCTCGGGATTGGTGGCCGGGGCCAGGGGTTTGATGGGCTTGCCGGTGACGCTATGCTGCCCGGCCTGGGTCGGGTCGTCCCGATGACAACGGGTACAGGACGGCAGCTTGGCCGAGATCCCAAAGTCGCGCTGGTACAAGGCCGCGCCCCGTGGCGCCGAAGGGGTGAAGCCGGCCTGCTGGCGGCTGGCCTCGGCCGCGTAGTCCTTCATCAAATTCGTGGGGGTGGCGGCCTGCACGCTGGCCGTGACCAGGACCGGGAGCAGGAAGAGGAGGGGTTTCATCTGGGCAATCTCCGGGCGTGATGAAATGAGTCAAACTCAGGATTCACGGTGGCTAGTTTGATCGACCAAGCTTAAGGTTCCCTTAGCGTGAAACACACCAGCGGAGCCTTCCATCTTCTGGGGTGTGGCTTACCCCATCATGACCGTTAGCGGACCGCGGCCTTGAACATTCCCCCCGTCGGTCGTCGTCCCGGCAGGATGGCGTGATCCGGTGCCAGGATGGAAACTATAAGCCGATACAGAGGGATATCAGCCATGGCCCTGGATTCCGGCATTTCGCCGGAATGACGGGAGAGGGGCAGTTGTGATCAAGGCCATGGTCCACAATCCGTCTGGATGGGCCCAGCCACACCCCGGAAGAGGGCCGTCTCCGCCGGGGTGTTTCAGGCGAGGGCGCGCTAAAATGTCCGAAAAAGCTAACTCTCAAAGGAGGCCGATCCCATGTACCCGCACCCACTCCCTGGCCGCGCCCTCACCTGGCGCTCCCTCGCTGGGCTGTTCCTGGCCGTCCTGATCGGCCTCCTGAGCCCCCCGCTGTCGGCGGACCGGGACGACGATGACGACGACGATGACCGGTCGGAGGAGTCGGTCAACGCCGACTGGATCGAGGATCTGCGGGCGGGCAAGATCCGTCTCGCCGGTGATGATGCCGCAGTCGACATGCTGATCCTGCAACGGCATATCCCCATCCCCTACGACTATATCGCCACCCTGATGCGCACCCCGAACGCCTTTGGCCAGGGCGTGGCCTGCATCATCTGCCACTCCTCCAACGACCCGACCAAGAGCTACCGTGGCCTGGATCTTTCAAGCTGCGACGGGATCAGGAAGGGTTCCACCGAGCCCCCGGCCCGGCCCCTGTTCGAGCCCGGCAAGCCCGCCAAGACCAGCATCCTCGGCCGGCGGATGCGCAACAACCGCATGCCGCTTGGCGTGCATTTCAGCACCCACGCCAAACCCGAGAGCGTGACCGCCGTCCGCGACTGGATCGCGGCTGGGGCGAAAAACGATGCCCAGTTCCAGGACCAGGTCCTGCCCTTGTTCAAGACGGACGGCGCCTTCGCCCCGGGATCGCCCGCCTGCACCCAGTGCCATATGTCGAACCAGGAGCCACCCAGCTTTCACGAACTCGACATGACCAGCCACGAGGGCATCATGCTGGGGGCGGATTCCGTGGCCAAGGGCGTGGATAAGGCCACCAAGATCGTCATCCCCGGCAAGCCCGAGGACAGCAGTCTCTACCAGCACCTGGTGGAGGACCGCATGCCGCCCGGCATACCGCCCACCGCGGATCGGGATCACCCCAATACCCTCATCCTGTTGCGTTGGATCGAGCAGGGGGCCAATTGTCGGTGAACCCCGGCCGTCGGCGCCTGCTGCAAGCCCTGGGCCTGGGGCTGGCGGGTAGCGCCGGGTGGCTGCCTCGGCCCGGCCTGGGGGAGGCGCCTCGCCCGCCTCGACTGGGTGAGGCGCGCCTGGTGCGGCGCTGGGCGACCGGAAACCGCCGGCTGGCGCCAGTCACCCGGGTGACGTGTTGCCGCCCGGACGTCAGTCCCGCTGGACTCCAGGTCCCTAACCTGGGCATGAATGTGGCCAGCTCTCCTGGCGCT
>SACH01000292.1 GCA_009928645.1 Gammaproteobacteria bacterium | reverse complement strand
GCCGGGCCTGACCAGGCTTTGGTGCGGGAACAACCAGCTCGCCGAACTCGAACTCGCCACGGTGCCGGGACTGACCGAGCTTGATTGCTCGGGCAACCACCTCACCGAGCTGGACCTCTCCCCGGTGTCGGGCCTGACCGAGCTTGATTGCTCGGGCAACCACCTCACCGAGCTGGACCTCTCCTCGGTACCGAACCTGGCTTGGCTTGAGTGCGACACAGGCCTGCGACTTCGCAACGCCCCGGCCGGGCTTGACATCAAATTCCCGGTCTCTTCAGACAAAGTTCCCAACGCTCCGGCAGGGCTTGGCCATGACCCCTCTTTCGAAGCCGACTACCCCTTCTGAGCCACCCATGCACCGAACCCCATGGATTCTCATCGCCTCCGAAACCATCGGTATCAAGGCGCCGCTCTACGTGGTGGAACTGGCCGCCCAGCGCATGCTCGGCTGGACTCCGGAAGGGGCGCCCTTTCGGCGCCTGCTCAATCACAACGCGGAGATTCCGCCCGAGGCATCCCGCGTCAACGGCTACACCCGTGAGATCCTGGAGCACTACGGCGAGCCGCCGCTTCAAGTCTATGACGGCTTCGCCCGATATGTCGGGGAACTGCCTCTGGTTGCCTACAACCTGCGCTACGACCTCGACGATGTACTGCGCCCCGAATGGCAACGTCTCGGCATCGAGCCCATCGGCCATCCCGGTTTCTGCGCGCTACGCCTGACCCAGCGCCTGCTTGACCCGGTGCCGGCCGGGAACCATAAGCTGCACACCCTGCGTCAGTACTACCGTCTGCCCGAGCGCGGGGCGCACACCGCATCGGGGGATGTAGAGACGGTCGTCGACCTGATGCAGCAGATCTTGCGACCCCTTGCTGCGGCGCGCGGATTGGAGACCTGGGACGCCATCAGCGCATTCATCGCCGCGCCTTGGTTCCCCTCGCGCATCGCCTTCGGCAAGTACAAGGGGCGTCCCTTCCGGGATGCGCTGGACGATCCGGATCTGTACGGCTGGCTGCAATGGCTCGCCAGCGTCAGCACTCCGCACAGCGCCGAGATGGGTCGCTGGTACCTGGATCAGCTGAGCGCGTCGGCGCAAGCGGTCGCGGCGCATCCCATGATGCTTGGGACCGGGCCGAGCGCCAGCAGTGAACTGGTGCTATTCCACGATCCGGAGCTGGAGACGCTGCGTCTGCTGATCGCCGACAATCTTTCCCGGTTGGCGGATCTGGAGGTGGAGTACATCCAGGAACACCACAGTGTAGAGGTGGTCCAGTCCCAGCTCTTCTCCTTCATACGGCCCCACTACGAGCGCCGGGACGGGTTGCAGCTGAAGATCCAGTACCGGCGCAAATACCTCGACACCCTCATGATCGAGGGCGTAGAAGAAGCCGAAACGGTGATCCCGGAATACGAGGATACACGCGCCGAGACCGAGCGCGAATATCAGGAAGCGGCCGCCCACGCCGCCGAGAGCCGTGCCCTGAGCGACCTCGAACAGAGGGAGATCAAGACCATCTTCCGCAAGCTCGTCGGTCTCTACCATCCCGATCGCTTCGCCCACCAGTCGGAGAAGCAGGAGATCTACAAGCGGCTGCGGCAGATCCCCAACGACCCCGATGGATTCCTGCTGCGCCGGGGAATGAGCAGTCTGGACTTCGACGACCACACGGAATTGGCCACGTTGCGGCAGCTGTACGTGACCCTTCAGGAGCGCATCCTGAACCTGTTGGATGAACTGGAACAGCTACGCGTAAGCGGCGACTACGAACTCCTCGCCATCAGCCGGAAGCACCCCGACTCTTTGCAGGAGATCGCAAACCAGCAAGCAGCACAGATCGCCGCCGAAATCGCCGAGTTGGAAGCGGATGCCTCGCAACTGGCCGAGGAGATCGCGAGTTTGACCGGAACCGAAGATCCGTTTGGCGACTAAGGCCTGGCGCCCGCCGGCATTATTCCCCCTTACAACTCACTAACGCCAACCCCTCTGACACGAAAAAAGCCCAAGGCGCTTGATGCAGCAGCCACAGCGGCTGCCGGCGATCCCGGACGCGCACACAGCGAGTCCTTTCCTGCCATACTGCGCCGAGCGACCGACCCGCAGCGTTCCTTGACGCCTTTGGAGACGGCACATGGAACACGACCACAAGAAGCACCTTTTGGTCCCCCGGCCCGCCGCGGACCTCGCCACGCCGGGGCGGCGCACCCGTCGCGTCGTGGCGGCCGTGACCGGAGACATCCTGGCGCGCGCCCATGCGCAAGGTCTCGGCGCAGAACGCGTTTCCGTCGGGGAGTATCTGCTGCGCGAGCCCGATTACCGGCAGATCCTACATTGGGCCGATGCCTCGGGCCTGGCGCCGGAGGAGGTCATGAGACGGCTCGCCCAGAGCTCGGTGGACTGGGGCTTTGAGAAGTTCATCGGCTTTTGCGTGGAAGAAGGCGCCATGGTCAGCCTTGCATGGGACTTCGACGTCTTCCCTTTCATCCCAGGCAATTGGGAGTCGGGATTACTGATCCGTGACTTGGGCCTCAAGGGAAGCTGGCCGGACATCGCCACCGCCTTCCCTCCGGTTCTGACGCGGCTCCAGACCCTGCTCTGTGTTAGGCTCGGACTTAAATCGCTTGACCTCTCCCCGGTGCCGCGCCTGACCACGCTTGTTTGTGTGGACTGCCGCCTCACCGAGCTGGATCTCTCCCCGGTGCCGGGTCTGACCAAGCTTAATTGCTGGGGCAACCCCCTCTCTGAGTTGGATCTCTCCCCGGTGCCGGAACTGACCACACTTGCTTGCAGAAACAACAGCCTCAACAAACTGAACCTTTCGTCGGCGCCTCGCCTGACCAAAATTGATTGCGGATACAACAACCTCACCGAGCTGGACCTCTCCCCGGTGCCGGGCCTGACCGCGCTTGATTGCAGAAACAACAGCCTCAGCAAACTAACCCTTCCCTCGGCGCCTCGCCTGACCGAGATTGATTGCGGATACAATCCCCTCACCGAGCTGGATCTCTCCCCGGTGCCGGGTCTGACCACGCTTGATTGCCAGGAAAACAACCTCGCCGAGCTGAATCTCTCCCCGGTGCCGGGTCTGACCAAGCTTGTTTGCAGCAGCAACCGGCTCGCCGAACTCAACCTCTCCCCGGTGCCGGGTCTGACCAAGCTTGTTTGC
>SACH01000291.1 GCA_009928645.1 Gammaproteobacteria bacterium | reverse complement strand
GGCCGGGGCCAGGACGCTGAGGTTGAGGATGCGGTTCTGCTTGGCGCCGATCAGTTCCTCCCCATCCAGCAACAGCACGGGCAGGTCGCCATCATTGATGAAGCGGAGCTGCGGCACGCTGCCGCCCTCGCTGATCTCAGTGACGCGGGCGCAACCCAAGGCCAGGGCCTGGTCGAGGAGCTGGTAACCAGGCTGGGCCGGACCCTCGGCCAGCAAGGGCAGGAGGGTCAGGTTGCGGTACTGCTGGGGGTGGCCCAGGGTGACTTGGGACAGGCGGGTGGCGATGAGGGTCATGGGCCGGCTCCTGCGTGATGGTTGTCGTTGTTATGGATGGCGCCGTGGGCGGGCGCGGGGTTCATCCGCCGCCCGCGGCCGGATGATCGTCACCGGTCCTTGCACCCCCGGTCCGGGCGTAATGTTTTCCCGTCGCCGGTCCGCGGCCGGTGGTCAGGGTGTCCGCGCGCCGGGCGCGCCGCAGCCGCCCCCGAACAGGCGCTGGGCCTGGTCGAGCAGTTCGTCAAGGCGACGCTGGTCGGGGCGGGCCAGGGGGCGGCGGACATGCAGTTCGATATCGGGGTGCAGCGCGATGCGCTCCCAATGGCTGCGCGGGGGCTTGCGGGGATCGGCGGCGGCGGGTAGGGCCACGGCGGCGGGAGCCCCGGGCGCCGCGGCTGCCACAGCCGGCTGCTGGCTGCCCGCGGGTCCGGACAGGGACTCCGGCCCGGCGTCCGTCAGCCCCTGGTCAGGGGACTGGCGCTTGGCCAGGACCTGGCGCACGTAGTCATAGGCGTTGAGCGCCGGCGGTTCGGCGCCCGCCACCGCGCCGGCCAAGGCCCGGACCACGCCGGCATCGTCCAGGGCCTGCAACTGCTTGCGGATCTCGGCCAGGGGCAGGTGGGCATCCTGCAGACGACGAATGAGGGTGAGCCGGTCGCGGTGGCCGGACCCGTAGGTTGCCGCCGGACCGCGGCCCGCTGGCGGTGGCAACAGGTCCTGCGCCAGGTAGTAGCGGATGGTGCGGACGCTGATGCCGGTCTCCCGACTCAGGGTGTTGATGTCGCGGGCTTCGTTCATGAGGAATAATTAAAACAGTATTACTGTGTGCTGTCAAGACACAGCAAGGTCTTGCCCTCCGCGCCGATACCCGCTTTTCCCGCCTGAACTCACGGTGTACCGGGTTGTGCGCGACGCCCATGGCCCCTTCTCCGCCAGGGGCAAGCCGACAATACTCAGCCCTGCTTGCAGTCTGCACGGGGCCACGCGCGCAGCGCCGGACGTCCCCGCAGGGGCCATGGACCGGCGCATTTCACCCGCCTGCGCCGCGTCGCGGGCGGGTGATCACGTCCCGGCATGTTGTGCGCGTCCCGACCACCCGCGCTAAACTCCCCCCCAGTGACCCTGATCATCCCGCTTGAATCGCCGCCCCAATTCGCCCAAGCTGCGCCACCCGACCAATGTCCGCCCCCTCCTCCGCCCCCGCCACGGCCGCTCAGTCCCGCACCGCCCCGCCCGTCATTGATCACCGCCTCCTGGCAGCGATAGAGGGTGGCAACTGCGTGGCCTTCGTCGGGGCCGGTTTCTCCGCCGCGGCCGGGTATCCCCATTGGAAACAGCTGATCGTCCGCCTGGCCGCGGAAGGGTCCGCGGGTCGGCATCCCGAGGTCTTCGACCTGGTCCGCACCCTCATCAAGTCCGACCCCGCGGCCCGCGATCTGGAGATGGCGGCCCAACTGCTCTACGACGCCCTGGGGGAGAAGACCTTTTGCCAGCGGCTGAGCCGGATGCTGTCCACCACCGAGCTGTCCCCGGCGATGGCACAGCGGCTCAAATACGTGCGCGGCATCCCCTTCCGGGCCATCGTCACCACCAATTTCGACCCGCTCCTGCCTGGCCTGCCGCCGTCCGCGGCGGCCTACCGTCTGCTGCTGCGCCCGCGCCAGCCCGCCTCCCCCTGGCGGGAGGCCATCACCCGGGTCGCCCTGGGGCAGGCGGGGGGGTCCGACCCCAGCGCCCAAGGCGACAGCCTCATCGTCCAGTTGCATGGCCATGCCGACGATGCCCGCTCCCTGGTCCTGACCCGCTCCCAGTATCGCCACCGACTCTACGGGGACCCGGCTTATCTGACCGCCTTGCGCTCCCTGTTGGCCACGTCCACGGTG
Organism: Gammaproteobacteria bacterium; assembly: GCA_009928645.1. Classification (GTDB taxonomy): domain Bacteria; phylum Pseudomonadota; class Gammaproteobacteria; order Chromatiales; family Chromatiaceae; genus M0108. The sequence continues at coordinate 1,022 of SACH01000291.1, read as the reverse complement.
CTGTTTCTCGGCTATTCCCTGTCCGACGCCTACCTGAACGAACTGCGGGCGGAGCTGGTGGAAGCCTTTTCTGGCGGGGAGGCTTCCGCCGACCCCTTGGCCTGGGCCGTGATCGAGGGCGTTTCCCCGGTTGCCTGCCGCTATTACGCGACCCATGAGGGTCTGGGTGTCGTGCCCTACCAGGCCGGCGACGGCGGCAAGGATCATGGCGCCTTTGACGCCATCCTGCGCACGCTCTACGCGCAGACCAATCCCGTCCATCGGCTGGGCATGCTTCTGCAAGGCAGGCGGGTCCTGTGGTTCGATCCCCAGCCGGCCAACAATGACCTGGGAAAGGCCCTGATGCAGGCCGCCGCGCGGGAAAGCGGCGACGCGCGCAGCGACTTGAGTCAGCGACTGGTCGAGGCGACCACCCTGGAGGAAGCCTGGTCACACCTCGCCGGCGGCACCCCCTTCGATCTGGTGATCTCGCACTGGGGCCATGGGCTTTACCAGGGTGAGCCCAATGGTGTCGAACTCCTGCGCCGGGTATCCGCGCGGCGCGCGGCCGGCCAGTCTGTGGCGCCGGTAATCATCTTCGCCAGTGGCTCCCATTACGCGGCCAATCGCCGCTCGGCGCTTAACCTGGGCGCGGTGGAGTTCGTCTACTGCTGGGAAGACCTGATGGCCAGGATCGAGGCGACCCTGGCCTGAACCCGGGCGCGTTTCCCGCCCCATCCTGACAGCAGGTTGACGACTTGCCCGCCAGTATCAAAGGCCCTTACTCAGCCACGAGGCCAGCACCGTTTGACGGGTACGCCGGAAAAGGCTCACCAGGTCCTGAGACCGCATCCCTCCGACCGCTTGCGCAGTTGGCGGGTAAGTCGTAACGTCAACCGGGTACAAGAAGAAAGTCCAAAACTGATAGAACCGATTCTGTCCGCGCACCCCCACCCCGAGATACGCGCCATGACCATTCACCATTTTGATGATGACAATTGGCCCCCGGATGATCCGACCGATGAAGAGCTGGAAGCCCTGAT
>SACH01000290.1 GCA_009928645.1 Gammaproteobacteria bacterium | reverse complement strand
TTCAGCCCCAGGGGGTCCAGGGCGGCATCGGCCAGGCCGGTCAGGTTGGCGGGGATGGTGGCGAAGGCCTCGCCCACGGCCGCCACCAGATCAAAGCCAGTCTCGGCCACCTCGGTGGCGGTGGCCGCCGCCTGATCCGCCGGGGCCTGCTCAGCCTCGCGCGCCGCGGCGTGGCGGGAATAGAGGGTATCCAGGGTGCCCACCACCGCCTCCTTGGCGAGGATGCCGGTGAACACGCCCACGGCGGCGGGCCAGTTGTCCTCCTTCAGGCCGATGGGGGCGAAGACCGGGGTGATGCCCTGGCCCACCGCCGCCAGCACGGACTGGTCGTCCTCCTGGTGGCCGAAGCTGCCGTCGGTGCCCAGGCTACTGAGCAGGTTGAGGACCAGGACCATGGGGACGATGATCTTGCCGGCCTTGAGGATAAAGCCCTTGAGGCGCTCCCAGGTGTGCAGCGCCAGCCCCTTCAGGGTGGGCAGGTGGTAGCTGGGCAGTTCCATGATGAAGTGGGAGCCGGCCCCGGGGAGCAGGGTGGTCTTGAGGGCGGTGGCGGTGAGCACCGCCACCACCACGCCGATGAGATAGAGGAGAAAGACCATGTTCTGGCCCCCGACCGGGAAGAAGGCGGCGGCGAAGAGGGCATAGACCGGCAGCCGGGCGCCACAGGACATGAAGGGTGTCATGGCCATGGTCATGAGCCGGTCGCGGGGGTTCTCCAGGGTGCGGGTGGCCATGACCGCCGGGACGTTGCAGCCGAAGCCGACGATGAGGGGGACGAAGGACTTGCCCGGCAACCCCATGGCGCGCATCAGCCGATCGACGACGAAGGCCGCGCGGGCCATGTAGCCCGAGTCCTCCAGGAAGGACAGGAACAGGAAGAGGAAGGCGATGATCGGGATGAAGGTGGCCACCGTCTGGAGGCCGCCGCCGGCACCGTCGGCGATGAGGACCCGCAGCCAGTCCGGGGCGCCCAGACCGGTCATGACCTCGCCCAGACCGTCCACCAGCAGGGCGCCGAACAGCAGGTCGAAGAAGTCGATGAAGGCCCCGCCCAGGTTGATGGTGAAGAGGAACATCAGGTACATGACCGCCAGGAAGATCGGCAGCCCCAGGACGCGGTTGAGCACCACCCGGTCCAGGGCGCGCGTGAGGCTGGCCCCGGGTTGCGCCTGACGCTGGATGACCTGGCCGGCGACGGTGCCGATGAACTGGTAGCGGGCGTCGGCGGCGAGGATGTCCATCTCCTCCCCCAGTTCGGCCTCGATCTGGCGGCGCAGGGCACTGGCCTCTTCCAATGTGTGGGGGCCGGCGAAACTGGGCGCGGCGGTGTCACCCTCCAGGAGCTTGAGGGCGGTCCAGTCCGGGCGGGGGGCACCGGGGCGCTGGCCGTCCAGTTCGCCCGCCAGTCGGGCCACCGCGGCCTCGATCGGCGCGGGGTAGTTCATGCGCACCTGGGGATGGGCGGGGCGACCCGTGGCCAGCAAGACCTTGAGGTCCTTCACGCCCTGGCCGGTACTGGCGCTCATGGGCACCACCGGGCAATCGAGCAGGCGGGACAGGGCGGCCGCATCGAGCCCATGGCCCTTTTTGGCCGCCGCGTCGACCATGTTCAGGGCCACCACCATGGGCCGCCCCAGTTCCAGCAACTGGGTGGTGAGGTAGAGATTACGCTCCAGGTTGCTGCCGTCGAGGATGTTGACGATCAGGTCCGCCCCGTCGGAGAGCACGAAGTCGTGGGCCACCTGCTGGTCGAGGGTGGTGGCGCCGGGGATGGCGTCCATGGCATAGACGCCGGGCAGGTCCACCACCTCCACCTCCTGGCCCTGGAACTGGTAATGCCCCGACTTACGTTCCACCGTGACCCCGGGCCAGTTGCCCACGGTCTGCCGTGCCCCGGTGAGGGCATTGAAAAGGGTGGTCTTGCCACAGTTGGGGTTGCCCACCAGGGCAATGGTCAGGTTCGCTGCGGGCATGGGACTACTCCGGGAGACAGCCACGTTGCACCTGCAGGACCTCCGCCTCGTCCTTGCGCAGGGAGAGGCTGTAACCGCGGACCTCGACCTCCACCGGATCGCCCAGGGGCGCCAGGCGGGTGACGCGGATTTCGGTACCGGGGGTCAGCCCCATGGTGAGCAGGCGGTGGCGGTAGCCGGGGCATCCCGCGGCATAGCCGCTGACGCGGGCCCGTTCGCCGACTTTGAGGGTCTTGAGGGTGGTGTACATGGGGAGTTTTTGGGTGTCAGGTTGGGCGAAAGGGGGATGGTCGGAATTGAACGACTGGGTAAATAATAAATGATCTCATTAACGGATGACAATCGCATGGATCACGAATTCGGTCAGCATTGTCCGCGCTGCCGCTGCCAGCATCCGGGGCCACCTCCGGTTTAGGGCCGGAGTCCTTCCCCATCTCCTTCTTCACCAGAGGCATGGGCTTGTCTGGCCTGTCCATGGCATGCATTTCAATAACCCCATTGATCAGCGGCTGCTGCCGATCCGCTTCATCCCGATCCCGCCCCGGCCACGGGCTTCATCGCCTACCGCCGCCTGGTGCCGGGGAGCGACTCGCTGGGGAGGAAGTCGAGTGCCTGCGGGGCGTTGAGGGCAACCCGCGGGCATTGCCTGCTGATGAAGTCTTAAGAATCACTTAAGCCTGGCTTGGTAGTTTCCCGCCCCGGTCAGCCGCTTTCCCGGCGCGCTCCTCTCCGCTCGAGGCTCATCATGTCCCTACCCCGTTCCCTGTTGATTCCCGGGTTATTGTTGCCGGCCCTGGTCGCGCTGGCGGCGGGGGAACCGCTCCATCTGCAACCGGCGCAGATCCGCGCCCTGGGCATCGAGACGCAGGTCCTGGGGGAAAACCTGGAGGTACGCCCCAGCCGCCTGCCCGCCCGGGTGGTGATCCCCACCGATCAGATCCGCTTGGTCTCGGCCCCGGTCGCCGGCCTGATCGAGCGACTGACCGTGGCCACCGGGGCTTGGGTCAAGAAAGGGGAGGTCGTCGCCAACCTCTCCAGCCCCGAGGCTTTGACCCTACAACGGGACGCCATGGAGGCCCAGACCCAGTCGCTGCTGCTGCACCAGAATCTTAATCGCGATATCCAGTTGTTCGCCGAGGGGCTGATCCCCGAGTCGCGCCTCCAGGCGACCCGCGCCGCCGCCGGTCAGGCCGAGGCCCATGCCAGCGAGGCCCAGCAGCATTTGGCCATG
>SACH01000289.1 GCA_009928645.1 Gammaproteobacteria bacterium | reverse complement strand
GTTAGTTTTTCGTGGCGATCCTCCCGCCCAACGTTTCCTGTGCCTTCTCCCTTCATCAGAGCAATACGCGCTCGATACCTCTTTCCCGTAACCTTTCGACAAAGTGCCGCTGCCAGCCGGAACCAAAGTGTAGGCGGGCCATTTCGGTCACGATATAGTCTACCGTCAGGCCGGTCTCCTCGGTGTATTTAGCTAGTCCCTGCTGGCAAGCGGGGCATGAAGTTAATAATCTGACCTTTCCTTGGGCATTTGTGTTTAACGTCAAGGCATGAATGCCTTGGCGTAAGGACTGACTTTTTCGAAAGCGCAGTTGGCTGGCGATGTCAGGTCGTGCGCTCCCCAAGGTACCAGCCTCCCCGCAGCAACGGTCTGTCAGCAGAATCGGCTGACCCAGCAAACTGCTCGCAACCTTGAGGGGGGCGTGAGTCTTCATGGGGCTGTGGCAAGGATCATGATAGAGATATTGCATCACCCTATCCTCGTCGATCCCAGGAACTTTTTCCGATATTGTCCGGACGCCGGCGGTCCCAATGGCCAACAAGGCTACATCGTCACGGGTCGCGACCTGGCCAGTGGTCAGCGTCATCCCCTTTTCCATCAGATATTCATGGATATCCAGCAGGCGGCAGCCAGGGAAGATGCGCGCGAATTCATACCCCAGCAACTGATCCATACAGGTGCCGCAGGAGACGAGGACGGTGCGGATGTCCAGGTAGTTGAGGGTATTGGCGACGCGGTGGAAGAGGACGCGGTTTTCCATGGTCAGCCGCCGCCCTTGAGCCTCCTGACCGGCGGCGCTCTGCGGATAACCGCAGCACAGGTAACCAGGGGGCAGGACCGTCTGAACCCCCAGATCGTAAAGCAGGGCCAGACTGGCGAGACCAATGTCGGAGAACAGTCGCTCCGAGCCACAGCCGGGGAAGTAGAAGACCGTCTCCATCTCCTCTGGTGAGCGCGCCGGGTCGCGCAGGATGGGGATCTGGGTGGGATCCTCCAGGCCGAGGACCTGACGGAAGCCCTGTTTGGGTACCTCGACGCGGATGGGGCGGCGGACCAGCTCCTTGGCTAAGGTTAGGGCCTGGGGCGCGCCGGTGGTCGCCGCTGGCGGTTCGTCCGCTCGGTAGACCCCTAGACGCCGCACGACGTTATGGGCGAGATTGAGGCCGCGAAAGCCCCAGCGCGCCAGGCCAATCCGCAGCAGGCGGATGGCGCGGGGGTTCTTGGCGTCGAGGAAGCGCAGGGCTGCCCAGGCACCGGGGCTGAAGCGTTTACGGCGGCGCTCGACCAGGATGCGCCGCAGCCGGATGGTGACCTCACCGAAGTCGATCTTGACCGGACAGGGGGGCTGGCACTTGTGGCAGATGGTGCAATGGTCCGCCAGGTCGTTCATCTCGGCGAAGTGGCGGCGGGAGAGACCGCGGCGGGTCTGCTCTTCATAAAGGAAGGCCTCGATGATGAGGCCGGTGCCGAGAATCTTGTTGCGCGGGGAGTAGAGCAGATTGGCCCGGGGGACATGGGTCATGCACACCGGCTTGCATTTGCCGCAACGCAGGCAGTGCTTGATGTCATCGTTGAGGGCGCCCAGCGCCGTCTCCTCCAGGATGAGGGCCTCCTGGCTGAGCAGGCGCAGGGAGGGGGTATAGGCCCGTTCCAGCCCGGAGCCGGCGAGGAGCTTGCCGGGGTTGAAGCGCCCGGCTGGGTCCACGGACTGTTTGTAACGGGCGAAGGCGGCCAGTTTGTCCGCGGCCAGAAACTGGATCTTGGTCAGGCCGATGCCATGCTCGCCGGAGATGACGCCCCCCAGGTCGGTGGCCAGGGCCATGATGCGCGCCACCACCTGATCGGCGGCGTGGAGCATGGCGTAGTCGGCGGAGTGGACCGGGATGTTGGTGTGGACATTGCCGTCGCCAGCGTGCATGTGCAGGGCGACGAAGAGGCGGCCGTCGCGGACCTTGGCGTGGATGGCGGTCAGGCGCTCACGCACCGCGGCCATGTCCTGACCGCTGAAGATCTCGTCCAGGCGCGGGCGGACCTCACGCTGCAGGGATTGGCGCAGGTCTCTGCGGAGGAGTAGGTCGAGCAGGCGGTCGCCGGGGCGGACGTGCCCCTGTTCCTCGGGACTTAGCAGGTCGCCCTGCCCCGCCGCCGGAGCTTCCAGCGCTGTCAGGATCCTGGACCAGCGTGCGCGGGCGGCGAGAATGACCTGGCGTGCAGCCTCGCGCTTGGCGGCGAGGATGGACTCGGCCTCGGGAGAGGCCTCGAAGCCCGCCCAGGCGCGGGCCTCGGGCATGTCACCATTTAAACAGTCAAGCCAGGCCGCCAGGATCCGGTCCTTGTTGGCGATGGACTGCTCGATGTTGATGCGCTCGATGCCGCGGGAGTAGTCCGCCAGCCGCTCCAGGGGGATGACCACGTCTTCATTGATCTTGAAGGCATTGGTATGGCGGGAGATGGCGGCCGTGCGGGCGCGGTCCAGCCAGAACCGACGGCGGGCCTCGGGGCTGGTGGCGATGAAGGCCTCGCCCTGGCGGGCGCGGGTCAAGGCGACCACCTCCGTGGCGGCGGCGGTCAGGGCCTGCTCATCGTCGGACACCAGGTCCGCCAGCAGAACCATCTTCGGCCGCTCGGCGCGGGCCGCCTTGGGGGAATAGTCGAGGGCGCGCAGGTAGCGCTCGTCCAGGTGCTCCAGACCGGCGATGTCAACCCCGGGCCGGGCGGCGATACGATCCCGAATCTCGACGATGGCGGGCACCGCCAGGGACAGGTCGGCGCCATAAAACTCCAGGCACAGGGTACGGGTATGGGCCGGCAGGCGATGCAGCAGCAGGCGGGCGGAGGTGATGAGGCCATCGCAGCCCTCCTTCTGCACGCCTGGCAGGCCAGAGAGAAACTTGTCCGTCACGTCCTTACCCAGTCCCGCCTTACGCAAGCTTTGCCCGGGCATGGCCAGGACCTGGGGTTCACCCGCAAAGGTCCGGCCATCGGGACCCAGACGGGTGAGGCGGAAACGCACCTGTGCCTGGTCGTGGATCTTGCCCAGGTTATGTTCCAGCCGCTCCACCTCCAGCCAGTCCCCGTCCGGGGTGACCATGCGCCAGGAGACCAGGTTGTCCAGGGTGGTGCCCCACAGCACCGCCTTCTTACCGCCCGCGTTCATGGCGACGTTGCCACCGATGGTGGAGGCGTCCTGGGAGGTGGGGTCCACGGCGAAGACCA
>SACH01000288.1 GCA_009928645.1 Gammaproteobacteria bacterium | reverse complement strand
CCGGACCGCTCCTTTCCGCGTAAGATGAAACCCGCGAAACTTCAGGGTTTCCACCGGAACTACAAGCGCTGCCGCTGAGCCTTAAGTTAATGGCATTGACCTCAAGCTCACCAACAAACGTCTCGGCCTCCTGATCAACTTCGGCGCCCCCCTGATCAAAGACGGCATCACCCGCATCGTCAACAACCTCCCAGAATAAAACCAATAAAATCTCCTCTCCCTTAGCGTCTTTGCGCCTTTGCGCGAAAATCCTCCCCCCCTTTGCGCCTTAGCGTCTTTGCGCGAAAAACTCATGAGCTGCCAAGTCCACGAAACCGCCATCATCGCCGCCGGCGCCGTCGTCACCAAAGACGTCAAACCCCATGCCCTCATGGCCGGCGTCCCCGCCCGCCAGATCGGCTGGATGAGCCAACACGGCGAACGCCTGGACCTGCCCCTGACGGGCACTGCCCAAGCCGCTTGCCCCGCCACCGGCCAGCGCTACCGCCTCGAAAACGGTACCCTCTTGGCCCAGAATTGATTCGCCACGGATACACACGGATGAACACAGATACAAAATCCGTGTCCATCCGTGAACATCCGTGGCTAAACGTGAACATCCGTGGCTAAAAAAATTTGAGTCCGAACATGCAAATCGAAGCCATCTTATGACCAAGGGCGGATCGAATTGACCCAACCCCTGCACCTGCGCCACCCTCGCGTCCGGGTCCTGGTCGAAGTCGCCGACGAAGAAGTGCTCGCGCCCACCGCCTCCCATTCACTAGCGCCGGAAGTGCTCGCCCTCGCCGCGCAGACGCGCGCCCGGCTGGATGCGGTCCGCGATGCCCCCCTGCCGCCGGACGACGAGCTCCCCCCGGTGACGGCCAAGGCCCGGGAACGGATCAGCGCCTTCTCCACTCGCCAGGACCGTTGAACTGATGGATCTGCTGCTTGACATCAATGTCGCCGTCGATATCTGCGCCAAGCGACCGGCCTATTACCAGGACGCCGACCTCGCACTCGCCAAATGTCGTCAGGAAGGCGGCCGACTCTGGCTCTACGCCGGCAGCGTCCAAACCCTGGAATACGTCACCCGCGATGCACTCAAACACACGTTCAGGGCCGCGGGTCAACCCATCACCGCCCGGCAACTGCACTATCACATCCGGCAAGTGCTCAAGACCTTTGCCGAGGACAAGCAGTGGCTCGCCGCCTTGGCCGCGAAATCCGCGTCCACGGCCAAAGCCAACGCTACGTTCACACCCGCATCGGCGTCGGCGGGCGCATGGACACCCTGCAATGCGCCATCGTCCCCGCCAAACTCGACCGCTTCGACCAGGAGATCGCCCAGCGCCAAGCCGTCGCGCGCCGCTACCACGCGCTGTTGGCCCACCAGGAAGAATCTCGCGCCAAGACGCCAAGCCGCCAAGCAGACCCCCCTACTCAAAACTCTCTTAGCGCCTTGGCGCCTTTGCGCGAAACCTTCCAGCTCCTCCCCTGGCCCCAACCAGACCGCACCAGCGTCATGAAAGCCTTGCCAGTAACCGGTCTCAAGACCGGCTAGGTCTCCCGCGAACCGGATCCGCGCGGCCAAGCCTGCTTGTGAGTTCAGCGCTGAGGACATCAATCACCTACGCGAGAAACGGCCAGAGCGCCGTCATCTCCGATGAGCTCATCTGGGCTACACTGTAGCGACAAAGCCTCATAAGGAGAGAAAGTCATGACAACTGTGGTGCGTGCCCGAATCAGCGAAGAAGTCAAGAATGAAGCGTCTACCGTCCTCGAAGCGATGGGTCTGACGGTATCTGATGCCTTTCGCATCATGATGACCCGCATTGCGCGTGAACATGCACTGCCGTTCGAGCCCCTGATCCCGAACGAGGAAACCATCGCCGCCATGCGCGCCGCGCGCAAAGGTAAGACAGAAACCGTAACCCTGGATCAACTGCAATCCGTCCTCGATGCGGATAATTAAGCAAACCAAGCGGTTCAAGCGTGATTTGACACGCGAGGCCAAAGGCAAACATAAAGACGCGCTTCAGGCCAGTTTTGCGAAAGTCGTCGAGATTCTTGCACGAGACTTGCTGCTACCAGAGTCCTTTCGTGACCATGGGCTATCGGGCGATTGGAGTGACCATCGAGACTGCCATATCAAGCCAGATCTCGTGCTGATTGATCGCAAGCCAGATCCAGAGACCCTGCAGCTTGTCCGCATTGGCTCGCACGCCGAACTCGGGATCGGCTAGCCTAAAGGCATGAGGCCCCAGGCCACACCCCTGCTGTCACCCAGCGCGACTTCATCGCCACCGGTGACGCCCGTCGCCGGCCATGATCGTCAGAAACAATGACTGGCGTGATTTCAATCGGAATTAACAGGTGAAAATGTCGGAATTCGTCGGATCTTGTCGGAATTCATGTCTGTTTATTGTTGAACGAATCAGTAACAATACCGCTCCGCTCGCGCCCAACCCCGGCCCCACCCCCGCCGGAGGCCCGGCCCGGATCGATGCCGGCAATGACACGGCAGGGCGGTAGCGTGTCAGCCGCCGGGGTTCTCCCCCTCACCCCAACCCTCCCCCACCATGACCACCTCCCTACTCGCTGAGCACAACGACACCCTGCGCTACCGCGCCCTGCGCCTGCTGGAGCACAGCCCCCACCTCACCCAGCGGCAACTGGCGCGGGAACTGGGCGTCAGCGTCGGCAAGGTCAACTTTTTGCTCAAGGCCCTGGCCGAGAAGGGCTATCTCGTCCTCGGCAACTTCCAGCGCGGCGACCAGAAGCTCAAAAAGCTCGCCTTCCTCCTCACCCCGGAAGGCCTCCAGCACCGCCTGGCCCTGACCCGCGGCTACCTGGAGCGCAAGACCCGCCAATACGAAGCCCTGCAGGCCGAACTCGCCAGCCTGCGCGCCGAGCTGGACCAGACGGAACCTAAAGAGCGGACCCCATGACGCAAGAAACGGACCCCTTGGACCTTAGCCACCTCACCGCCCCCGACGCCCCGCTGGCCATCATTGGCCTCGGCTACGTCGGCCTGCCCCTGGCCGTGGAATTTGGCCAGCACCGCCCGGTGATCGGCTTCGACATCAAGCCCGAGCGCATCGCCGAGCTCCAGGCCGGCCGCGACAGCACCCGCGAGACTACGCCCGAAGAACTGGCCGCCGCCCGGTACCTGACCGTCACCCGCGACCCCGAGGCCCTGCGCCCCTGCCGCATCTTCATCGTCACCGTCCCCACCCCGGTGGA
>SACH01000287.1 GCA_009928645.1 Gammaproteobacteria bacterium | reverse complement strand
GCGCAACACCCACCTTCTGATACCACATCATGGGGTTATGCGGGCCGCACCACTCTGCGGTTGGCGTAACGCCGTGGGACGAGATCAGGAGGTCTGACCGTGCTGGCCATCTCTATTTCCACGGCGGGGCCTCCCTGGCGGAGGCGGTGGTGCCGGTGCTGGTGGCGCGCCTGGATACCCGCTCCCCTGCCGAGGCGCGCAAGGTGCTGGTCGAGCTGAGCTACAAGCAGGGGGCCAAGCGGATCACCACCCGCCTACCGGTCATCGAGGTGGCGCTGATCGCCGACGATATGTTCTCCCAGGACCTGAGCCTGGAGATCCTGCTGGAGGCCCAGGACGCCAAGGGCCAGGTGGTCGGTGAACCGCGCCCCGGGGGCGAGGTGAACCCCGCCACCCGGACGCTGACTTTGCTGCCCGGCCAGCGCAAACGCATCGCCCTGCGCATGGACGATGAGTTCCGGGGCAAGTTCCGCGTCCTGGCGCTCAACCCCACCACCCTGGCCCTGGCGTCCAAGGGCAGTGAACTGGCCCTCGAAACCGATTACACGGAGTGAGCCCGATGGACGCCCTCGACCTGAAACTGAACGCGACCTTTGACGGCAAGGTGCTGCGCAAGGACCTGCTGCACCGGATCAAGAAGGGCACCAACGTCCCGACCTTCGTCCTGGAGTTTCTGCTCGCCAAGTTCTGCGCCAGCAATGACCAGGCGGAGTTGGACGCCGGCATGGAGGCCGTGCTCTCCACCCTCCAGGAAAACTATGTCCGCCCCGACGAGGCCAATGCCGCCCAGTCGAAGGTGGCGACCAAGGGCCGACACCGCTTCATCGACAAGGTCCACGTGCGCTACGTGGAGAAGGAGAAGCGCCACTGGGCGGCGCTGGAGAACTTCAACTCCCAGCGCATTGCCATCGGCGAAAAGTTCTACCGCGACAACGACCGCCTGCTGGAGGGCGGGATCTGGGCCGAGGTGACCCTGGCGCACAACGACATCGAGGAGGACGACTACGCCTTTTCCATCGAGGACCTGCGCCCGATCCAACTGACCCGCTTCGATTTCGCGGGCTACACCGCCGGCCGGGCGGCCTTCACCCGGGACGAGTGGCTGGCGGTGGTGTTGCGTTCCGTGGGGCTGGAACCGGACAAGCTCACGCCGCGGGTGCGGCTGCATTTCATCGCCCGCCTGGCGGCGCTGGTGGAGGCCAACTACAACTATATCGAACTGGGGCCGCGCGGCACGGGCAAGTCCTACTTCTTCAGCGAATTCTCCCCCTACGCCACCCTGATCTCCGGCGGCCAGGCCACCAAGGCCACGCTGTTTTACAACAACCAGCGCCGCAAGGTCGGCCTGGTGGGCTTTTGGGATACCGTCGCCTTCGACGAGGTCAGCGGGATCAAGGTCAAAGATCCGGACACCATCCAGATCATGAAGGACTTCATGGCCAATGGCCGCTTTTCCCGCGGGGCCGAGGTCATCGCCGATGCCAGCCTGAGCTTCGTCGGCAACATCGATGTGTCGGTGCAGCAGGTGGTCAATTCCCACGAGCACGACCTGTTTCAACCCCTGCCCCCCGAGTTCGACCTGGCGGTGATGGACCGCTTCGCCGCCTATATTCCCGGCTGGGAGATGCCCAAGAACAGTAGCGACTTCCTGACCTCGCGCTACGGCTTCATCACCGACTACCTGGCCGAGGCCTTCCACCACCAGTTCCAGCACACCAACCGCTACGAGGAGGTGAGCAAGCGCCTGCGCCTCGGCGCGGCCGTCGAGGGCCGGGACGAAAAGGGCATCAAGAAGACCGTCTGCGCCTTCCTCAAGATCCTCCATCCCCAGGGACCGCCCAGCGACGCCGAGTTCGAGGAATATGTCGCCTACGCCCTGGAGTGCCGCCGGCGGGTCAAGGAGCAGATGAACAAGCGCAAGCCGGATGACGAGTTCGCGCGCATCAATCTGTCCTACTTCACCGCCAGTGGCGAGGAGGTGGTGGTCTATTGCCCGGAGTCGAAGCATGCCGCCGCGACCCAGGAGCCCAGGCGGCGGCGGTTGCAGCCGGAGGTGGCGCAGCCCGGCGGGAGTCATGGCGCGCCCACCGCCCGGTCGCCGGTCGCACCCCCGGCGGCATCTGCGGTGGCACCTCAGGCCGGGTCCGTTGTCGCACCCCCAGCCGCGCCGCGGGTGCCGCGGGCGACTACCGGTGCCGAAGCATCCACGGTGGCCCCGCCAGCACCGGACGTAGCCGGGGCGCCCGCGGGGGCACCTTCCTCGCTGACGCCGGCGCCCACTATCGCAGCGCCCCCGGCCGTCGAACCGCCACCAGCGGCGCCCAAGGAACAACACTTCACCATCCTCTACGGCGATACCGGCTACAGTTACGAATCGATCCTCGGCCCCTACCTGATGGGCGTAAAGACGATCGTTATCGAGGACCCCTACATCCGGTTGCCGCACCAGATTCAGAACTTCGTCCGCTTCTGCGAGACGGTGCTCAAACCTGGCAGCGTCAGGAAGATCAGCCTGATCACCGGCTACGACGATAAGACGCAGGTGGTCGACATGGCCGAAAAGCTCGACGAGCTCAAGCAAAGCCTGCTGGAGCTGGATGTCGAACTGGAGGTGCAACTGAATCCCAACCTCCATGACCGTGAAATCCGCCTCGACAACGGCTGGGTCATCAAGATCGGTCGCGGCCTGGACTTCTACCAAAAGCCGGGCAGTTGGTTCGAAGTGGGAGCAAACGATTTAAACATGCGCAAGTGTCTGGAAACCAAGGTGGATATTTTCCGGGCTTGAGTTTGAATCCCTAGGGAGTGTTGACATATGACTCAAGCGAGCCAGATCCACGCTGCGGCGATGAAGATGAACGCCTTGAAGCGTGCGTCGAGCTTGTCATAGCGCGTGGCAACCCTACAAAAGTGCTTGATGCGAAATCGACGGAAAAACCCAATCATCTTTGAGTTTTTCAGGCCAGAAACGGAAATGAAGTCGATTTTCTGGCCCTGGCCCAGCACTGGGGACGCCCGCAACCCCCTCATCCGGCGCCCGGACAGGACCCCGACCAGCTCACCGCTTAAGCATGTCCTTCATGGCTGGGGTGCGCATCTTGCCTGAGGCCGGGCATCAAGGGCCAATCCGAGTGCTGTGGCCCATCAGGGCACGGCAGTGATCATCAGAAAGAGACCAAAGATCACCAGGTGTACCCCTCCCTGCAAGATCGTGGTGCGGCCGGTGGCGAAG
>SACH01000286.1 GCA_009928645.1 Gammaproteobacteria bacterium | reverse complement strand
GGGGACTTCTCCGAAGAATGAGAGGGTGATCGCGGTCCGCTCCGATGTGCTGCCGGTCTGCGGCGCGATCCTGACCGGCCGGTATCCGAATCGGGTCAGGTCCTGCGAGGCGCACGCTCCGAATCAGTTGTCCGCCTGGTTTCCCGGCGGTGCCGCAATATCTCTGCCGTACGTCGGTTCGTTCCCGGCTCCTCGCCGAACCGGACTTGGAGTGTTACACCATCAGGCTCCCAGCCCGAGTCTTCCACAGAGGAACAGGGGAGCGATCCGGCGCCCTGTCGACCCCGCGCATGCGGCATCTTCCTTGACAACGACCGCTAGCCAATCACCTGGCGCCAGACCAGCCGTCGCAACATTTTGGGACAAGGGGCGTCCCAAACTTCAGATAGTTCGCACCTTCACATAGCGACCCTTACCGGACAGTCGCCGGCGACGGATGGGCGGATCGATGCCCAGACCCGCAAAGAGACGGAGGCGTGGGACCACGGCGGCGGGTTCACGCTGGATGCGAGTGTGCGCATCGCCGACAACGACCGCCAGGGCCTGGAACGTCTGTTGAGCTACTGCGCCCGCCCCCACCTTCGCTGCCGACCGGCTGGAGGATCTCGACGCGCAGCGGCTGATCTGCCGCCTGCCCAAACCGGGTCCGGACGGGCGCACCCAGATCATCCTCTCGCCGCTGGAGCTGGTCGGCCGCATCGCCGCGCTGGTCCCGCCGCCCAGGCAGCATCGCCATCGGTAGTGCGTCAGTCGTTCGCGGCGGCCCTGGCGATCGCGCGTAGCGCGGCCACGGTCTCGTTGTCGTTGTCGTCGAAATCCGGATCGGCGCTGGTCTTCACGATGACTACTTCGCGTACCGGGTCGATGTAGACGTATTGGCCCCAAATCCCGATCGCGAGGAAGTCGCCCTGCGGGTCTTCCGGGATCCACCACTTGTAGCCGTAGCCCAACGTCCAGCTCGAAGCAGGGTTCTCGCCGGGCTGCAGGTGCGGTGCGCCTGGGTTCACCGAGGCCGCGACCCAGTCCGCCGGCACGATCTGCCGATCCTCGCGCGCGCCACCCTCAAGGTACAGTCGCCCGAAGCGCGCCCAGTCGCGCAGCGTTGCGTTGACGCAGCACAATGCAAACTCGCGCCCCAGCAGATCGGTGCTCCAGGACGCCGAAGCCTCGGCGCCCATCGGTCCCCACAGTCGAGCGGCCAGATAGTCGGCCAGCGGCATCCCGGTGACGGACTCCAGTACCAGGCCCAGCGCCATCGTGTCGGCGCTGACGTAGTCGTTGAAGGTGCCGGGCAGGCGTGCCCGTTTGAGGCGCGCCAGCGTCTGCTCCACCGGCTCGCGCAGCGCCATCGCGCGGATGAACACCATGTTGATGTCCGAGAACGGGTTGTCGTAGCCCTCGTCGAAGGCCACGCCCGAAGACATTGTGAGAGCGTCCTCGATCGGCACGTCTCCATACGCCGAGTCGGCCAACGCCGGTACGTAGGCGCTGATCGGATCGCGGATGGACGCGATTCGGCCTTCCTCCACGGCGATGCCGATTAGTGCTGACACGATCGACTTCGCTACCGACCAGGAGGTGAAGGGCGAGGTCTCGTCGGCGCCCAGGTGATAGGCCTCATGGGTGATCGCGCCAAGGTGAACAACGACTATCCCGGTCGTCACCGTGCGGTCGAGAAAGGCCGCGAGGTCCTGCTCGGCGCCGTCGTAGCGGTAGGTGGTGGGCAAGGGGCGCGGGTCGGCATCGAAGGCCCAGACGCTGCCGTTGCGAGGCACCGGACGGGATGGGAAGATGCGGTCCATTGCGCGGAAGTTCTCGACCCGATGGGGCTCAGCGAACAGGGTGAATCCGGCCCAGTAAGGGCTCTGCCGCAGCCAGAGGATGCCCGCCAGCCCAAGCACCAGCAGGCCACCCAGGCCCCAAAGCGTAATGTGCAGCACACGTCTTCCGAAGGTCACCGGCCCATCTCCCGAGTTTTCATTCAACGCAGAGTATCTTGCCTGCGGCGCTGGTTCCGCGCAGGCCTGGTTCATTATCCCGGCCACCGCCCTCAGGCCGCGGCCGGCAGCAGATAGGGCAGTTTCGGCGGGCGCGGCCGTCGGCGTCGTGGTCGTGGCGGCAAGGGCACGCGCAGGAGGATCTGCTCGAACAGCACGAGGTGTGTCCGCCCGAAGAAGCGCTCGGCGGCGGTCATACCGTCAGGGCGGCGGATGTGGAAGTTGTGCACGGCCGTGAGCTCAGCGAGCTTGCGGTCGCTCAAGCGATGACGCCCGTGATTATGCAGCAACAGTTGGCCGTTGCGCCCTTCCACGCAGGAACTGCTGTGTTGGAACAGATCGGCGCAAGCGCCGGCGACCTGTTCGACCTGAGCGCTTTCCTCGGGCGCGAGACTCTGCAGCGGATGATCGGCGCGCCGCAGCGCGTCGAGCAACGCGGTACTCACCGCCTGCACGCAGTGTCGGGTCTCGGCAGCGCTGCTGCGGGCGGCGACGCGCTCGAGATAGATGGCGGGGATGAACTGCTCGAGGACTGCCGCTTCCAGCTGCGGGGACAGCGCGAGGGCCTCGACCCAGGGGGTCACGGTGGCGACGAAGAACGCGAGCGTGGCGAGCCCATCAATCCATATCGTAGGGATCGAACAAGTTGTTCGCATTGAGACTGGATTTTAGGCGGAACAACACATGATCCACGAGGCGCCTGTTCGCTCCCTGGCGTGGTCGTTGACTAGGCGTCACTGTGTTCCGAGGGCGTTCGAGCGGACAAGTTGGCCCAAAACCCGAACCTCGCCCCGGAATGAGCCGCCTATGCTGGCTTCGACGGCCCGACTGACGTTTGCGTGAATCTGTTCACCCGTCCCCGTAGCGGACTGGTCTACCCTCCAAGGTACCCATGTCCGCTGTCCGGGGTACGTCGTGTCCCTTTCGCTCCTGCGTTTGCTCCCTGCCCTCCTCGTCCTGACCCTCCCGATCTTGCCGCCAGCCCATGCCGACACCCTCGTCGGCACGGTCGTCCGAATCCTTGACGGCGATACCGTCGAGGTGCTCGATGTGCACAAGCGCACGCACCGGGTGCGCCTCGCCGGCATCGACACCCCCGAGAGCAAACAGCCCTTCGGGGCCAAATCCAAGCGCGTCCTGTCGTCGCTGGTCGGCGGCGAGACCGTGGCCGTCGATTGGCACAAGCGAGATCGCTACGATCGGCTCGTCGGCAAGATCATGCTCGACGGGGCCGATGTGAA
>SACH01000007.1 GCA_009928645.1 Gammaproteobacteria bacterium | reverse complement strand
GTCGTGTTCATTGACGAAATCGACGCCGTCGGCCGTCACCGCGGCGCGGGCATGGGCGGCGGCCACGACGAGCGTGAACAGACACTTAACCAACTCCTCGTGGAAATGGACGGGTTTGCGCCCAACGAAGGCATTATTGTCATCGCCGCGACGAATCGCCCGGACATCCTCGACCCGGCGCGCCTCGACGCCTTCCTCGCCCGCTGGTCCGCCGCCACCGGCACTGAGCGCGCCAATTACCAGCTCTTCCTCACCGAACTCTGCGCCCTGCTCGATCTGCCCCCGCCCGACCCGGCGCGGGAGGACACCCAGGACAACGCCTACTGCTTCGAGCGCCGGGTGATCTTCCAGCACGGCGACGGTACCCAGAGCCAGGGTTTCATCGACCTCTACCGCCGCACCTGCTTCGTCCTGGAGTGCAAACAGACCGGCCTGGACCTGGACAGCCGCGGCTGGGACAAGGCCATGCTCCGCGCCCACGGCCAGGCGGTGCAGTATGCCCGTGCCCTGCCGGCCAGTGAGGGTCGCCCGCCCTTCGTCGTCGTGGTCGACGTCGGCCGCGGCCTGGAGCTTTACAGCGAATTCAGCCGCAGCGGCGGGGCCTACCTCCCCTACCCCGACCCCCGATCGCATCGCCTGCGCCTGGACGACCTGCGCCGGGCGGAGATCCGCGCCCGGCTGCGCGCCCTCTGGCTGGAGCCACTGAGCCTCGATCCCAGCCGCCATGCCGCCCGCGTCACCCGCGCCATCGCCACCCGCCTCGCCCGCCTGGCGGTCTCCCTGGAGCAAGCCGGTCACGCCCCGGAGGTCACCGCCGCCTTCCTCATCCGCTGCCTCTTCACCCTCTTCGCCGAGGACGTGGGCCTGATCAAGACTGGCGGCTTCACCGAACTCCTGCACTCCATCCGGGATGATCCCGCCCAGTTCGTCCCCCTCACCGAGCACCTGTGGCGGGAAATGAACACCGGCGCCGCCTTCTCGGTGATCCTTCGCGAGCGGGTGTTGCGCTTCAACGGCGGCCTCTTCGCCACAGGCCAGGCCCTGCCGTTGACCGTGGAACAACTCGACCTGCTGCTGGATGCCGGCCGCGCCGACTGGCGCCAGGTCGAGCCTGCGATCTTCGGCACCCTGCTGGAGCGTGCCCTGGACCCGGTGGAGCGCCATGCCCTGGGCGCCCACTACACCCCGCGCGCCTACGTCGAACGTCTGGTCCTGCCCACGGTCATCGCCCCCCTGCGCGAGGAGTGGACCGCGGTGCACAGCGCCACCTTCAGCCTCCACGAGCAAGGCAAGGACGCGGAGGCGATCAAGCTGGTCAACGCCTTTCAGGTGCGCCTGGCCACTGTCCGGGTCCTCGATCCGGCTTGTGGATCGGGAAACTTCCTCTATGTCACTCTGGAACATCTCAAGCGTCTGGAGGGCGAGGTCCTGGACACCCTGGAGTCCCTGGGCCAGCGCCAGCTCCTGATGGCCATGGAAGGGGTAAGCGTCGATCCCCACCAGTTGCTGGGCCTGGAGGTCAACCCCCGCGCCGCCGCCATCGCCGAGACGGTGCTGTGGATCGGTTACCTGCAATGGCACTTTCGCACTTATGGCAACGTCCAGCCGCCGGAGCCGGTGATCCGTGACTTTCGCAATATCGAATGCCGCGATGCGGTCCTGGCCTACGACGGGGTGGACTGGATCACCGATGACGCCGGCCAGGCGGTGACGCGCTGGGATGGGCGGACCTATAAGCGCCATCCGGTCACCGGCGAGTCGGTGCCGGACGAGACGGCCCAGGTGCCGCTGGAGCGCTATCGCCATCCGCGGCCGGCGGCGTGGCCAGCGGCGGATTTCGTGGTGGGGAATCCGCCGTTCATTGGCAACAAGCGGATGCGTCTGGCGCTGGGAGATGGTTATGTCGAGGCCCTACGCGGGGCTTGGCCCGAGGTGCCGGGATCGGCGGATTTCGTGATGTATTGGTGGCACAAGGCCGCCGAACTCGCGCGTACGGGACGAATTAGCCGGTTTGGCTTTATCACCACTAATAGCCTTACCCAGAGTTTCAATCGACAAGTCGTCGAGAAGCACCTGACCGCCAAGGAACCCCTATCCCTCACTTTCGCTATCCCTGATCACCCATGGGTAGATGCATCAGAGGGAGCCGCTGTTCGAATCGCCATGTCAGTGGGAATTCCTGGAAGTTCGTCCGGGCTCCTCGCAAAAGTCACTCGAGAAGAGAATGGAAGTAACGAAGGAATGACGGTCACAGTGGATGAGCGATTTGGTTTGATTCACCCTGACCTTACCATCGGTGCACGTGCCGCCAGTGCCGTACGCCTTGAAGCAAACCGCTCACTCTGCTTCCAAGGTATGAACCTAGTTGGGAGGGGATTTCGCATAACTTCAGAGGATGCGCAAAATCTTGGCTATTCTCCCAACAATCTACCGGAGGTTATCAAGCCTCATCGAAATGCCCGCGACATGATGCAGGGTGGCGGGGATGTACTTGTCATTGACCTCTTTGGCTACAGCGCAGAAAAAGCGCGTATTGACCATCCTTCTCTTTACCAACATCTACTCGATCGAGTAAAGCCCGAACGGGACCACAACAAAGACGCACAGCGGCGCCGAGATTGGTGGTTATTTGGGAGGTCGAATGCGGCGCTTCGTTATGCCTGGATCGGACTAGATCGAATTATCCTGACACCTGAGACTGCAAAGCACCGCGTCTTTGCCTTCCAGAAATTACCGTTCTGCCCTGATCATAAGCTCTATGCGATTTGCTCTGACGACGCCTTTGTGCTTGGCGTTCTTTCAAGTAGAGTGCACTGCGTGTGGGCATTGCGGGCTGGAGGAAGGTTAGGGTTTGGGAATGACCCGACTTGGACAAATACAACTTGCTTCTTGCCCTTTTCCTTCCCCGATCCCGCTGAGCCGCTGAAGGCCCGCATCCGTCATCTGGCCGAGGAACTGGATGCCCACCGCAAGGCCCGCCAGGCACTGCACCCCGGACTGACCCTGACCGGCATGTACAACGTGTTGGCGCAGCTACGACGGGGTGAGCCCTTGAGCGCCAAGGAGCGGCAGATTCATGAACAGGGCCTGGTCTCCGTGCTGCGTCAGCTTCACGACGAACTCGATGCCGCCGTCCTCGCCGCCTATGGCTGGGAGGATTTGCTCCCGGCACTGATGGCTCAGGAGCAGGCACGGGGCAAGGCCCTGAGTCAGGAACAAGGTCAGGGGTGGAGTCCAGGGCCGACAAAGACACAGGTTCAGGCTCAGAACCAGACGCCGGCCAAGGGTCAGGATCAGGATCAAGGGCAAGCTGAGGAAGAGGGTCAGGGTGCCGGGGGTGAGTTGATCGAGGAAAGCGAAGCAGCAGAGGGAGGTATCCGCAGCGCGCACATTGGGCCACATGAAGCACTGGCAAGGGGTGAAGCACCGGCCTGGACGGTCGAGGAAGAAATTCTCACGCGCCTGGTCGCCCTCAACGCCGAGCGCGCGGCCGAGGAGCGCCGGGGGCTGGTCCGCTGGCTTCGGCCTGAATTCCAGAACCCCAATCAGGGACGGAGTGCGGATACCCAGACCCAGGCTGAGGTGGAACCCACCGCTATCGCACCCACCGCCGGGGGTGCCAAGGCCGAGTGGCCAAAGACCTTGCCGGAGCAGTTCCAGGCCCTGCGCACCGCTCTCGCGGCCTACCCCGGCCCGGTCAGTCCCGCGGGGTTGGCACAGGGCTTCAGCCGCGTCTCCCGCCCGCGGGTCGCGGAGCTCTTGGATACCCTGGTCACCCTGGGTCATGCCCGGCGCTTGGCGGATGGGCGCTATCTGCCCGGTTGATGTATCAACCTCTGATTCTTTCCGCAGAGAGATCGTCCGATGAAAACCAACTATGTTCTGGTGGATTACGAGAACGTGAAGGTGGCTCATGTTGAACGATTGCGTGAGGAGTGGTTCCGCATTTATATATTCCTCGGCATCCATGACACCAAGCTACCCCTCGATCTGGTGCTTGCCATGCAGAGCCTCCACGACCGGGGCAGCTATGTGGTGCTCGATGCCGCCGGCCGTAATGCCCTGGATTTCCACCTTGCCTACTATCTGGGCGTCCTGGCGACTAAGGACCCCAGTGGGTTTTTTCATATCGTTTCCAAGGATGCGGGCTTCGATCCACTCATCCGTCATTTGAAGACCCAAGGCATCCTCTGTGCCAGGTCACCATCGGTCGACGAACTACCCTGCCTCGTAAAAAGCGAAACCGGGCCGAAAACTGCCAATGGGGTGGCATCTGAGCTACCGCCGGCACTGCCGAAGCAGCTCACCACGACCCTGGATGATCTGGTACGAATCGCCGCCGATGACCTGATTAAACGCAAGGCATCACGACCTCGCAAGGAGAAGACGCTGCGCAGCACCCTGCAGGCAAGCTGCGGCAAGCAACTTCCTACCAGTCAGATCGATAAGGTGTTTCATGAACTGGTGAGGCGCGGTTGGGTGAAGGTCTCCGGCACTTCGGTGACTTATGATCTGCCACAACAAGTGCTGGCCAGTGATTGAGCCCCCCGCCGGATTTGGGCAGGGTTGCCCCTTGACCTGCTCTTCGAGAGCCGCCATCGCCCTTTTTCTCGCCATTGACCCGATCAGTGACGTCACCCGCACCATCGTGAATGTCATCAGCATGGTGGCCTCACTGAGACTGATTTGCCCCCGACCCCGGCCTGAAGACGCCATTGCGACCGCCATCACCATTGCCACTTCTCATTCAACTCTGTCAAGTAAGGGCACCACCTGACCTGACCAGGCCGCCGGCGATCAGCAAGACCATGCTTAGTCGGTAAAACTACTGGCGGCCTCGGCAATTAACTCCTCCAGAGGAGGACGTCGGGCCGGTAGGGTTGTGAATGGCAAATGCTTGTGATGCGGAAAACCAGGCAAATCGGGGAAGTGCGGCGTGCTGTCGTAACAGAACACCAGTTGGGCTTCAGGCCCCTGGCAGTGGTAACGATAATCCAGATGTTGCAGACGTCCACATTCAACTACAACCGCTTCATTAATCTCCAGAAGCCCACCCGAGGGAAAGCGGATGCGGATACGCAAGGTGGCCCGCGTAGGGCTTAGCAATTCCTCGAGGTAATTCTCCACATAGACGCCCGCAGGGCCGCAAAGGCCGATTCCACGCCTTGCAGGTAGTTCGCTAGCAGACTATGCGGCTTCATGCAGTCGCTCATCCAGACTGCCACGTAGGGCAAGGAAGTGGCGATAGTCGTTGGCCCAGTCGATAACCCTGGCGTCGTCATCGAGTTCACCGCGGCCGAAACGGAGAAAAAATTCCTCAGAATCCATCCCGCTATCCGCTTCGTAGCGACTCAAACGCTTAGCGATGGCCACAAGGGCATCCAGGGGTGAATCATACTTAACACTCTGTTTACGTATTGAAAAGTCCTCCTATGCGCGATGGGCGTATCCTCGCTGAGCGAGTAGGCATGGCGTACTGTCTTGCCGAAGATAGTAAATTGGCTAGGGTAAAACTCAAGAGGTGGACTGTGGGTCGGAGGAAGATTGCCTCACCGACACAACCCCAAGTGTCGATTTTTCCCCATGCCGCCGCCAGGTCCACTACTGGTAAAGTCGGGCCTTACACTCCCGGCGTCCCCCTGCCGTCATTTGGCGTCAGATCCGGTCATCCGCTGTTCCTTGTCTGACCGGCGCCTTTCGCCTTACCGTAGCGATCCCGGCTGCCTGCCGTCGGCGCGACACCCTCTGCCCAGGAGAAACCACTCCGCGATGTCAATCGTCAGCCCCGAAGCGGAGCTGCAACTTGCCCTGACGCGCTACCTGGGTACCTATTTAGTACGCCGTGACCGGGCGGGAATGGCGGCGCTGTTCAGTCCGACCGCCTTCCTGGTGGGGACCGCCGTCGATGAGGTGGCCTATGACCGGGCGGATCTGCAGCGGCTCGCCGACCGTGACTTTGCCCAGGTGCCAGACCCCATCGCGTATCGGATCACGGCGAGCAAGGTCAGCATCCTGAGCGAACGGTTCGCCCAAACCCTGGCCGAACTGGACCTGGAACTGCGGAACGCCGGCCAGGCCGTGCCCGTGCCTCATTTCCGTCTGACGTTCCTCTGGCGGCGGGCGCGTCAGGCCCGCGACGACTTCCTCGACCGCATCGCCCACCAGTACCGCACCCCGCTGGCGATCATCAAGACCCAGTTGAAGCTGCTCGGGCTCCAGCCCGGGACCGCGACCCTCGCCAAACACCTTGACCGCCTGGGCACCAGTGCCGCGCGGCTGGAGGGGCTCTTCGACCAGGCCTTGCGCCCGGGCGATGACGGTGGAGAAACCCGCGGCCAGCGGCTGGACCTGAGCCCCTTCCTGGCCGCCGCGAGCGAACAGGTACGCCAGTCACTCCTGGCGCTGCTGGGCCGGCAACCCGGCCAGTCCACCCCCCGGAAGCTCCTGGAAGAGGCTCTCTATCCCCAGGGCGGCGAGAGCGCCCATCAGGCCCTCAATACCCTGATCCGCCGCCTGCGCCGCAGGCTGGGCCAGGCAGGGGTGAGCACGGACCTGATCCTCACCGATCCTGGCGTCGGTTACCGTCTGATTGTCGCGGTGAGGTTCAACGCCTCGGCTATCTGACCTGATAGCGACTTGGGTCACCATGCCTGATTTACCACCAACCCTAGCCTGAAGTGGCCATTGCGAGCACCCTCACCCATGCCAAGTCTCATTCGACCCCGGGGCGCGGGCCGGCCCCCTCATCCCGGAGCTGATGCAGTGAAGGTGGGATCTGGTTGCCCAAATCCGGCGTTCCCCAAGCAGCCCGGGCGCCTATCCGCCCCAAGCGTGCTGACCTTGCTGGTCGCCACCCTCCTAGGGCAGGAAGCGTTGGCCTACGATGTCACTGAGCGGCTGGCCCTGGGTGGTACCATCGCCATGGCGACGCAGTGTCAGCAGGTTTCGGGGGCCGGGGACGAGAACAAATGCGGCGGTGGCGCCGCCCTGATGCCGGATCTGACCCTGAATCTTACCGACCGGGATCAGGTCTATCTGCTGTTCGATTTCGCCCTGGGCAATGACCTCAATGCCGATTCACCCTTCGCCCTGGCCCCGTGGGCAGCCAGCCTGGAGGAGGACGTTAAGGATATCAACGGCAGTAACCGCAGCTATTTGCTGGTGGCGACCTATAGCCATGATTTCCAGTTCGCTGACGATCATGCGCTGCGATTCACCGGGGGCATCCTCGACACCGGCGCGTTCCTGGATCAAAACGCCTATGCCAGCGATGAAAATACCCAATTCATGAACGTCGCCTTCGCCAATTCGCATAGTTCCTATCTGCCGACTTATGATCCCGGCGGGGCCATGGAGTGGCGTTATCAGGACTGGACCCTCACTGCCCTGGGCCTGAATGCGGAAGAAAACGAGGCCGGGGAGCCGTTCAGTTACTATGCGGCCGGGTTGGCTTACCGGCTGGGGACAGCCTGGGGCGAGGGCAATTATCGCTTGATGTATTTCACCACCACGCCGGACTTTGCCGCCGCCCCCGGGGCAGGACTGGACCGGGCTGAGGGCGCGGTCCTCTCCCTGGACCAGGAACTGGGTAACGGCTGGGGGGTCTTCCTGCGCCTGGTATGGCAAGGAGATGCGCTCCTGGGCGATTACATCGCCCGCTACACGGGCGGGCTCAATGTGCTTGGCACGGCTTGGGGGCGGGCGCGGGACAATCTCGGGCTGGCCGTGGGCTACCTGCAAGGCCCAGAGGGGGATACTTCACCGGGCGGGGAAGGGCCGATGGCCGCCCCGCCGAATGAACCATCCCTGGCCAGCACGTGGATCGGCGAGGCTTATTACCGCTTCGTCACCACGGATTGGCTAGCCCTGTCCGCTGATATTCAGTACATGAACGACCGTTATCGCGCCGGGGAGGATGTCAGGGGATGGGTCTTCGGTCTCAGGGCCACGCTGGATTTTTAGCCGTTCAATTTGCGAATAAAATCACGTAAAAACGTTAATATTCATTGTGTTGAATAACTTTCTCATGATGGTTTCGCGTGAAATTCTCCAGCAGTTTCTTTCACCATCAGGGATGCGGTGAGGCTTCTCATGACAGTTAGCTTTGGTTTGCCGATGCACAAGCGCCTGCTAAAGAGCCTGATCCTGGCCTTGCTGCTGACCGGATGCGGGGGTTCAGGGACCTCCCATCAGGGAGTGGCGCACTACCTGGACGCGATCAGGAACGATCCGGCCCTCCTGGCGCTGTTCGTCAAGGGGATGCCCAAGGGCGGGGACATCCATAGCCATCTGGTCGGGGTGCCCTATGCCGAAAGTTATCTGCGCTGGGCCGCCGACGACGGCGCCTGCATCGATATCACCACCTGGCAGATCCTAGCGGCGCCCTGCGCGGATGGCTCCCTGCCAGTCGCCGAGGTCATCGCCGATCAGACCCTTTATGACCAGGCCATCGACGGCCTGTCCATGCGCAACTTTCCCCTGGAACCACCCCGCTACGGTCACGATCACTTCTTCGCCACCTTTTCCCGGTTCGGCCTGATCAGCGCCACCCACAAACCGGAGATGCTCGCCGAGGCGGCCACCCGGGCGGCGGCGGACCAGACGGACTATCTGGAGTTGCTGATCACCCTTCAGGGCGATGGCTTGAGCCAGCTCATCGACCAACTCCCCTGGACGGGCGATCTGGCGACGGACTACCAGACCTACGTGGCCGGCGTCCGCAGCCTGCTGGCTGCTGGCGAGGCGGAAATCACCGACCTCGTGACCCGCCAGCGGGCGATCCTGGGCTGTGAGCAAGTGCCCGCCCCTCCCGCCTGCGCGGTGAGCATCCGCTTCATCCAGCAGGCCAACCGCACCTCCTCCAATCAGTGGGTGTTCGCCTCGCTCATCTTTGGCGCGGAGATGGGCGCGCGGGGGGCGGTGCTGGGGGTGGATCTGGTGTCACCGGAGGATCACCCGAACGCCCTGGCCCATTATGGGCAGCACATGGCGATGCTGGCCTTTCTCCGGGGAAAATACCCCGGGCTGAAGATCTCCCTCCATGCCGGGGAACTGACCGGCAACCTCGTCGCGCCCTCCGAACTGAGCTTTCATATTAGTCAGGCCGTCAGGATCGCCGGCGCCAACCGCCTCGCCCATGGGGTCTCGCTGAAGCATGAGCCCGATTGGCAGGGGCTGGTGGCGGACATGGCCAACCAGGGGGTGGGCCTTTCCATCCTCCTGACCAGCAACGCCCAGGTCCTGGGGGTGACGGGCGGGGATCATCCCTTCCTGACCTATCTGGACGCCGGGGTCCCGGTCATGCTGGGTACCGACGACCAGGGGATTTCCCGCAGCAGTCACACCGAGGAATTCATTCGGGCGATCCAGGATTACGGCCTGACCTGGGACGAGGTCAAAAGACTGGTAAGAACCAGTCTGGAGCAGTCCTTCGCCCCCGGCGGCAGCCTGTGGCGGAGCTTTGGTGCTCAGCCCGAGCCGGAGCCGGTCGCGGCCTGCGAGGGACAGGCGTTAGGCGAGGCCCCCTCCGCCGTTTGTCAGACCTACCTGAGCGCCAATGACAAGGCCGCCGAGCAATGGCGCCTGGAAGGGCGCTTGCGCCGCTTTGAAAGCCGGTATTGGTGATATTCGGCCTGGCTCATCCGATCCAGGGAGGGCGGGCACATCCGCTCGCGCTAACATTCAACTATTGTTTAAAAGATAAAAACCAGCCACTTACCACTATGTTGCGACGAGCCTTGCCCATCGGCATCCAGACCTTTCGCCAGATTCGCGAGGGGGATTACTACTATGTTGATAAGACCGGCTTTGCCCTGCGGCTGATCGACGAGGGCAAGTATTATTTCCTCTCCCGCCCGCGACGCTTCGGCAAGTCGCTGTTCCTGGACACCCTGGCTGAACTCCTTAGCGGCAACGAGGCGCTGTTCCGCGGGCTGGAGGCCGGACATCGCTGGGACTGGTCCCGGCGCTGTGCGGTGATCCGGCTGAGCTTTGGCGGCGGAGTGGTGCGGCAGCCGGATGAACTCGACGCCAAGATCCGCGAGCAACTTGGCATCAATCAGGAGGTTCTGGGCATCCGCTGTGAGGAGCCGACCCTCGCCGGCTGTTTCGCCGAGCTGATGCGCAAGGCCCACGCGACCACGCGCGAGCGGGTGGTCGTGCTGGTGGACGAGTACGACAAGCCGATTCTGGACAACCTGACTGACCCGGAGACGGCGCGCCGGATGCGCGATGGGTTGCGTAACCTCTACTCCGTGATCAAGGACTCAGACGCGCATATCCGCTTTGCCTTTCTGACCGGGGTCAGCAAGTTCAGCAAGTTCAGCCTGTTCTCGGGGCTGAACAACCTGACGGACATCACCTTGGACGCGGATTACTCGGCCATCTGCGGCTACACCGAGGCCGATTTGGACCAGGTCTTCACACCCGAGCTGGCCGGCCTGGACCGCGACCAGATCCGGGCCTGGTACAACGGCTACAACTGGACCGGGGAGGCGGTCTACAACCCCTTCGATCTGTTGTTGCTATTCAAGAAACGCCTGTTTCACCCCTGGTGGTTCGAGACCGCGACACCGACCTTTCTGCTTGAGGTGCTGACCAGCCGCCAGGTCTTCGTGCCCGATCTGGAGCATTGGCAGACCAGCGAACGCCTGCTCTCGGCCTTCGATGTCGACCATATCAGTACCGAGGCGTTGCTGTTTCAGACGGGCTATCTCACTATCGGGGCGATGAACCAACTCGGCGCCTTTATTCCTATGCCTACTTCGCCAGCCTGGGCCTGGACCTGACGCCAGAGGAGAGCAGCAACGCCGGGCGGCTGGATCTGACCCTGCGCTTCAACGGTCACATTTATCTGATTGAGTTTAAGCTGGTGGCGGCCGGCCCCGAGGGTCGCGCCCTGGAACAAATCAAGGCCAAGGGCTATGCCGCCCCCCACCGGGGCTCGGGCCAGCCTGTTCATCTTCTCGGCGTCGAATTCAGCCGCCAGGAGCGCAAGCTGGTGGGCTTTGAGGTGGAAACCCTGACGCCATGAGTCTCAGACCGTCCGTTGCGCAACCTCCGCGGTCTGGCCCCTGGCAGAGGTATTTGACAGGGCTCCATAACCAGGGCAGTTTCACGACCGACCTGGAGCATCTCTTTATCGGCCTCGCTGGCGCCAGCCGCTGACGCAAGGCCAGGGGGAGGACCAGCGCATGGAGGCCGCCGCTCAGTCCGGCGGGGGGCTAGTCTGGTTCAGCCCGCTTGGGCCCTTGGGGGGATACTGGAGCTGCAAGCTGCCGCCCTGCCCTGACCTGCCTCCCCGTCTGGACGATCAGTTCATCGCGTCGGCGGAGAGCAGGATGATCTCGATCTCCTCCGTAATCTCCTCCTGGCGCTGGGCATTGCAGGCCCGGCGCAGACGCTCGGCCTTCTCTTCCAGGCGTTGCAGGGCCTGATCCATGTGGGCCTGACGCTGGCGGTTTTCCGCCGTCAGGGAGCTGTAGAGGACCTGGTTCAGGACGGCGTAAAGGTAGTGCCGGGTGAGGCCGTCGAGCAGTTCCCCGGGGGGCAATTGGATGGCCGGTGGAAAAGGATGGATTCGGGTCCGTTCTGGCCACTTGGGGGAAATGGGGTCCACCGTCGAATGTGGGTTGTGCTCAGCTTTTGAAGGCGGGATCGGTTCTGGCTTGGCAGGTGGCACCGGTTGCGTTGCTGCTGGCGGTAAGACCTTTGGCGCTCCCGGCGGTAAACCGTCCACTACCATTGGCGGTCCGACACCTATAGCTCCCGACGGGCCGGATGGACCGCCCAGCGGCAATAACTGGCGTAACTGCAAAGTGTTGGTCGCTTCATCCTGATAAAGCACTCCCAGCCCGCCCCCCGCTGGCTTCCACGCCGCCTCACTCGCTATCTCCCCCATCGCCCTCCCCGTGGGCTCCCGCGCCGTATCTCCCCCCTGGACCCCCGCCGGATCACTCGCCTGCCCCCCCACCTGGTGGGCCGCCACAGACGCAGCCCCCAGCAGGCGGCTGAGTTCCCGGGTGAGTCGCAGCAACACCGCCGGTACCTCGTCGGCGACGGTGGCGCCGGGGAGTTGCAGAAGGATGCGCGGGTCATCGCCGAGCTTGGTGGCCAAACGCTGACCGACGACCAGCCAGCGACCCGCCAGCGCCAGTGCCTTGGAGTCCCGCACCCGTGCCGCGAGGCG
Organism: Gammaproteobacteria bacterium; assembly: GCA_009928645.1. Taxonomy (GTDB): domain Bacteria; phylum Pseudomonadota; class Gammaproteobacteria; order Chromatiales; family Chromatiaceae; genus M0108. The sequence continues at coordinate 50,783 of SACH01000007.1, read as the reverse complement.
GGCATTGAAATCACCACAGAAACCTTGTTCCGAGCCGACCAGCACCCAGAGCGCTGTCTCTGGGACAAACCGAGCCGGTGGCCGGAGCTCCGCTCTTGGGGCAGGGGTGACCGCCCGCCAGGGGATGCAACCCCCTTCACCCTCCGCCACCCGGGCCGCGGGTTGTATCAGCTCCGGGTGCCAGGCCAGAAATTCAGCGAGGGCGACCTCGATGCCCGCCACCATCCGTTCCTGGCAGGCGATGAAGCCCAGCAGGATGCGGGTTTCCATCAGGGCCAGACTTTTCATTGCCCCCAGGATGTCGGCAATATCGGTCAGGGCGCCCAGCCGCTGGGCCAATTCACGGCGGCGGCTCATGGCCAACCTCCCCCGGCTGATCCACCAAGACCCGGGTTGAGCCCGCTTGACCGGCGTGATCCTCTGCCGGCTTAGCTTGGCCTGGCTGATTCTGATCTAGTCGGTCCTGACCTTGCTGGTCCTGCCCCAATGGATCCCGACCTGGATGAGCTGCGCTCGGTTGGCGCCAACCTGCTTGCTGACGGGTGATCGCATCGGTAGCCGAAGACGCCTGGTGCGCCCACTCCACCAGGGCCCTGCGCCAAACCGAACGGTCATCGCCTAGAGTCAGAGGCGAGGCGGCGGCGCGGGCGAGCAGGTGGGCCAGACGGGTGGCGATGGCCGCTTCGTCCCCCGCCAGGTCATCGAACAGGCCCTCGTTGTAGGCGATCAGCCAGGCCAGTTGCTGTTCCGGGGACAGGGGGGCCAGGCGCTCCTGCTTGAGCAGATCCCGCAGCAGCCGGCCACGCTGGATCTTGGCCGCCACGCTCGCCTCCAGACGGGCGCCGAAGCGGGTAAAGACTTCCAGCTCCAGAAACTGGAGAAAATCCAGTTTCATGCGCCCGGCCTCGGCGCGGATGGCCGGGGGCTGGGCCTTGCCGCCGATGCGTGACACCGAGCGGGTGACGTCGATGGCGGGCAGAAAACCGCGGGCGAAGAGCTGGGGGTCCAGGTAGATCTGGCCATCGGTGATGGAGATGAGGTTGGTGGGGATGTAGGCGGCGATCTCCCCCTGCTCGGTCTCGATGAGCGGCAGGGCCGTCATGCTGCCGCCGCCCTTGGCGGCCGCCAGGCAGGTGGAACGTTCCAGCAGCCGCGAGTGCAGATAGAAGATGTCCCCGGGATAGGCCTCCCGCCCCGGGGGGCGGCGCAGCAACAGCGACAATTCCCGATAGGCGCGGGCATGGGTGCTGAGATCGTCGTAGACCACCAGACAGTCGCGTCCGGCCACCATCCAGGCCTCGGCCAGGGTGCAGCCAGCGAAGGGGGCCAGATACTTGAGCCCCGGGGTGGCGGTGGCCTCCGCCACCACCACGCAGCAATAGTCCAGGGCACCGGTACGACGCAGGGTTTCTAGGGTCGCCACCACCGCCGAGCGTTTTTGGCTGATCAGCACATAGACGCAGCGGACGTGCCGGCCGCGTTGGGCGACAACCATGTCCAGGGCCAAGGCGCTCTTGCCGGTACCGGCGTCACCGATGATGAGCTGGCGCTGCCCCTTGCCGATGGGCACCAGGGTGTCGAGGATCTTGCTGCCCGAGACCAGGGGCCGGCTGACGAAGTCACGGGCGATGATGGGCGGCGAGGCGGCCTCCAGGGGCCGGCGGCCGCCGGTTTCCAGGACCGGACCGCCGTCCAGCGGCCGGCCCAGGGGATCCACCACTCGCCCCAGATAGGCATCCCCGACGCCCAGGGTGAGCTGGCGCCCGGTGAGCCGGGCCGCGGCGCCGGCGGTGAGCCCCTCACCCTGATGGAGAAGGATGGCCCCGATGCGCTGGGCGCCAAGGTGGAAGACCAGGGCCTCGCTGCCGTCCTCGAAGGCCAGGATCTCGTCCATGGCCGCGGAGGGCAGGCCCTCGACCCAGGCGATGCCGTCCCCCACCGCCGCGACCTTGCCCTGCTCCACCAGCCGTAAGCGAAGGCGGTAGTCCGCCAGCCAGGCGGCCTGGCGAGCCAAGGGGGAGGTGGGGCGCTCAGCCACCATGGTTGCCCGACCGGGCAAAGGCGTCGAGCTCGTCCGCCAGACTCAGGTCAAGTTGCCAGGGTCCCAGGGTGAGGCGCAGACCAGCCAGAAGCGACCCATCCTCGGCCCAATCCAGGGGCAGGGGCCGACCCAGGCGGGCCGTCAGGGCTGCCGCCAGGCGCTGGCGCTGGGCCTCGGCTACCGGGAAGGCGCTGGTGATCCGGGCCCGGCCCTCAGCGCCGAGGGCGCTGACATCCAGCCCGGCGAAGCTATCCTCTGGGGCGGACTCATCCCCCGGCGGGTGGGCGAGGTCCGCGATGAAGACCTCGATCAGGCGGCCCTCCAGTTCCGGTCCGGCGAGGCGGGACAAGAGCCGGGTGGCGAAGCGGCGCGCCTGGAGGAGCGCCTGGGCCTCCAGTTCCCGTCGTAGCTCCGCCGCCTGATGGTCCTCCTGGGCCCGCTGGCGCTCCCGTTCCGCGCCCAGGGTCCGGGACAGGGCCTGGAGTTGGCGGCCACGTTCGGTCTCCAGCTCCGCCTGGAGCCCCGCGCGCAGACTGGCCTTCTCCGCCTCCCAGTCCGCCAGCCGCCGCTCGAACTGGGCGCGCAGTTCCGCCGCCTCCCCCTCGGCCCGCCGCGCCTCCGCCAGGGTATGGGCGACGCCCGCCTGCCGCCGGCCCAGGACCTCGAGCACCGGCTGGTAGAGGAACCGCTTGAGGAGCCACACCAGGACCAGGAAGTTGACGACCTCCAGGGTAAAGGTGGTCCAGTCGATGGCCATGGCCGGGCCTAGCGCAGCAGGTATTCGAGCAGGGGATTGCGGAAGAGGATGATCAGCACGATCACCAACACGTAGATGGCCAGGGACTCGATCATCGCCAGGCCGATGAAGAGGGTGCGGGTGATGGACTTTTCCGCCTCCGGCTGACGTGACAGGGCCTCCAGGGCCTGAGTGATGGCACGGCCCATGGCAATGGCGGGGAAGATGACCCCGATGGCGATGGCCAGGGCCGCCGCGACGGTGGAGATGAGGGCGAAGAGGTGAATGTCGCTCATGGGGCGGGTCCGATGGGGGTGGTGAGGTGATGGCTGGGATGGCGGTCGTGGAACGGCAAGGGTCAAAGCGGCCGGGCCCAAGGTGAATCAGGGCGGGTGCCTCCGGCCGGGTTGGGCCGATGCCAGCCCGGGCGCGGCGTCTGGGCGGGACTCGGAACCAGACTGCATGCCTCCGGCGATGTAGATCAACGCCAGGGTGCCGAAGATATAGGCCTGCACCAGGGCCTCGATGACGTGCAGCATGAGCACCGGGACCGGCACCAGCAGTCCCGCCACCAGCAGCACCAGCAGGGCGGCCATCTCCAGGCTCATGATGTTGCCGAACAGCCGCACCGCCAGGGCCAGGGTGCGCGATAGCTCCCCGAGCAGGTGGAAGGGCAACAGCAGGGGGCTGGGGGCGAGGTAATGGCGCAGATAGGCCCGCCAGCCCGCGGCGCGGATGCCAAACCAATGCACCGACAGGAAGACCAACAGGGCCAGGGCGGCGGTGGTGGACAGGTCCCCGGTGGGGGCGGAGAGGCCCGGCACCAGCCCGATGAGGTTGGCGAGGGCGATGAACAGCCAGAGGGTGCCGATGAAGGGCAGCAGCAGGCTACCCCGACCGGGCAGGACCGCCTCGATGGCCGCGTCCACCGCTTGGACCGCGCCCTCCAGGGCGGTCTGCGCCAGCCCGGGGCGATTGAGCGAAAGTCGGCGGGTGGCCAGCCAGGCACCCAGGGCCAGGACCAGCATCAGGCCCCAGGTCGTCACCACCGTGGCGGTGATCCCCAGGGGGCCAAGATGGAACAGGGCGGGCAGGCTTTCCATCACCTCAGGCCTATCCCCCGACCAGGCAAAGGGAGGACCAGGAAACGGCAGGAACCGAAGCGGACCCCGGTCCCGGCCAGCCGGACCGGTCTGGCGCTACCGTAACCGGGCCGCATGACGCGCATCGGCGCTACCCTCACCAGTGTTTGCGGATGAAGAGAATGACGTTGAGGATGCCCAGGGCCAGGCCCAGCAGGATCAGATTGACGGTCCAGCGCACCGAGTAACCCGCCTGGAGACCGTCCAGCCAGCTCCCGAGATAGGCCCCGCCCACCAAGGGCGCTAAAAAGAGTATAGACAGGGTGCCGAGAAATACCGTCTGGGCGAGCAGTGACCGACGCCCCCGCTCGGCCCCGTCCAGCCGCCGGGCATGGCGCTCGACCCCCTGGCGCCAGCGATCGTCGTTCATGTCCGCCTTGCCTCCATACCCCGCAGGCGGCGGAACAACTCCTGCTCCAGCCGCCGCAGATTGTCCTTGACGCTCTTGAGGGCCATCTCCTCATCGGCCAGTTGCCCCGCCAGCAGGCCCGAGATCCGCCCGTAGTCGTCATCGATCAGATAGCGGCGGGTGTTGAGGAAGAGTTCGTCATCGGTAAACCAGAGCACCGCCCCCGGACAGGCCAGGTAGCGCCAGGGGCCCGCCGCGCCGCGGAAGCGGGCCAGGCCGTACTCCAGCAGGGTCAGAAAGGACTCGTGGCCCGGCAGAAGGCCGAAGTAACCGCTGGCGTCCTCACCGACAAAGCTCACCACGCCCGCGATTCGCTCATAGCGGGCGGCGCTCTGAAGGTGAAGGGTAATGGCCTGGTTCATGGCCGGAGGCCCGGTGCCCGAGGGTCACTCAGCCCGCCGCGCATATAGCAACGTTCCTCCGGCACTGCGTCATAGTCGCCGCGCAGGATGGCCTCACAGTCGGTCAGGGTGGTGTCCAGGGGCACTGCGGCGCCGGGGATGCCGGTATGGACGGCGACCACATGGAAGGGCTGAGTGAGATAACGCTCCAGGCGCCGCGCCCGGTCCACCGCGCGCCGGTCGGCCTCCGCCAGGGCCTCCAGCCCGAGCATGGCGATGATGTCCTCCAGTTCCCGGTAGCGGGCGAGCTGTTCGCGCACTGCTTGGGCCACGGCATAGTGGCGGTCGCCGATGAGGGTGCGGTCCATCATCTGGTTGGCGGAGGCCAGGGGGTCCACCGCCGGATAGATGCCCTTGGCGGCCTGGGCGCGGGACAGGATCACGGTGGTGTCCAGATGGGCCAGCAGGGCCTCCACCGCCGGGTCGGTCATGTCGTCCGCCGGGACATAGACCGCCTCCACGGCGGTGATGTTGCCCGTCCGGGTGGAGAGGATGCGCTCCTGCAGCTCGGCGACCTCGGACAGCAGGGTGGGCTGGTAGCCGACGGTGGCCGGCATCCGCCCCAGCAGCCCGGAGATCTCGCTGCCGGCCTGGACGAAGCGGAAGGCGTTGTCCATCAGAAACAGCACGTCCCGCGCCACGCTGTCGCGCAGGTACTCGGCGTAGGTCAGGGCGGCCAGGCCGATGCGAAAGCGCACCCCCGGCGACTCGTCCATCTGGCCGAACAGCATCAGGGTGCGCGCCATGACGCCGGCGGCGCGCATGTCGTGCCACAGTTCGTGGCCCTCGCGGATGCGCTCCCCCACCCCGGCGAAGACCGACACCCCCTGGTGTAGGTGGACGATGGCGTGCATGAACTCCATGATCAGCACCGTCTTGCCCACCCCGGCGCCGCCGAAGAGGCCGGTCTTGCCGCCGCGCACGAAGGGGCAGAGCAGGTCGATGACCTTGATGCCGGTGGGCAGCAGGTCGCCGATCCCAGCCGCTTCCGCCAAGGGCACCGGCGGGGCAACGATGGGCCGGAAGCCCTCCGGCGTCAGGGGCGGTCCGCCATCCAGGGGCCGGCCGAAGCTATCCAGCAGCCGCCCCAGGCAGGTCGGGGTCACCGGGACCGCCAGCGGTCCCCCGGCGTCGAACACCGGCATGCGCCGCCGCAGGCCCCCGGTGCGATGCAGGGCGATGGCCCGGACGCGGTGCTCGTCCAGATGGCGGTAGACCTCGAAGGGGTAGCGCTCCTCGCCCATGAGGACATACAGCGCCCGGTGCAGGGGCGGGAGACGGGTGCAGCGGATGTCGATGACCGGGCCATGTACCTCCTCGATGAAGCCCAGGGCGGCGGCGTCGGGCACTGGACAGGCCAGCGACGGGAGGGTGGCGGCGGGCACTGGGCCGGCCAGCGACGGGAGGGCGGCGGTGTCGGGGAGCACTGGGCAGGCCAGCGACGCAGGGGCCGCAATCCACCCTGCTCCCTCGACAGTCGGGGCCAGGTCAAGGCCCGGTGTGGGATCGGCTGGCGACATGGGACTCCCCGCCTGCGCGGTGATTGCCTGACCCCATGAAGTTTAGCCGAGCCTACGGCTACCGGCGGACGCGATAATCCTTTGGCGTGAAGGTGACGGATAATTCTTTCATTATCATTGATGTGGCGCACCGCACCAGGCCGGTTAGCATGAGAGCCACGGTAAGGACTCTATTTTTCAGGGGGGATAGCGCACGCTCTCATGGAAGTGAGCGTGACGGCCAAAGGCGCTGAGGGAAGACCGTGAGTAAGGGACCGGTTAGCGGTATCCATCAGCGACGCCCACGCCACAAGCGCCCAAAATCAACGTCGATGGTGCAGCGGGACAGGGCGAAGGTGTGCCGTTCATCGTGGAAATCGCCCACCTTGCGGTAGTCACCCTCAACCAGTCGATAAACCTTGGCCTTGGCCGCCGACGGGTAGACCAGGACGTACCAGCTCACCCCCTCGTCGCGATAGAGCTGGAATTTGGTCAGCTCATCACGCCGGGCGGTGGCGGGGGAGATCACCTCGAAGATCAACTCCGGGGCACGGGTCAGCCGCTCCCCCTCGGGCTCGTAACAGATGAGGATGACGTCGGGGCGCACGACGGTGTCCTGGGCGAACTCAATGTCGATCTCATACAGGACTTCGCAATGGGGGCAGTCATCGAGGGACTCGTCGAGTTGACGAGCGATACGCATCCCCAGACGTTGATGCTGGAGCGCCGGGGATGGTGCCATCGCTAGGGGCATGCCATGGATCAGTTCCCAATCACCCTCCCAAAGGCGGTAATCCTCAAGGGTATAGAGTTCCGGCAGGGGCTGCGCGGTCATCAGAAAATCTCATGTATGCCATGGTGTAAGGGTGATGATGCCAGGATTCATGCCGCCACGAATAGGGGCCGTGGAGGGTCTCCCTGGTCATCAGGTCCCATGTCGTTTGCGATAGCCCTCGAGGAAGCGGGCGAAGCGCCCGATGGCCTCCGCCAGGTCGTCGGTGTTGGGCAGGAAGACCAGGCGCAGGTGATCCGGATGGGGCCAGTTGAAGCCGCTGCCCTGGACCACCAGGACCTTCTCCTCCAGCAGCAGTTCCAGGATGAAATGCTGGTCGTCGAGGATGGGATAGAGCCGCGGGTCCAGGCGGGGGAAGAGGTACATGGCCGCCGTCGGCTTGTGGCAGGTGACGCCGGGGATGGCGGTCAATAGCTCGTAGGCCTGATCACGCTGTTTGCACAGGCGACCGCCGGGGGCCACCAGGTCGTCGATGCTCTGGTAACCGCCCAGGGCGGTCTGGATGGCGTGCTGGGCCGGGACGTTGGCGCACAGGCGCATGGAGGCGAGGATGTCCAGACCCTCGATGTAGTCGCGGGCATGGCGTTTCTCGCCGGAGACGATGGCCCAGCCGGCGCGGTAGCCGCAGGCGCGATAGTTCTTGGACAGGCCATTGAAAGTCACGAACAGGACGTCGTCGGCCAGGGAGGCGATGGAGGTATGGCTCACTCCGTCATACAGGACCTTGTCGTAGATCTCATCGGCATAGACGATGAGCTGATGCTGACGGGCGATCTCGACGATCTCCCGCAGCAGGTCGTCCGGGTAGAGGGCCCCGGTGGGGTTGTTGGGGTTGATGATGACGATGGCGCGGGTCGCCGGGGTGATCTTGGCGCGGATATCGTTGAGATCCGGCAGCCAGCCCGCCCCCTCGTCACACAGATAGTGGCAGGGGGTGCCCCCGGCCAGGGACACGGCGGCGGTCCACAAGGGGTAATCCGGGGCCGGCACCAGCACCTCGTCGCCATTGTCCAGCAGGGCCTGCATGGCCATCACGATCAGCTCCGAGACGCCGTTGCCGATGTAGATGTCGCTCACCTGGACGCCGTGGATATGCTTTTCCTGGGTGTAGTGCATCACCGCCTTGCGGGCGGCGAAGAGGCCCTTGGAATCAGCGTAGCCACAGGCGTTGGGCAGGTTGAGGATGACGTCCTGGACGATCTCCTCCGGGGCCTCGAAGCCGAAGGCGCCGGGATTGCCGATGTTGAGCTTGATGATGTGATGGCCCTCCTCCTCCATCTGGCGGGCGCGGGCCATGACCGGGCCGCGGATGTCGTAGCAGACATTGGCCATCTTGGTGGATTTGAGGATGGGCTGCATGGGGTACTTCCGGGGGGTAGGGAAAGCGGGTCGGACTCCCCCTCCCCTTGTGGGAGGGGGTTGGGGGGAGGGGTGAAAGCCTGCGGTTAAGATCAGGGCCAGCGTTGAGCGAAATTACCCGATACCCCGCGGCGGGCGCAAATGCGATCTTGCGGGCGATCTTGCCGGAGATCTCGTCTCCACCATCTCACCTGGCAGGACCGCGAGATCGGCCGGAACATCGATATCCGCTAGCGCCTCGCCCACCCATACCCGCCAGTTCAGGTCCCGCAGGCGCTTCAGGGTGAGGTCCGCCACGGTGGCAGTGCCCCAGGGCATGGCAGTGAAAAGGGCGGGATGGAAGGCCCGTAGACCCAGCAGGACATAGCCGCCATCCCGCGCCGGGATGAGTACTGCCTCGTGTCCGTGCAACGCCCTGGCGGCCTCCCGCAGGCGGTGAGGGGTCAAGGCCGGACAATCGGTGCCCATCAGCAGGACTGGCTCGCCCGCGTCCAGATAGCCTTGGGCCGACCGGGCCATGCGCGCCCCCAGATCGCCCTCGCCCTGATCACTCCAGGACAGGCGGGGCCTAGGGGCACCTATCTGGTTGAGAATCGGCAGCCAAGGCCGCCAGTCCGGGTGCACCGGGGCTGGACTGGCGCACACTTCCACCGGCCCCAGGTCCGCCTCCAGGGCCTGCGTCAGGGCATGGCACAGAAGCCTACCGGCCAGCCGCGCCGCTCCCTCTGCCCCCAGGGCCGGTATCAGCCGGGTCTTGACCCGGCCGGGCAACGGCGCCTTGGCGAAGACCAGGAGGCGGATCTGGGTCACCGCTGGCACCGCTCATCCGATGGGCTGCCTGCCTGCCCATCCACTTGCACATCGACCTGCCTTGCTGCCGGCCTGGCTGCTGGTTCCGCTGCAGGCCTGGCTGGTGGTCCCGCTGCTGGTCCGGCTGCCGTCTCCGTCCCCTGCAAGCGCCCCTCCGCTGGCCTGGCTGCCCGACCTTCCACCCGTACTTCCGCCTGCCTGGCAACCAACTTGGCTCCCGCCTCCGTCTGGGCGGGGAGGCGATAGCGAGCCGCCAGGGCCTCCGCCGGCACCCCGCGCCAGTAGTCGAAGCGCAGCCGCCACATCAGGAGGATGGTGCGCCAGGGTCCCTGGCTTTCCCAGCGCCGGCCGGAGGTCAGCACCCGTTGCCGCAGGTTGGCCGGCGGTCCCCGGCGCTTGAGCCGGTGCGACAGCGCGATGTCCTCCATCAGCGGCTGGTCCGGAAAACCACCGACGGCGGTGAAGACCTCGCGGCGGACGAAGATCGCCTGGTCCCCGGTGGCGATGCCGGTCAGGCGGGAGCGCAGATTCATCAGCAGGGCAACGAGCTTCAGCACCCAGGGCCGACCCGCGATGCGGACATCGAAGCGTCCCCAGAGCCGTTGTCGCAGGGCCACCTGGATAAGCGCGACGGCGTCCGCCGGCAGGCGGGTATCGGCGTGGAGAAAGACCAGGGCCTCGCCCTGGGCCACGTCCGCGCCGGCGTTCATCTGCCGCGCCCGGCCCCGGGGGGTGGTGAAGACTTGGTCGACCCAGGGGGCCGCTAGGTCGGGGGTGCCATCACGGCTACCGCCATCGACCAGGATGATCTCATGGCCCTGGGCACGCAGGGGTTGAAGGGGGGACAGGGTCGCCATCAGGCCCGTCGCCTCGTCCAGGGCTGGCAGGATGAAGGTCAGGCGCATGGTGAGTAACCATGCATCAGACCCGCCCCACCCCCAGAGCCAGGACCAGCTTCACGCCTTTGATCACAGCCAACGCCGTAATCAATGACATCATTTTGATGAAGAGAGCGAATCAATCTCAGACGATGCCCGGGTCCTCCGTCAGGGCACCACCGCAACTGCTGCCCTGCCCGGCGGTGCAACCGTAACAGTGATCGGCGACGACGATGGAGGTCATGGTGAAATCTCCCGTCAGGAGGTCGCGTAGGTGTGGTCTCCGGCTATCGACCGCCATCAGATCGCCGCCGGGTTCATCTCCTCCCGATTTATTTCCGCCACTTCCTCTTGTACCAAGCCCACATCCACCCTCCCCGTCGCCCCCAGACCGCTTTCCGCTACCCCCCTTCAGCCCCAGGCCCAACTGCTGGTTGAAGTCGCAGTCGTAGAGCCAGCCTTGCCAGTCGACGCTGATCAGGTCACGGCACATGACCTGGTCCAGATTGGCGGCACGGAAATTGTCCTTGAGCAGGTGCAGGTAGTCATCGAACTGCCCCCGGCTGAGCAGGGTGCTGCCGAAGCGCTGGATGGGCATGTTGGTCAGGATGAGCAGGCGGCTGAAGACGATGCCGTAACGCGCCCCCAATTCCCGCCGGTAGGCCACCTCCAGGTCCGCCTGGCCGGGGGGCAGGCTGGCATCGCCGGGATTGTAGACCAGGTCCAGGTCCAGCCCGCTCCCCGGCTGGCCGTAACCCAGGGCGTTCAGGCGCTGCAGGCCGGCGATGCTGCGGGCATGGACCCCCTGACCCCGTTGCCGGTCCACGTTGTCCTCCAGATAGCAGGGCAGTGAGGCGACGACCTGGACCCCCTGGTGGGCGAGAAAGTCCGCCAGGTCCTCCTGGCCGGGTTCGGAGAGGATGGTCAGATTGCAGCGGTCGAGCACCCGCGCCCCCAGGCGCCGGGCCTCCCGCACCAGTTCGTGAAAGCGCGGATGCAGCTCCGGGGCCCCACCGGTGAGGTCCAGGGTCGGTAGGCCCCGGGCGCCGAGCACCTGGGGGATCAGGTCGATGTTCGCGTCGTCCATGCGCTCGGTACGCCTGGGACCGGCGTTGACGTGACAGTGCAGGCAGCTCTGGTTACAGCGGTAGCCGAGGTTGACCTGCAAGGTGGTCAGGGCGCGCCGATGCAGCGGCGGGAAATCGGTGGCACGCAGGCGAGGCAGGGTATCGAGCATGGCGAGACACTCAGAGGTGGTTCGGCGGCCGGTGGACGGAGTGAACCGGCCACTGACGCCCGCGGCTGGCCCGGCAACCGTCAATCACGGCATTGAATGCCGTCCAGGTCGTCAGTATAACGGCTGGCGCCAACCACCCTTCATCGCAGGATCGCCCCCCATGCTCGCCTGGTTTGACCGTCTGCCCCTGATCTATCTGATCATCGCTGCCCTGACCCTGGGGCTCGCCCCCTTCGTCCCGGAGCCGCATCTGTGGGAGAAGCTCAAGCTGCTGGCCGCCGGAGGGCTGACGCGCCCTCTGGATATTTTCGATCTGGTGCTGCATGCCACCCCCTGGCTCCTCCTGGCCCTGAAGCTGGCCCGCTCCGGGATCCGGTCCTGACCATGGATAGGGTCCTGACCATGGATAGGGGCGCATCCCTGCTCTTCGTCTACAACGCCGACAGCGGCTTCTTCAACACGTTGGCGGACATAGGCCACAAGCTCTTTTCCCCCGCCACCTACCCCTGCCAGCTTTGCGCCATCACCCATGGCGTCCTGGCGGAGCGTGGCGCCTGGCAGGACTTCGTCGCCGCCCTGGACTTGCCCAGCGAGTTTCTCCACCGCGACCAGTTTCTAGAACGCTTTCCCGGGAACGGGACGCCCCTCCCGGCCATTTTTCGCCTGGTTGACGGAGAGCCCCAGGTCTGCGCCGATGCGGTTGCCATTGCCGCCTGCACTGGGCTTGAAGACCTCCAGGCGCTGATTCGGCAGCGGTGTCTGGGGACGTCGATAGCTAACGTCCAAATTCAGCGGTGAGCGAAGTGAGTCCATCAGCTTTTACACAGCGCAGCCGTTGACGATCCGCCGGCTGCGCAAAGGTATCAGCGCGGCATCAGCGCGAACACACCCCAACCCAGGTATTCCCGCGTGTAAGCGGCGTAGCGCGCGGGTTCCGTAGTCAGTATGGCTCGCACATCTTTCGCGAGTTCGTCGTGGGGATTGGCTTCAAGCCAGCGGCGCATGGTGAGCCATTTGGCCGCCTCGTATCGGTCCCAGCCGTCCTGGTCGGCCAGAACCATTTCCACGACGTCATAGCCAAGGTGGCCAAAAGACGCAAGAAGTTCTGGCAGCAGGAGAAAGTCGGCGATGGCGTTGGCAAGACACCCCTTGGCAACCGCTTCCGTCGGCGGTAACTGCCGCCAGAAGGGCTCGCCGATGAGGATGATCCCCCCGGTGTGGAGGCTCCGCGCCAGCAGCTCGATCGTGCCGGAGACACCCCCGCCGATCCAAGTGGCGCCGACACAGGCGGCCACATCAACCTTCTCGTCAGAGACATAGCCTGCGGCATCGCCATGGATGAACGTGACTTGATCGACGACGCCGAGTTCTTCAGCACGGAGTTTCGCTTGCTCGGTGAACAACGGGCTCATATCGATGCCAGTGCCGATGATGCCGTGATCGCGTGCCCAGGTGCACAGCATCTCCCCCGAACCGCTGCCGAGGTCGAGCACGCGGGCCCCCGGTTCCAGACGCAGCGCCGCGCCGAGCGTGGCGAGCTTTTCGGGTGTGATCGGGTTGTGGATACGGTGAGCGCTTTCAGTGATATTGAATATCCGTGGGATGTCCATTGTGGAAGATATCGTTTCAGGCAGCATCCTCGTCCTCCTCCCCCAACCAGAAACGGGCGGCGACTTCCTCCATGGTCGGCATACGGGCTTGTTCCAGGCGCATCGCCAAGCCCAGCGCACTCAGCACGGCCATGAGGGAGGAGAGGGTGACGTCTTCACCCGCCTCGATCCGGTAGATCACCTCCCGCACCTTGCCGGCCCGTTGCGCCAGGTCCTTGATGGTGAGGCCAAGTTCTTGCCGGCGCGCTTTCAAGAGGCGGCCGAGTTCGTCGGGAAAGCGAATCGTGTCAGTCATGGCTGACATTGTTGGTGGAGATGGGCGGCTTTGCAAGTTAAGACTGACACAGTTACCCAACACACGCCCACCATGCTCCTACCATACTCTGACCACGCGCTCGCCACGCGCTCACCTCGCCAAGCCATAGCGGCCCGCCACGCCAAGCCCTAGCGCTCGCCACATTTAGTCCTGACGCTCCCCCCTTTTCAGCCCTAGCGCTGAAGGGCGAACCTGGGAGTAAGATACGCGCGCCTCCAGCCGCCTCCAGCCGCTTCCCGCCGGGTATCGCCATGGTTTTCAGCTCCTTCAATTTTCTCTTCCTCTTTCTGCCGGTCACGCTGATCGGCTTTTTCCTGCTCGGCAGAAGGGATGAGCACTGGGCGGCCTCCTGGCTACTGCTGGCCTCCCTGGCCTTTTACGTCTCCTGGAATCCGGCCTATCTGCCCATCCTGGCGATCTCCATCGTCGGTAACTACCTGGCTTACCAGCGGATCCAGCAGGTGGCGGAGGCGCATAAACGGCTCTGGCTGATCCTCGCCGTCACCGGCAACCTGTTGCTCCTGGGCTATTTCAAGTACGCCAATTTCTTTATCCGCTCGGTCAACGACCTCACTGGGGCCGGTCTCCACCCGCTGGACGTGCTCCTGCCCATCGGCATCTCCTTTTTCTCCTTCACCCAGATCGCCTTCCTGGTCGATGCCCGCCATGGCCGGGCGGCGGACGTTGGCCTCTGGCGCTACGCCCTGTTCGCCTCCTACTTCCCTTACATCGTCGCCGGGCCGGTGCTGAATCACAAGGACCTGCTGCCCCAGTTCGCCGACCGGCGGAACTATGCCTTCAGCGCCGAAAACCTGACGGTGGGCCTCAGCCTTTTCACCTTCGGCCTGGCCAAGAAGCTCCTGATCGCCGACAACCTGGTCCCGGTGGTCGATGCCGGCCTGAGCGGGGATGACCCGCAACTCCTGGCCGCCTGGATCGGCATCCTGGCCTACAGCTTCCAGCTCTATTTCGATTTCTCCGGCTACTCCGATATGGCCATCGGCGTGTCGCGCATGCTGGGCTTTCAGATCCCCTTCAACTTCGACTCCCCTTACAAGTCGACCAATGTCAGCGAGTTCTGGACCCGCTGGCACATCTCCCTGTCGCGCTTTCTGCGCAACTATCTCTACATCCCCCTGGGTGGTAACCGCCACGGCCAGTTCAACCGTTACCGCAACCTGATGCTGACCATGCTGCTGGGGGGGCTCTGGCACGGCTCCAACTGGACCTTCGTCATCTGGGGCGGCCTGCATGGCCTCTACCTCTGCGTGCAGCATGGCTGGCAGACCTGGCGGGGCGAGGGGCGGCCGGCGCCGACCCGGGGGGTCAGGTTCTTCAGCCAGGTCCTGACCTTCCTGGCCGTGCTCCTGGCCTGGGTCTTCTTCCGCTCCCCGGACCTGGGTTCCGCCCTGGAGGTGCTCCGGGGCCTGGTCGGGCTCAATGGCCTGGCGGTCAATCCGGCCATCGGCCCAAGTGAACTGGCCATGGTCGCCCTCGGGGCCTTCATCGCCTTCCTCATGCCCAACACCAATCAGATCGTGCTGTATGTCGGCAACCGCTTCCCGGACGCCCAGGCGGCCTTCTCCCTGATCCGCGTTCAGTGGCGGCCCACGCTGGGCTGGGCCCTGGCGATGGGGACCCTGCTGGTGATCGGCCTCCTCAACCTGGACAAGACGGCTGAATTCATCTATGCCCAGTTCTGATCCAGGTTCCGGTCCCCATTGCGTTCCCGTCTCAGCCAGATTCCGGTCCCGATTCAGCACTGATTTAGATCCCGATTCGAGTCCCGATCACTCTTCGCGCCCTTCCGCCCCAGCCCAGGATTAAGCCCCGACCATGGCCACTTACCCTCGCTATCTCGCCTACCTCGGCCTGACCTTCCTCGGCCTGCTGGGGTTGGTGGTGACCATCAACTACCAGGTGGACCCCTACCTGATTCACCAGTGGGACTCCCCCCTGCTGCAGCGGCTGACCATCGCCCAGCAGAAGATCGTCCCCTGGGGCAAGACCTACGCCGCCTATCGCTACCAGCCGGACCTGGTCTTCATCGGCAGTTCCCGCACCGAGATCGGCCTACCCACGGAACTGCCCCAGTTCGCGGACCAGCGGGTACTCAACCTGGCCATCAGTGGCGCCTCCCTGAAGGACGCCATAAACATGCTGCGCCACACCAGCTATTTCCACCGGCCCAGGATGGTGGTCTGGGGCCTGGACTATGGCTGGCTGTTCGGCCTGCAAGGGGGTAACAGTGATTTCGCCGAAGAGCTGATCGCCACCTCGGATCTCTATCCCGTCAAGCGCTTCCTGCTCAACCTCAAGCGCGCCGCCTCCTGGACCCAGACGGTGGAGACCTGGAAGATCCTCCTTGGCACCAACACCCGGCAATGCCTGCCGATCCTGGCCAGCCGCGGCCATAAATCCGACGAGTGCCTGAAGATCATCATGGCGGATGAGGGGGGCACGGCCTTCGCCTTCGACAAGATCATCAACCAGGGGGACCCCTCGGCCGTTCCCCAGGATACCGCCGGGACCCTGGCGGCCCTGGACCAGGTCACCCAGGACTATTGTCGTCAGGGGGTCGCCTTGCGCTTCTTCCTCAGCCCGGTCCACGCCCTGGCGGAGTTGTCCTACTGGCAGGATGTGCTGCCGGCCCATGAGCAGTGGAAGCGCGATCTGGTCACGATCTTCGACCAGCGCCGCCAGGAGGGCTGCGACATCCGTTTCCGGGACTTCACCGGCTTCAACCGCATCACCACCGAACCCGTGCCCCAGGTCACGGGCAAGGATGAGATGCGTTACTACTGGGAGTACTCTCACTACTCCGCCGAGGCCGGCAAGGAGATCCTGGAGACCCTGCTGCCCGCCAGCCCGCCGCCCGTCGATACGGGTTTCGGCGTCGATCTGACCGGGGCGACCATCGACCAGCATTTGCAAAACTTCCGCCGCCAGCGGGGGGAATACTGCGCCAGCCACCCCTGGGAGACGCGCAATCTGCCGGCCTGTCAGCGTAGCGCGGCCGAGGACGGGAGCGGGAGCGGGAGCGGGAGCGGGAGCGGGAGCGGGAGCGGGAGCGAAAGGGTAAGTGAAAGCCCCTGATCAGTCGCTCGCCACTGGCAGCCCGGCGCGGCGCCACTCCGGCAGCCCGTCCTCCAGGCGGCGCGCGGTGAAGCCCGCCTGGCGCAACCTAGCCACCGCCTCGAAGGACAGCACGCACCAGGGACCCCGGCAATAGGCCACCACCTCGCGATCCGGGGGCAGGTCCCGGAGCCGCTCCTGCAAGCGCTCCAAGGGGACATTCAGGGCGCCGGCCACATGGCCCTGGGCATACTCCTCGGGAGGGCGCACGTCCAGGACCGTCACCAGGCCGGCGCGCACCCGGTCCAGCAGGTCCTGGGCCGGCACCGGTTCCAGGGCGTCGCGCCCGCGCAGATAGGTCCCGACCAGATCCTCGACCGCGTCGAGGTGGGCCGCGGCGATGCCGCGCAGCACGGCCAGCACATCCAGCACGCGCTCGTCCCCCAGGGTGTAGCGGATATGCTTGCCATCGCGCCGCGCCTGCACCAGCCCCGCCGCCTTGAGTTGCTGCAAGTGCTTGGAGGTATTGGCGATGGACAGCCCGGCGACTTGGGCCAAGTCCTCGACGCTGCGCTCCCCCTGGGCGAGGTAATCCAGCAGTTCCAGGCGCGAGCCATGGCCCAAGGCCCGGGCGACAACCGCCAGTTGGGCGAACAGGGCCTGTTTGGGATCGAGGCTAGGTGACATGGCTGACTCCCGCGGATGGCTCGACAACCATCAAAAACAGTATTGAACATCGTCCAGGTCACCAGTATAGGGGGCCGGGTCCACGCCATCACCCAGGTTGTTCTCACAAAGCCACCGCTCAGCGTGAAAGTCACGGAATGTGGTACCCGAATTCAGGAATGACTTGCCGGCGACAACGAACGCCGCTTCAATCAACCTTATCGTTGAATAAAACGCCCTCATCTGCCAGACTCAGGTCCAGCCAACCAACAACCGGACCACCGGAGGCAGACCAGCGTGGAGACCTTCGTCCAGACCCATGAGGCGGCCATCCGCCTGACCGCCTTCCTTGGCATCTTCGCCGCCATGGCCCTGTGGGAATGGCGCGCCCCCCGGCGAGCCCTGACCGTGTCCAAGACCCTACGCTGGGCCAGCAACCTGGGCCTGGTGGCCCTGAACACGATCCTGCTGCGCCTGCTCTTCCCCGTCGTGGCGGTGGGACTGGCGGCGACGGCGGCGGCCCAGGGCTGGGGCCTGCTCAATCAGTTTCCCCTCTCCCCCTGGCTGGCGATCCCCCTGGCGGTGATGGCCCTCGACCTGGCCATCTGGGCGCAGCACGTCTTCTTCCACGCCGTGCCGGCCCTGTGGCGGCTGCACCGGGTCCACCACGCCGACCTGGACTATGACCTCACCACCGGGGCGCGTTTTCACCCCATCGAGATCCTGCTGTCCATGCTCATCAAATTCGCCGTCATCCTAGCCCTGGGGCCGCCGGTGGTGGCGGTGATCCTGTTCGAGGTCATCCTCAACGGCATGGCCATGTTCAACCACGGCAACGTTGGCCTGCCCGCATGGCTGGACCGGCGGCTGCGCTGGGTCTTCGTCACCCCCGACATGCACCGGGTGCACCATTCGATCGCGGAGGACGAGACCAACTCCAACTTTGGCTTCAACCTCTCCTGGTGGGACCGTCTCTTTGGCACCTACCGCGACCAGCCCCGCGCCGGTCACCTGGCCATGACCATCGGCATCGACGACCACCGCGACCCCCGGGAGGTCGCCGCCCTGCCAGGGATGCTGGCCCTGCCCTTCCGCGGCGCGATCACCGGCTATGCCATCAATCGCCGGCGCTGGGAAGCGCCTGGCCAGGGTGAACCAGGCGGACAGGGCGAATCGGGCGGTCTGGGCAAATCGGGTGGTTCTATTGGGCGAAACGCTCCAGCCGGGAGGCGGCCATGAAGACGGCCCCGCGCCTATTGCTGGGCATGGCGCTTGCCACCGGCATCGCCCTGGCCCTGATCAACCGCGAGCACCTGGACGCCAGCGCCCTGACGGCCTGGGTCGAAGCCGCCGGCCCGGTGGGACCCCTGCTCTTCATTGGCCTCTATGCCATCGCCACCGTCCTGTTCCTGCCCGGTTCCCTGCTCACCCTGGCCGGCGGCGCCCTGTTCGGGCCGCTGTGGGGGAGCCTGTGGAACCTCACCGGCGCCACAATCGGGGCAGTGCTAGCCTTTCTGGTCGCCCGCTATCTGGCCGGTGACTGGGTTCAGGCCCGCGCTGGGGGGCTGCTCAAGCGCCTGATCCAGGGCGTGGAGGCGGAGGGCTGGCGCTTCGTCGCCTTCACCCGCCTGGTGCCGGTCTTTCCCTTCAACCTGCTCAACTATGCCCTGGGGCTGACGCGCATTCCCTTCCTCCCCTACCTGCTCGCCACCGCGAGCGGCATGTTGCCGGGGGCCATCGCCTACACCTGGCTGGGCTATGCCGGCCGCGAGGCTGCCGGCGGAGGGGAGGGCCTGATCCAGAAGGGCCTCGTTGCCCTGGCCCTGCTGGCCGCCCTGGCCTTCCTGCCCCGACTGGTGGCCCGTCTGCGCCAGGCCCCTATGGTTGATGGCGGCAGAAGCGAAAACTCGCATGACCGCGGGTGAACCTCTCCCTCCGTCTCAGCCCACACAACCTCGCTCCTAAGCTCCACCTCCACGAACTCTCAAGCTCAACGGAGTCGCACTCATGTCCACCCTCTTCATCCTCAACGATCCCCCCTACGGCTCCGAGCGCAGCTTCAATGCCCTGCGCCTGGCCAAGGCCCTGACCGGCAAGGACGAGCCGGTCTGTGTCTTCCTCATGGCCGACGCGGTGGCCTGCGCCAAGGCCGGCCAGAAGGTACCGCAGGGCTATTACAACCTGGAACTAATGGTGAGAGGGGTGGCCCGGAAGGGTAAGGTACTGCTCTGCGGCACCTGCATGGATGCCCGCGGGATCACGGAGGCGGAACTGATCGAAGGGACCCAGCGCAGCACCCTGGATGAACTGGCCACGGAAACCCTGGCCGCGGCACGCGTGCTGGTATTCTGAATCCACACGACCACCGGGCTGTGGCGGAGGCAATACCCTGTCCCCACATTGACGGGCCTGCGACGAATCACACGGTGAACCATGCCATGCCCCTTGCCCACGACACTTCAGGCCAACGGGGCCGGGAAGAGGAGATCACCCAGACCCTTTGGCCCTCCCCGGACTATAACCGCCAGCTCGAGCAACTGCGTGCGGCCATCGGCGAGACCATCTTCCTGGCCGAACTGAGTGACAGCCCCGTCCAACTCGGTATCCGCCTGACCGCCAAGCCTTACGTGCTCCTGGGACTGATCGACTTTCCCCGCCCAGATCCGACCCGGGGGCTGGCCCCGCACCTGCTCTTGCTGGACGACGGGCGCGGGGTGAACCTGGGACGGATCGCCCGGGTCAGTCGCCGCCCCTTCGCGCCCCAGCCGGCGGAACTGCTTTATCAAGACCATGCCGCCAAGCAAAATCTGCTGTTCGCCGAGCGGCGTCTGTCGCGGGAATTCCTCGGCGTGCGCAGCCGGGTAGCACTGGGTGAATGTCTCGGCTACTCACCGCCCGAGGTGGCCCGACTGATCACTGGCCCGGGGGACGAGGAATAGGAAAGTAACGACGACGCCAATCGGGAATTTCACAAGATGCTGGTTAGCGGTCACCCACCGGACGACTGGCACCAGTTGCTCGAAGAGGCCCGGGCCGAGGAGCAGCCTTTGCGGCGGTTTGCCGAGGCCATCTCCCCCTGAGGATTGGTCGGCTGACTCTCAGTGACCCTGGAGCCTGGCGACCAGGTAAGCAGCCACGTCATCCAGGCTGCGCAGCTTGGGATAGTCGAGTTCAGGGATGTCGACCCCCAGGCGGCGATGGAGGGCGGTGAACCAGTTGAGAAAGTCCATGGAATCCAGGTCGAAGACCTCGCGAAGGTCGGCATCCGGGGGGATGGCCTCGTCCGCCAGGTCGGGGGCGACGTTGGTCAGCTCCTCCAGGGCGGCGGCCTGGATCTCGTCTTTGGTCATGGTGGTGCTCATCGTCATGCTTCTCCTCATGTCTTGAGTCACAGTCGCTCCGGTTCTTTCAGGCGCTGCCCCACCTGGGCCAGAAAAAGGGCGCCACGATGGCCGTCGCTGTGACGATGGTCGGCGGCCAGGGTGGCGGAGACGACCTGGCGGGGGACGACCCAGCCCTCCAGAATCCAGGGCGCCGGCCGCGGCATGCCGAAGCCGACGATGGCCACCTGGGGCGGGTAGATGATGCCGTAGAGGCGGTCCACCCCCCGTTCCCCCAGGCTGGAGACGGTGATGGTCGGGTCCGCCAGTTCCGAGGCACGCAGACCGCCGCCGCGCACCCGCGCTACCAGGTCGCGCAGCCGGGCCATGAGGCTGTCGAGATCCAGTTGGTCCGTATCGTGAATGGCCGGCGCCACCAGCCCGCCGCCGCGGATGGCCGTGGCGCAGCCGACGTGGATGGCGGCGGAGGGTACGAAGCGCCCCTCGCGGTCAAAGCCGTTGAGCTCGGGAAAGCCCTTGAGGGTCAGGGCCACGGCCTTGATGAAGAGCACGCCCATGAGCAGGCGCCGCTCCGGCGGTAGTTCGGCATTGCGCCGGGCCAGCCAGTCGCTGGCCGGGGTCAGATCGATGTCCTGGCTCAGATAGTAGTGAGGGATCTCCCGCTTGGAGTGGGCCATGGCCGCGGCGATGGCCTGGCGCATGGCGGCCAGGTCCAGGCCAGGATGCGCGGGGCGGCGACCGGCTGGGGTTAGGGTCGGGACAGGGGCTGGAGGCTGGGCCCGGGCTGGGGCTGGGGCTGGGGCTGGGGCTGGAGTTGGTGTGGCAGCTTGAAACAGCGTAGGGGTTACGGCCAGCGCAAGGTCTTGACCTGATTTCACATCCAGAAGTGAGGGAGTTACGGGCTGTCCGGCGGGTGGTTGGGTCAGGGAACCGGTGCAGGTGCCTGGCGACAAGCCTGCGCCGCGCGCCAGGGCTTCAACGGCCGACTGCACATCAACCAGCTGGATGGCCCCGCCGGGTCCGCTGCCGGGGAGCCCCGCCAGGCTCACCCCGTGTTGCTGGGCCAGGCGACGGGCTACGGGCGAGGCACGAGGGCGGACGGGGGCGCGGGGGGTAATGACTTCCGCCGATGGGGGGGTTACGGATGCCGGTGGGGGAAACAGGGGATGCGCTTCCGTTGGCAATGGCACTCCCGGCGACGGCGCTTCGGGCGGAGGCGCCTGGGGTAGTACCGACTCAATCATCTTGGAGCCGCTGACAGCGAGGCTGGGAGGCTCGACCTTCGGCTGGAGGGCGGTTTGGGCCATGGGCTGAACCGCCGGCTGGACCAAGGTCTCTTGACTCGGGGGCGTGACAACCAGGGTCTCCAACTCAGCCATGGGAGTACCCACGGGCACCGTCCGCCCGACTTCGATGAGCTGGCGGCCCATGACGCCGTCATGAAAGACCTCCACCTCAATGGCCCCCTTCTGGGTCTCCACCACGGCGATGACATCGCCCTTGGCGAAGGGCTGGGCGGGCTGGAGGACCCATTCGATGAGGGTGCCGGCCTCCATGTCGGCACCCAAGGAGGGCATGCGGTAGAGGGTGGTCATCATTCACGCCCCAGAAGTGCTCGGGCCGCGGCGACGATGGTCGGCACCTGCGGCAGGGCGGCATCCTCCAAATGCTTGGGATAGGGGATGGGGACCTCGGCGGTGCACACCCGGCCAACCGGGGCGTCCAGGTCCCAGAAGGCCTGTTCCATGATGTGGGCACTGATCTCGCCGGCCAGGCTGCCGGTGCGCCAGCCCTCGTCGACGATGAGGGCGCGGTGGGTCTTGGCCACCGAGGCCATGAGCGTCGCGTCGTCCAGGGGACGCAGGCTACGCAGGTCGATGACCTCGGCCTGGATGCCCTCCCCCGCCAGGGCCGTGGCGGCGTCCAGGGTCTTGAAGAGGGAACCACCGTAGGTGATGAGGCTGATGTCGGTGCCCGGCCGCCGCACCGCCGCGCCGGCGAGGGGCACCGGGCCGGCGTCGGCGGCAAGCGGGCCGCCCCGGTTGTAGAGCATGACGTGCTCGAAGATGACCACCGGGTCCGGGTCCTCCAGGGCCGACCAGAGCATGCCCCGGGCGTCCTCCAGGGTGGCGGGGGCAACCACCTTGATGCCGGGGATGGCGGCGTACCAGTTCTCCAGGCTGTGGGAATGCTGGGCGGCGAGCTGCTTGCCCGCCCCCGTGGCCATGCGAATGACCAGGGGCACGCTGAGCTGGCCGCCGGACATGTGGCGCAGGGTGGCGGCGTTGTTGACGATCTGATCCAGGGCCAGGAGGCTGAAGTTGACGGTCATGATCTCGACGATGGGCCGCATCCCGCCCAGGGCGGCGCCGATCCCAGCCCCGGTGAAGCCCGACTCCGACAGGGGGGCGTCGCGAATGCGCTCGGGACCGAATTCATCGTAGAGCCCCTTGGTCACCGCGTAGCAGCCGCCATAGCGGCCCACGTCCTCGCCCATGAGGAAGACCCGCGGATCGCGTTTCAGGGCGTCGCGGATGGCCTCACGCACCGCCTCGCGATAGGTGATTGCGGTGGATTCGATCGTGGCAGCGCTCATGCCCGTGACTCCTAAGTCGCTATCGCCCCTAAAAGGTTGGCATATCCTGATCAGGTGACATCTGGATCGGGTGGCGTTTGACGGGGGACAACAGGAAAACGTCCCTGGTCGGCTTGACAACCGTACCCCTGTTGGAAACCCCGCCAGACCGCCCGGTCCTAGCCCATCGTGTAAACATCCTTGGTCAGGTCCTCGATCGGTTCCCAGGTACCTGCCTCAGCGAAGGCCACCGCCGCGGCCAGCTCCGCCTCGATGTCGGCCTCGATCTGGGACCGGCCAGTGACATCCAGCAGGCCGGCCTCCTCCACCCAGTGGCCGAAGCGTAGCAGGGGCCCCTTTTTCTTCCAGGCCTCAACCTCCGCCTTGTCGCGGTACAGCTGGGCGTCGAACATGGAATGGGCGCGGAAGCGGTAGGTCTGGCACTCCAGGAAACGCGGGCCCGCCCCCGCCCGGATGGCCGCTACGGCGCGGCGGGCAGCGACCTCCACCGCCAGGACGTCCATGCCGTCCAGGGTCTCGGCCGCGATCTGGTAGCTCTGGGCCTTGCGATAGATGTGAGTCTCGGACTCGGAGCGCTCCAGGGCGGTGCCCATGGCGTAGAGGTTGTTCTCGCAGATGAAGAGCACCGGGAGCCGCCAGAGGGCGGCCAGGTTGAGGCTTTCGTGGAACTCGCCCTCGGCGGCGGCGCCTTCGCCGAAGAAGCAGGCGGTGACCCGGTTGCGCCTTTGCAGCTTGTCGGCCAGGGCCAGGCCCACCGCCAGGGGCAGCAGACCGGCGACGATGGCACTGCCGCCGTAAAAGCGCCTGGCCGCGTCAAAAAGGTGCATGGAGCCGCCGCGCCCGCGGCTGCAACCCTCTTGCTTGCCGTACATCTCCGCCATCATGGTAGTCATGGGTAGGCCGCGGGCCAGGGCGTGGCCATGCTCCCGGTAGGTGGTGACCACTGCGTCCTCGGGGGTCAGACACTGCATGACCCCGACGGCGATGGCCTCCTCGCCGATGTAGAGGTGCAGGAAGCCACGGATCTTCTCCTCGGTGTAGATCTCGGCACAGCGCTCCTCGAAACGGCGGATGCGCAACATCTCCCGCAGCAGGTGCAGGGCATGCTCGCGGTTGAGGTGCAGTTTGCTATCACTCTGCTCGTTCATCGCTCGTCACTCTCCAGGGTCGAGAGATCCCCTTCAGGCAGGCCCAGCTCCCGGGCGCGCAGCAGGCGGCGCATGATCTTGCCGCTGCGGGTCTTGGGCAGGTTGGCGCGAAAGTCGATCTCCCGCGGGGCCACGGCGGGGCCCAGACGCTTGCGGGCATGGGCCAGCAGGGCCTTGCGCAGGCCCTCGTCCGCCGTGAAGCCGGGTTTGAGCGCTACCAGGGCCTTGACCACCTCGCCGGCGGTGGGCTCCGGGACGCCGATGGCGGCGGCCTCGGCCACCGCCGGGTGCTCCATGAGCACGCTCTCCACCTCGAAGGGGCCGATCAGGTGGCCGGCGGACTTGATAACGTCGTCAGCGCGGCCGACGAACCAGTAGTAGCCGTCCGCATCGCGCTGAGCCAGGTCGCCGGTCAGGTACCAGCCGTCGGCGAAGCACTTGGCATAACGCTCGGGCTCGTTGAGGTAGCCACGGAACATGGCGGGCCAGCCGAGCCGCAAGGCCAGTTCGCCCAGGGTATCGGGGGTCTCGATGACCTCGATCGCGGGCCCTGGTTGGGTATCCGCGGCTGCGGGTCGCAGCCGCCGGACGATGGCCGCCTCGACCCCGGGCAGGGGCTTGCCCATGGAGCCGGGCTTGATGTCCATACGGCGGTAGTTGGCGATCATGATGCCGCCGGTCTCGGTTTGCCACCAGTTGTCGTGGAAGGGCAGGCCCAGCACCTCCTGGCCCCACATGACCCCCTCGGGGTTGAGGGGCTCGCCGACGCTGGCCAGAAAGCGCAGCCGCGACAGGTCGTAATGACCGACGATGCCCTTGTCAGTCCGGTCGGCCACCTTCATCAGCATGCGGATGGCCGTCGGTGCCGTGTACCAGACCGTCACCCGCTGGTCCTGGAGGATGCCGAACCAGCGCACCGGGTCCAGGTCGGCCTCGTCGACGATCAGGGTCGCGCCGATGGCCAGGGGGGCGATGATGCCGTAACTGGTGCCGGTGACCCAGCCGGGATCGGCGGTGCACCAGAAGACGTCCGCCGGGTGCAGGTCGAGGGCATACCGGCCAGTGAGGACATGAAACAGGACGGCCCCGTGGACGTGAATGGCGCCCTTGGGCTTGCCGGTGGTACCGCTGGTGAAGTGCAGCAGGGCCATGTCCTCGGGCCGGGTGCTGGCCAGGCCGCCGCGGTCCGGGCAGGTCGCCAGCGCGTCGGCCAGGGACAGGGTGCCCACCGGCAGGTCCTCCCCTCGGCGGTCGGTGAGCAGGACGTGGCGCAGACCCGGCAATCCTTGCCGCCAGGGGGCAACCTTGCGCTCGTAGTAGGCCGCGGTGGTGACCAGCACCCGGGCGTCGCCAAGGGTCATGCGTGCCCGTACCGGCTCGGGACCGAAGGCGGAGAAGAGGGGTGAGAAGACTCGCCCGGCCTTCAGCGTGCCTAGGGCGGCGACGTAGAGCTCCGGCACCCGGCCCAGCAGGCTGAAGACCCGCTCCCCCGGGGCGACGTCGAGCTGTTCCAGTAGGTGGGCGAAGCGGCTGGTGAGGCCCGCCAGTTCGCCGTAACTCAGGTCCCGGTAGTTGGCGCGGTCAGTCTGAAAGTCCCGCCCCAGCCAGCGGATGGCAACCTTGTCCGCCAGCCCCTCTTCCAGGTGCCGGTCCACCGCTTCGAAGGCCAGGTTGAGGCCACCGTCTGGCAGGCCGCGCAGCAAGGAACTGGCCGCCGCCCAGGAAAAGCCCTCGCGGACGATTTCGTAGTCGTCCAGGTTCGCCACCGGCCAACCGGGCCGGTCCGTCTTGCGGATGGTCTCCCAGGCCACGCCTCAGCCTCCATTAGGTTGGAACCGCTCAGGGAAAAGGTAAGACCGCGTACCTCCCGCTGGCGGGTGATCCCGCTATTTCAGCCTAGGCCAGCCAAGCGGGGATGTCCATGTCGGGAACGCCCGCCTTGGGGCGGACGGTCAGGACAACAGGACAGGGGAAAGGAGCGCCCCGCCGAACATCCGCCCCTCACGGCCTGGATTGCTGGTCCGGGTGACTGCCTGGGACCAGCGTAGATGCTTGTCAGTCATCGCCAACCTCGCGGCTTCGGGCAGCCTCTCCCTCCAGCCCAGACTTGCCGCGGGCTGACCAGACAGCGGAGGTGGGCCGGCGCAGGAAATTATTTTCCATCATCGCTTACTTTTCACACCAGGACCTGTTATTGTCGCACCCAAGAGGATGAGATGAGCTCCTGACCGGGATCCGGTAGATGCCAGATCAGGTCAGATCAGCCGGGTTCACCCCGCGTCTCGCGGTCCCGCCTCCCTTGCCGGCTTGCCGGTAATCCGCTGTCGAAGGAATTTTCGTGCTTGGTGTTTCTCGATAGTGTTTCTTTTTTCCAATGCACGAATTTTCCAGTGAGACAGACATGAATATCTACGTTGGTAATCTTCCCTATTCCGCCACCGACGCCGACCTGCGTGAAACCTTTGCCCAGTATGGCGAGGTCAGCAGCGTTCAACTGATCAGCGACAAGTTCACCGGTCAGTCCAAGGGCTTCGGCTTCGTCGAAATGGCCAACAATTCCCAGGCCGACGCCGCGATCAAGGGCCTCAACGGTACCGCCCTCAAGGGCCGCAACATCACCGTCAACCAGGCCAAGCCCCGCACGGAGCGCCCGGCTTTTGGTGGAGGCGGCGGTCGCCGTTACTGATCTACGCCCCTGACCGACGGTCGGCGGTGACCATCAGGTGTACCGCCTGACCTCAGGTGTAGAAAAAAATCCTGCCTCGGCAGGATTTTTTGTTTCCCGGTATTTTTGTTTCCCGGTAAAAGCCCGCAGTCACCCGGGTGCTCACCACCCTGCCGCCGCCCCCTCCTTGATCGCCCTCGCCTTCCCCCGCGACCTCGCTCGCGGCCCCTGCTGCGCTGGCCCGGTGCAGTTCCGTGCGCGCCCGATCATCGGGGCATGAAGACCCTGTTTTGCCTGGTCCGCCATGGCGAGACCGACTGGAATGTCGAACGGCGCATCCAGGGCCAGCTCGATATTGACCTCAATGCCGCGGGCGAGACCCAGGCCCGGGCCTTGCGACCCGGCCTGACCGGCCAGGACTTCACTGCCACCTTCAGCTCGGACCTCCGCCGGGCCTGGCGCACGGCGGAACTGGCGACCGCGGGCCTGGACCTGCCCCCGGTCCAACCACTGCCCGCTCTGCGCGAACGCCACTTTGGCGTCTTTCAGGGTCTGACCTCTACCGAGGCCCTGGCCCGCCACCCCGGTATCCATCACCACCACCACGCCCGGAGCCTGGACTATGACTACGAGACCGGCGAGACCCTGATGGCTTTCGCCGCCCGCGTTCAGGACGGCCTGGTTGCGCTGGCGGTTCGCCATCCGGGGGCCAGGCTCCTCGTCTTTACCCACGGTGGCGTCCTGGATATTGTCTACCGCGCCGCTACCGGCCGTGATCTGCGCGCCCCCCGGAACTTTCCGGTGCCCAACGCCGCCCTCAATTGGGTGGATTATGAGGAGCACCGCTGGACCCTGCGGGCTTGGGCCCAATGCCAGCACCTGGAGCGGGCCCTGGACGAGGTCAACTGACCTACCAAAAGCGCTTCAGTGGGCAGGGCCCGGGGAGGGGCGGGTCTAGTTTGAGCTTACAGTCATGAGAGGCCACCGCACCCTCTGATGATAAAAGCCAGCCTATGTCCCAGGGGGTGCCTTCCACGCCAACCGTCATGAGCGGGCTAGCCACAACCCTGAAAATTAAAGTCTTTTTCGTGCATTTACGCTAATGACTCTCAGGTGGTGCAGGGAGCATTGTCAACTGGCACTGGTTGACAAGCACGCCCCACCCCGGGCACATACAGGCAACAGCGGCCTGCGCCGCGCTCCTTGGCGGCGTACATCGCCGCATCGGCATTGGCCATGAGTTCCGCGGCGGAGACGCCATCCCGGGGGAAGAGGGCGATGCCGATACTGGCGCCCACCGTCACACTGGTCCCGGCGGGCAGGGGACAAGGCGCCGACAGGCGCTGGATTAGTTCCTCCGCCAGTTGGACGGCCAGATCCTCCGCCTCGCAAGGCTCCATGAGCACCGTGAACTCGTCGCCGCTGCGCCGGCATGCCAGATCGGAGGCACGGATCCGGTCACGGATGCGTGCCGCCACCGCTTGCAGCAGGAGGTCCCCGGCTTCATGGCCGGCGGTGTCGTTGACCAGCTTGAAGCGATCCAGGTCGATGAATAGCAGGGCGAAACTATCCCCACGCCGTTGGCAGCGGCGCAGGGCATCGGCCAGCTTGTCCTCGAAGAGGGCACGGTTCATCAGCCCGGTGAGGGGATCGTAGTAGGCCAGTTGGTGCAGTTCGCGGCGCGCCTCTTCCTGGGCGCTCAGCGCCTGACGCAGGGCCCCGCTGAGGACGGCGATCTCATCGCCCCCGGTGTCCAGGGGAATCTGGTCGGGACCGCCGGTCGGATTGGCGAGGATGGCGGCTGCCAGGGCCTCCAGGCGGCCACTGACGCGGATGGCCGCCAGACCGGCCAGCCACCAGACCACCGCCGCCAGCAGCAGCGAGACCAGCAACATGAGACCAGCACGTGCCTGCAGGTGCGGCAGCCAGGGGTTGCGGGTTGAATAGACCTGGAGATCCAGAGCATAGAGGCCGGGAAGTTCCGCGTGCGCGACCCGATAGGAGGCGGGGACATAGACCCCCGTGGCCGCCTCGGCGTCACGCCACAGCGTCCAGACCCGATCAGCCAGCCGCAGGTCGACCCCGCGCCCGACCAGATCGGCGACCGACTGGCGACCCAGCAACCCGGCCAGGTCATAGGAGCCCAGCAGCACGCCGATGACATCATCGGTGTAGACGTAAAAGATCGGCACCCCCAGGATCAGAACTGGCCGATCGCCAGGGGCCAGCCGCGCCGTGATCAGCCCCGAGGCCAGCACCTCACTGACCAGGTCCTCGGCCTCCCCCTCGCCCCCCGCGAGAGGTGACGCCTTGCCGGCGACAAAGCGCCCCCGGTAATCAAGGAGGGCAAGGCGGCCGTGAACCATGGCCTGATTGCGATCCTCGAGGAAGGGCTTGATGTAGATGTCCCGGCCTTGGGAGTCGCTGAGGGCCGTCCACACCAGAGAGCTCTGCGCCAAGTGGCGCAGTTCCTCGACCCGGTTGAACAGGGAGGTATCGAGGTAGGAACCCAACAGGCGGGCCACAGTGTCATTGGCGGTCATGGCTGTACGCGGCAGGTCGCGCACAGCCATGACCAGATTGGTGACGCCGATGGCCGCCGCCACCACCATCGCCAGGGTGAAGGCTGCCACCTGGACCCGCCGATGCAGGCTCATCCGGGTCATCGTGAGCGGCACGGCCTCCGGGGGCGTCATGGGCAAGCCCGGTTTACTCGGCCGGGGCCGGGGCCGGGGCCGGGGCCGGCGTCAAAGACGAAGACGGAGACGGAGACGGAGCAGAAGCTGGACCTGGAGCAGCCACAGAAGCCGAAGCCGGGGCTGGAGCTGAAGCCTGAACCGGCACTGAAGCCCATTCCATGCTGGGAATCGGCAAGATCCGGTCATCGGCGGTCACGCGGGCGATGAAGACCTCCGCCGGGGACAGGGCATCGTGTCGTTCCGGGGTAAAGGGCCGGTCGTAGTGCCGCACCAGGCCATCATAGGGCCCCAGATTTTCCAAGGCCGTGCGCACCGCGGCGCGGTCAGTGCTCCCGGCCCAGTCGATGGCCTGCGCCAGCAGGTGCATGAGGTCATAGGCGTGGGCAACCCCTACCGGGCTCTTGACCGCCTCGGCGCCAATGATGCCGTACCGCTCCCGCAGGGCGGTGAGAACGCGCCGGGCGGCGGGATCATCACGACCCACGAAGCTGTAGGTCTGCACGACGGCGAAATCCAGCTTGTCCAGGCTGGGGCCGGCCAATTCCGCGAATTTGCCCCCGGTCACGCCCCAGTGGCTGATGATAGGCAGCCGCTCCGCGGGCGGCAGGTCAGCCACCTCCCGGACCAGGGTAGAGCCTTCGGCCTCGTTCGCCACCAGGAAGATGGCCTGGGCGCCGGCCGTGCGTAATTCCTGGTAGTCGTCGATAAAGGACTTGTCACCCCAGTTGTACCACTTCTCACCGACCAGGGTCTGGCCATTGGCCGCCGCCGCCCGACTGATGGCGGCCTGATTGCTGCGGCCCCAGGCGGTATTGGGCAGAAAGACGCCGAGCTTACGTGCCTGTTGCCGCTCCAGGGCATGGCGCAGCATCACCGGGGCCGCCCAGGAGTCCTTGAGTGACAGGCGGAAGCTATAGCTGGGGCGATAGTCATGCTCGGTGATGCCATCGGCGGCACCCCAGGGGTCCATGAGGAGGATGCCAAGCTGATGGGCCGTTGGTAGAGACTCCATGTAGACCGGGCTGAATTTGCCGCCGAAGACCGCCACCAGATCGGGGATCGCCGCCAGTTCGCGCAGGTTGTCCACACCCCGGGCCGGCAATGACCGGTTGTCGCGGATCACCAGTTCCAGGGGTCGCCCGCCCAGGACGCCCCCGGCCTGGTTGATCTCGGCGATGGCGATCTCCAGGCCCTGCTGCACCGCCTGGGCGGAGGTGCTGGTGCGGTGACCGAACTCGGCATCCAGGCCGACCAGCACCGGCTTGGGCCCCGGCGCCGCGTCCGCCGCGGCGTCCCCGGTCTCGCCGGCGAAGGCGCCCTGGCTTACCCCCAGCCCCGTGGCGAGACCGACCGCGAGGGCCAGGCCGAGTAAGGG
This sequence comes from Gammaproteobacteria bacterium, assembly GCA_009928645.1. Classification (GTDB taxonomy): domain Bacteria; phylum Pseudomonadota; class Gammaproteobacteria; order Chromatiales; family Chromatiaceae; genus M0108. Next base: position 19,987 of record SACH01000007.1, on the reverse strand, counting down.
TCGCAGGAGGAGCGGAAGGATGTGGTTCATGAGGCTATTTCCCGGTGAGGGTGAACGGGTACCGGCGTTCAGACCATCTTGCGCAATTCGTACTCCAGGATGCCCTCGGCGCCGGCCAGGCGCAGACGCGGCACCAGGTCACGGACCAGCCGCGCGTCCACCACCGTCTCCACCGCCAGCCATTCGCGGTCATAGAGGTGACTGACGGTGGGGGCATGCAGGCTGGGCAGCAGGGCGACGATACTGTCCAGATCCCGGTCCCGGATGTTGAGCTTGAGGGCGACCTTATGGCGCGCGGCCAGGGCGGCCTGGAGCATGAGGGCGATCTGGTCGATCTTGGCCCGCTTCCCCGGATCCTGGCGCGCCCGGGGGTTGGCGATCAGGCGGGTCTCGGTGACCAGCAAGTCCTCGACGATGCGCAGACCGTGGGCGCGGATGGTACTGCCGGTCTCGGTGATCTCCACCACGGCGTCCACCAGGCCCTCCACCACCTTGGCCTCGGTGGCGCCCCAAGAAAACTCGACGCTGGCCTGGATGCCGCGCTCTGCCAGATAGCGCTGGGTGAAGCCCACCAACTCGGTGGCGATCTTCTTGCCCTGGAGATCGGCGATTCTGGACACCGGCGAGTCCTTGGGCACCACCAGCACCCAGCGGCTGGGCTGCTCCGAGCTTTTGGAATAGGTCAGGGTGCAGATCTCCTCGACCTGGTCCTGGGTCTCGGTCTCCAGGATCCAGTCCAGGCCGGTGAGGCCCAGGTCCAGGGTGCCGTTGGCGACATAGGGCGCCATCTCCTGGGCGCGCACCAGGACGCAGGACAGCTCGGGGTCGTCCACCTCCGGGTAATAGTTGCGATAGTTGGGGCTGATCTTCCAGCCCGCCTGCTCGAAGAGGGCCAGGGTGGATTGTTCGAGGCTGCCCTTGGGCAGGCCGAGGCGGAGCTGGGTCATGGTGAGAGGGTTCGCGGCTAGTGTGAGGGGGAAGGGACAAAGGGGTGCGCCATTCTACCGCCCCCTTGGCCCTGATTGGAGCAATGGCCTACGCATGAACTCCCCCTGCTGCCCGGGCTGGCATAGTTACCACAAGCCGCTGATTATATTACCACCCCTTGCGGGGGAGGGTTGGGGAAAGGGGGTCTGGACGGCTACCACTAAGGTTGTCGGGGCTGGCCAGGTTGAAGCAGTTGAAAACCTGCTCCGTGAGTTGGTCGTGGAGCGCACGCAGAGCCTGCAAGGCGTTCCAGGCCGTAGTCTCGTCCTTGCGCCGGGGCTCTTCAAATAGACGTTCCGCCAGTTCATGGGCCTGGTCATGGAGGCGCTCGGCCGGCTGGCCGCCGTATCGACTCCGAGGCTGGCGCACTCCAGAATCAGCTCCCTGACCAGACCCAGATTCTCCAGGGCACTCGTCTCCAGGAAGCGCCAGTCGAATGAATGGGGCACCGACGTTAGCCAGCGCTCGTCAACCCAAGTCGTACCATACCCCACGGCCCCTGCCGTGCGGGTTCAGCGTGCCTCGTTCGACCAAGGTGCGGAAGTGTTGCTTTAGGGTGTTGCGGCTGGCCCCAGTGAGCTTGATAGCCTGACCAATAGTCACGCGGCCATGTTCGCGGGCGAATTCGACAATCTGGATCTGCAACTCCGGCATGGCCGCCAGCAGGATCTTCTCCCGTTCGACCTTCTTCTCCAGTCGCCGCACCTGCTCGGCCAGAGAGCGCAAGAAGAACATCAGCCATGGCTGCCAATTCGGGGCAGCGGTGCGGATCGTGCCTTGGGTCTGTCGCAACGCCAGATAGTAGGCTTCCTTGTTCTGTTCGATCACGCTCTCCAGGGAGCTGTAGGGCACGTAGGCGTAGCCGGCCTGCAAGAGTAGCAGCGTGGTCAGAACGCGGGAAAGTCGGCCGTTGCCGTCCTGGAAGGGATGGATCTCCAGAAACACCACGACGCACAGGGCGATGACGAGTAGCGGATGCAGCCCGGCGGTTTCGCGCTCCTGATTCACCCATGCGACGAGCTCCATCATCAAGCGGGGCGTTTCGTAGGGCGTGGCGGTCTGGAACACGATGCCGATTTGCTGACCATGCTCGTCGAAGGCGACGACGCTGTTGGAGTTGGTCTTGTAATGGCCGCGGTGCCAGTCGTCCTTCTCGCTGTAGCGCAGCAGGATCTGATGCAGTTGCTTGATGTGATTCTCAGTCAAGGGGATGTCCCGCCAGGATGAGAACACCAGATCCATCAGCTCGGCATAACCGGCAATCTCTTGCTCGTCGCGAGTGGCGAAAGACCTGATCTCCAGGTTTGTCAGCAGCCGCTCTACCTCCCGGTCGGTGAGCTTGCTACCCTCGATGCGGGTCGAGGAGCCGATGCTCTCAATGGTGGCCACACGCCGTAGTGCCGACAGGCGATCAGGCGCGAGCGTTCCCAAAGCACGCCAGGCGCCCTTGAACTCGTCGATCCTGGAGATGAAACTGAGGATCTCCTGGGTGATCTCGATGGTTTCGGCTCGCAGCATGAACCAATACTACGCCTATTTACACCCATTATTGAAGCACCTCAACTCGCTGGCGACGGTTGTTTACTTGTGGCTTGCTTGCGAATGCCCAGGACTGAGAAACCTCGTGAAAAGAATAAGGTTGAATAGGCTGACTGCCACGGCAACGTTTGCGCTGGTGCTGGCCAGCCACAGCCAAGCTGCCAACGCCAACTCCGGGCCGGCAACAGAGGTCCCCCCAACATCTTCGGTGGCAACAGCCCCGGGCCTGTGGTCGGTCTACGAACAATCCCTGAAGAACGCCAAATACATCGATCTCACCCATACCCTGACGCCCTCCATCCCGGTGTGGAAGGGGTTCGGTCCGGCCCAGTTCGGGCCTACCATCAATCCCGCAACGAGCAAGCCGTACCAATACCAGCAGGACGGTTTCGAGGCGACACGCTATCTGCTGAGCTCGGACCAGTTCGGCACCCAGCTCGATCCACCGGCGCACTGGGCGCCGGAATATCCCGCCATCGACGAGTTGCCGCCAACTTACGCAGTGCGGCCGCTGGTGGTCATCTCCATCGTCGCTCAGGTCGCCAAGGACCCGGGCTACCACCTGCAGGTGGCGGACATCGCGCGGTGGGAGGCCAGACACGGCCGGATTCCCGCTGGCTCGGTGGTCATGGTGCGCTCGGACTGGTCCAGGGACTGGCCGGACCCTGCCCTCGCCACCCGCGCGGTCTTCCCCGGGGTGTCGCTCGCCGCCTTGCAGTTCCTGCACCTGCAACGTCAGATCCTTTTCCATGGCCACGAGCCCCTCGACACCGATACCACCCCAACCCTGGAAGGGGAGTCCTGGCTGATGCACAACGGTTACGCCCAGGCGGAAGGCGTCGCCCACCTGGACCTTGTCGCGGAGACGGGCTGCCTGGTGACCATCGGCTATCCCAAATTCCAGGGCGGTCTGGGAGGCCTGGCGCGCTACCTGGCCCTGTGCCCAGCGGATTGGCCGTACGGGGTCGCCGTGGGACAGGTACTGGAGGCGCCGCTACCCAAAAGCGACAAGCGCCTTCAGTGGGATGCGGAGCGCGGCGTCCGGGTGCGCCAGTAGCGGACGCCGACCGCGGAAGTTCAGAAGGCTGCCCTGTGTGGTCGTCAGGTGGATCAGAACACCGTCCGGGCGTCGAACACGGGGCCATCGACGCAGACGCGCTTCATGGCCGGCCCCGCGGGCGTCCTGACCTCGACCACGCAGCCGGCGCAACCGCCGACGCCGCAGGCCATGAACTCCTCCAGGGAGACCTGACAGGGCAGGTCGAAGTCCCGGGCCAGAGCGGCCACCGCCGCCAGCATGGGGTGGGGACCGCAAGCGAAGACCTCGACCTCCGCTAACATCTTTTCGTCCAGGCCCTGGAGCCAGGCCCGGGCCAGGTCGGTGACGTAGCCCGGGAAGCAGCCAGGATAGCCCTGGAGGCTAGCGAGACGGCTGGGAATCCCCCAGTCGTCCAGCAAGGGCATGGCGGCGATGACCCCCGGCGGCAGGCCCGGAACCAGGAACTGGCTGGGCTGGGCAGGGAAGGGAAAGGGCACCTCGGAGCCGAGGATGACGAAGGGCTTGCAGCTTGGCGTCCCGCGCAGGCTATCGGCGAGAAAGACCATGGGGGGCATGCCCACCCCGCCGCCGATGAGCAGGGGCCGGGGCCGGTCGGCGTGGACCTGGAAGGGGTTGCCGATGGGGCCGATGGAGCTGATCCGGTCGCCAGGCTTGCGCCGGGCCAGGAGGCGGGTCCCCTCCCCCACTGCCTTGTAGAGGATCTCGATCCAGCTCTCCCGCGGGTTGACCCGCATCAGGGAGAGGGGCCGGCGCAAGGGCAGCGCAAGGTCGCAGGTGAGGTGGACGAACTGGCCAGGCTGGGCGTGCCGGGCGCACTCTGGGGACCAGAGGCGCAACAGGTACTGGTCGCCGGCAAAGGCCTCGTGGCTCAGGACCTCGGTCTCCTCGACGAAGAGGGTATCGCGGTGGGATGGATCACTCATGAGGGACTCGGACGATCTACGCCTATCTCAAATCAATGTTTGGCTTTCCCGCCTTCGCAGGAACCGTTCAACAACAACTGGCACGCTTTCGCCCCTCCCCTGCGCGGGAGAGGGATTGGGGAAAGGGAGGTAGCCAGGGGAACAGGGTCAATGAGTGTTGAACCTTTCCCGACCGAAAACTGAGGTGCAATGGGTATGGCCGCGACGAAAGCGCCTTCAGCGCTCGCACTCATGGACGACCTGGCCTCCCAGCAGGGTCCAGGTCACCCGCCCTTTGAGCCGCTCGCCCCAGAAGGGGGTGTTACGCCCCTGGCTCAGCCAGGTCTTGGGACCGACCCGCCATTTGGCTTCTGGATCGAAGACGATCACATCCGCCGCCCGCCCCGGGGCCAGATTGCCCAGGGGCAGACCCAGAATGGCGGCGGGGCCGCTGGTGAGACGGGCGATGGCGGTGGGCAGGTCCAGGACGCCCGCGGCGACCAGACGCAACAGCAGCGGCAGCAGGGTCTCCAGGGCCGCCATGCCGGGGGCGGTGCTGGGGAAGGGCGCCAGCTTGGCGTCCGGCTCGTGGGGCTGGTGATCGGAACAGACCGCCGCCACCAGGCCGCTGCGCACCGCCGCGCGCAGGGCGTCGCGATCGGCGGTGGTGCGCAGGGGCGGGTTCAGGTGACACTGGCTGTTGAAGCCCTCCAGGTCATCCTCGGTGAGGATGAGTTGGTGGGCGCTGACGTCAGCGCTGACGGCAATACCCCGCGCCTGGGCCGCGGCCAGTTTCTCCAGGGAGCGGGCGCAGGACAGGGAACGAAAATGGACCCGAGCGCCGGTCTGCTTGGCCACCTCCAGATCCCGGGCCAGGGCCACCGTCTCCGCCGCCTCCGGGATACCGGGCAGGCCCAGGCGGGCGCTGATCCGCCCCTCATGGGCACAGCCGTTATCGCGCAGGAAGGGGTTCTCCGGGCGCATGATGACGGTCAGGCCGAAGGTGGCGGCGTACTCCATGGCTCGCCGCAGCACCTGGGTGTTGATGATGGGACGCTCGGCCTGGCACATGACGGCGCAGCCGGCCAGTCGCAGGGTGGCCATCTCGCTGAGCTGCTCGCCCGCCAGGCCATGGGTGAGGGCACCGGCGGGGACTACCCGCGCCTTGCCCGCCATCGCCGCGGTGCGGGTGATGAGCTGGGCCACCGCCGGGGTGTCGATGATGGGTGTGGTATCCGGCGGGCAGCACAGGCTGGTGATGCCCCCGGCCGCGGCGGCCGCGGTCTCACTGGCGATGGTGCCCTTGTGCTCCTGGCCGGGTTCCCGCAGCCGGGCGCAGAGGTCGATAAGGCCCGGGCAGACCACCTGGCCGGTGGCGTCCAGGACCCGGTCTGGCGCAAAGCCCGCCGGCGCCTCGCCCACCGCCAGGACCTTGCCATCGGCGAGGTGCAGGTCAAGGCGGTCGTCGATACCGTTGGCGGGGTCGATGAGCCGCCCGTGGCGGATGCTGACGCGACCGGCCACCGCGCCGGGGCCGATACCCGGAGCGACGCCCGACGTGTAGCCGAGGGCGAAGGCGGGGGCCAGTCCGGGGGTGTCGCCGAGGGGGATGCCGGCGGTAAAGACGGTGGCAGTGCTAGGGGCAGTGCCGGCGGCGTTACTGGTGGCCTTACCGGCGGTGGTGCTGGGAGTGGCTTCAGTCATGGTTGTCGGCCTGCGCGAGTCGGTTTTGGGTACCAATGCACAGGGCCATGACCGCCATGCGCACGGCGATGCCGTTGCTGACCTGTTCCAGGATCACCGAACGGGGGCCATCGGCGACCTGGGAGTCCATCTCCACCCCGCGGTTGATGGGGCCGGGGTGCATGACGATGGCATCCGGCTTGGCGGTGGCCAGACGCTCCTCGGTGAGACCGAAGAGCTGGAAGTATTCGTGCTCGCTGGGCAGCATGGCGCCGCGCATGCGCTCGCGCTGGAGGCGCAGCATGATGACTACGTCGGCGTCGCGCACCCCCTCGCGCAGGTCATGGAAGACCCGCGCCCCCAGGGATTCGGGCTCGGCCGGCAGCAGAGTGCGCGGGGCGATGATGCGCACCTCGCCGGCGCCCAGGGTCCTGAGGGCCGCGAGCTGGGAACGCGCCACCCGCGAGTGCAAGATGTCGCCGACGATAGCCACAGTGAGCTGGCCAAAATCCCCCTTGTGCCGACGGATGGTGAACATGTCCAGCATGCCCTGGGTCGGGTGGGAATGGCGACCGTCCCCGGCGTTGATGACGCTGACCCCAGGGGCGACGTGCTGGGCGATAAAGTGGGCCGCCCCGCTCTCGGCATGGCGCACCACGAACATGTCGACGTGCATGGCCTCCAGGTTGCGCAGGGTGTCGAGCAGGGTCTCGCCCTTGGACGTGGAGGAGGCGGCGATGTTGAGGGTCAGCACGTCCGCCGACAGCCGTTTGGCCGCCAATTCGAAGGTGGTGCGGGTGCGGGTGCTGGTCTCGAAGAAGAGGTTGGCGACCGTCTTGCCCCGGCACAGGGGCACCTTCTTCACCGCCTGGCGGGCGACGCCCAGAAAGCCCTCGGTCTTGTCGAGGATCTTGATCAGGAGTTCCCGGCTCAACCCCTCCAGGGTGAGGAAGTGCTTGAGGTGGCCCTGAGCGTCGAGCTGGATGTTCGGGGGTGGCATAGCGGGTGACGGCGGAATACGGCTGGAAGTTGTCAGAGGATAAGCTTAGCTTGAAAAAGGCCGACGATTACTTTCATCCTCTGGGCGTGGCGAGTCCACTCATGAAAGTTGGATGATTTCCACGGCGCTTTGTGGCCGCCAGGATCAGCGCCACCCTTGCCGGCGCGCCCGGCGGCCGGCACCCTCGGGCTCGGGGATGGCTAGGCGGAGCGCTCCGCGGGCCTGGGCATGACAAACCGGCGTGGCGCGCCCGGCCGACCGCGGCCTGACGTACTCAGAGCGCCGGGGCGCGACGCCCCAGGACCAGAGCCAAGGGCTCGGGACCGGTCAGCTTGACTTGCAGATTGCCATCCCGGTCCAGTTCCTGCTTGAGGTCCAGGCCGGTCACATCGGCGGCGATGGGCAGTTCCCGCCACCCGCGGCGGACCAGCACCGCCAGCATTACCGAGGCCGGGCGGCCATAGTCAAAGAGGCTGTTGAGGGCGGCGCGGATGGTACGGCCCGTCTGAAGGACGTCATCCACTAGTATGATGTGGCGGTCGTCCAGCTCCACCGGCAAATGGGAAGGGCGTACCTGAGGATGGAGGCCGATCCGGCTGAAATCATCGCGGTAGAAGGAGATGTCCAGCACCCCCAGCGGCTCGTCGAGCATCAGGATACGATGCAGGCGCTCCGCCACCCAGACACCGCCAGTGTGGATGCCGACCATGAGGGGATCGATGATGCCGCGCTGCGTCAGCTTGTCCTGCAGGACAACGCCCATGCGGGCGATGACGGCCTCCAGGTCCGCGGCGGAGGCGTAGACTTCAGTGTCGCTCACTCAACCAGGTCTCCAGCAGAAGTTTGGCCGCCATGGCGTCGACCACCTCACGGGAGGTCGCCTTGCGCCCCAGGATCTGGCGGGCCTCGAGAGTCGTCAGGCGCTCGTCCACCAGGTGGACCGGGAGGCCGAAACGGCCCTGGATCTGGCGGGCGAAGCGCCGCGCCAGGGGGGCGATGGCCGTCTCGGTGTCGTCCATGTTATAGGGCAGGCCGACCACGGCGGCCTCCGGCTGCCATTCGCGGATCAGGGCCTCGATACGCTGCCAGTCGGGGCGGTCGTCGTGGCTGCGCAGGGTGGTCAGGGGGGCTGCGGTGGCGGTGATACTCTGACCGATGGCCACGCCAATCTTGCGCGGCCCGAAGTCGAAACCGATCAGGGTCCCGCCAGCCATTCAGGCGTGGCCGACCTCGGCGCTCATCAGATTGAGATCCACCCCCAGCAGGGAGGCCGCTGCCTGCCAGCGCCGGCCAGCGGGCAGACGGAAGATGATGTCGTTATCCGCTGGACCGCTCAACCAGGCGTTGGTGCCCATCTCCTGCTCCAGTTGGCCGCCGCCCCAGCCGGCGTAACCCAGGGCGATGAGCCGCCAGGCCGGGCCCTTGCCAACGCCAATGGCCTCCAGGATGTCCCGGGAGGTAGTAACGCAGATATTGGGGGCGACGCTGAGGGTCGAGTCGTAGGTCTCCCCCTCGGAATGCAAGACAAAGCCGCGGTCGGTCTGCACCGGACCGCCGAGATAGACGGGGGTATCGACGACGCCCGGGTCCGTCACCTCGATGTCCAGTTGCTCCAGGATCTCACCGAGGCGGATCTCCAGAGGACGATTGATGACGATCCCCATGGCCCCCTGCTCCGTGTGCTCGCAGAGATAGGTCACGGTGCGCGAGAAATTGGGATCCCGCAGCCCGGGCATGGCAATGAGGAAGTGATTGGCGAAGGTGGAGGCGTATGGCATGGGCATAGTATCCGGTCCTGACTCGCCCGAGGCAAGCCATGCCACCCCGGGCCGGTTCAGGAAGGCTTGCGGCGCTTATGTCCGGCCTTGTCCAGTTCCTCCAGATAGTCCTGCCACAGGCCTTCCTGGTGCTCACCCAGACGGTAGAGGTAATCCCAGGAATAGATGCCGGTATTGTGCTCGTCGTCGAAGTGCAGGCAGACGGCGTAGTTGCCGACGGGCTCAATGCGGTCGATGTTGACCTCCTCCTTGCCAACCTGGAGCACCCGCTGGCCGGGACCATGGCCCTGGACCTCGGCGGAGGGGGAATAGACCCGCAGAAACTCGCAGGGCAGGGTGAAGTGGGCGCCGTCGTCAAAGGTCAGTTCGAGCACCTTGGACTGGCGGTGGAAGTTGATCTCGGTGGGGGTGGGCATGGGGTTACCTCTGGGGGGCATGAGGGGGTCTGCATGAGGGGGTAGGTTCACCCCCCGCTGACCAGCCTGAAGATGTTGGTTTCGGTAAGGCCAAGGAACCAAGGAGGATCGGGTGGCGTCTGGCGGGGGTGTCAACCGCAGGGAGGCGGTTGCCAAGCCTACAGGGACGTATTTACGGCGTCCCCCGCCAGAGGTTACCCGATCCGCGAGGCCGCCAGTGGCTGGGCGATATCACTACCTGTCCCGAGCCCATTCGCCTCAGGGCATTCGCGAGCCCCTTCGCCTCACAGGATGTAACGCGACAGGTCCTCGTTGGCGGCGAGTTCTGAAAGATTGCGGTCGACATAGGCCGCGTCAATGGTGACCGTCACCCGATCCATCTCCGCGGCGTTGAAGGAGACGTCCTCCAGCAGCCGCTCCAGCACCGTATGCAGGCGGCGGGCGCCGATATTCTCGGTGCGTTCGTTGACCTGCCAGGCGACCTCGGCGATGCGGCGGATGCCGTCCGCGGTGAACTCGATGTTGACCCCCTCGGTGGCCAGCAGGGCCTTGTACTGCTCCGTCAGCGAGTCGTCGGGCTCGGTGAGGATGCGCATGAAGTCCTCGGTGCTCAGGGCCTTGAGCTCCACCCGGATCGGCAGGCGGCCTTGGAGTTCGGGGATCAGGTCCGAGGGCTTGGCGAGATGGAAGGCCCCGGAGGCGATGAACAGGATATGGTCGGTGCGCACCACTCCGTGCTTGGTGGAGATGGCGCAGCCCTCGACCAGGGGCAGCAGGTCGCGCTGGACGCCTTCCCGGGAGACGTCGGCGCCGCTGGTGTGGTCCGAGCGGCGACAGACCTTGTCGATCTCGTCGAGAAAGACGATGCCGTGCTGCTCCACCCCCTCCAGGGCGCGCAACTTCAATTCCTCCTCGTTGACGCGCTTGGCCGCCTCCTCGTCGCGCAGCAGCTTCATGGCGTCCGCCACTTTCAGCTTGCGGCGCTTGGTGCGGTCCCGGCCCAGGTTCTGGAACAGGCTCTGGAGCTGGCTGGTCATGTCCTCCATGCCCGGCGGGGCCATGATCTCGACGCCGATGGGCGAGGCGCTGACCTGGATCTCCACCTCGCGCTCATCCAGTTCCCCCCGGCGCAGCTTGTCGCGGAACTTCTCCCGGGTGGCGTTGGAGGCCCCGGCGCCGCGGCTGTCCTCCTCGAAGTTGGCGGGCGGGGGCAACAGGGCATCCAGCACCCGCTCCTCGGCGGCGGCCTGGGCCTGGTCGCGCAGACCCTCCATCGCCCGCTGGCGCGCCATCTTGACGGCGGTGTCGGCCAGGTCACGGACGATGGACTCCACGTCCCGCCCTACGTAACCGACCTCGGTGAACTTGGTGGCCTCGACCTTGATAAAGGGGGCATCGGCGAGCTTGGCCAGCCGGCGGGCGATCTCGGTCTTGCCCACGCCGGTGGGGCCGATCATGAGGATATTCTTGGGCGTGATCTCGGAGCGCATGGGCTCGGGGATCTGGGCGCGGCGCCAGCGGTTGCGCAGGGCCACGGCCACGGCGCGCTTGGCCTCCTCCTGACCGACGATGTGCTTATCGAGCTCGGCGACGATACGTTGCGGGGTGATGTCCGACATGGGGGAAGGCTTCCTGGTGGGTGATCGGGCTCGGGTCAGGCCGGACCCAGTTCCTCGATGGTCAGGTTGTGGTTGGTGTAGACGCAGATGTCGGCGGCGATGTGCAGAGAGCGTTCGACGATCTCGCGGGCGGACAGCTCGGTGGCTTCCAAGAGGGCCCGCGCCGCCGCCTGGGCGAAGGAGCCGCCGGAACCGATGGCCATCAACCCCTGCTCCGGTTCCAGGACATCGCCGGTCCCGGTGATGATGAGGGAGGCGCTCTGGTCGGCGACCAGCAGCATGGCCTCCAGGCGCCGCAGCATGCGGTCCATGCGCCAGTCCTTGGCCAACTCGACAGCGGAACGGGTCAGGTGGCCCTGGTGTTTTTCCAGCTTACCCTCGAACCGTTCGAAGAGGGTGAAGGCATCCGCCGTCGCCCCGGCGAACCCCGCCAGCACCCGCTCCTTGTAGAGGCGGCGCACCTTGCGGGCGTTGCCCTTCATCACCGTCTGCCCCAGGCTGACCTGACCGTCGCCACCGATGACCACCTGGCCACCGCGGCGCACCGAGAGGATGGTGGTGCCGTGCAATATCTCCATTGGCTTCTCCCCCGCGAATCGAATGGCCGGCATTCTACTGTAAAATGAAGGCATGGCCCGTATCGCCCTGCTCGAAGACGAAACCCTGCTGCGCAAGGAGCTAGCCGCGTTCCTGAGCAAGCGTGGTCATGAAGTGGTCCAGGCCGGCACCCTGGCCGAATTCTGGCCACTGATGCCGCTGGCGGATATCGCCATCCTCGATCTCATGCTGCCCGATGGCAGCGGTGAGGAAGCCGCGCAGCGCCTGCGCCAGGAGCACCCCCGGGTGGGCATCCTCATGCTCACGGCCCGGGGGGCGATCCAGGACCGCTTGCAGGGCCTGGCCGCCGGGGCTGATCACTATCTGGTCAAGCCCTTCCGGCTCGTCGAACTGGCGGCCATCATCGACGCTTTGCTGCGTCGCCTGGGGGTCGGCTGGCGCCTTGACTACCAGCAGCGGCTGCTCGTCGCACCGGATGGTTTCAGCCTGCCCCTCTCCGTGCCGGAAATGACCCTGTTCGATCTCCTGAGCGCCCAACCCGGAGAGGTCATCACCCAGCGCGTCCTGGTCGAGGCCTTTGGCTTCGACTGGCTGGACTATGACCGGCGGCGCCTGGACAAGCTGGTCAGTCGGCTGCGGCATCGCTGGCAGGAGGAATCCGGCCAGGAGCTCCCCCTCAGGACCGAGTACCGGCACGGCTACAGCTTCGGCGCCTTCATCCAGAGGGTTTGATCAGGGCGCGACGGTCAGCCAATCTCGCCATTCCCCACGCCTGGCGCTTTCCGGTTTGGCTCGCCTTGGCCCGGCCCGGCCCGGTAGGGTCTGGCCACCCGAGCCGGAAAGCCCGTACCCTGCTGCACGCAAGCAATGACTGAGCTGGCCAAAGGATGCCGGCGCGGCCGCGGCGTCAACCCGGCAGCCAGATCCGGAACCGGCAGCCCTGGCCGGGTTCACTGGTGACCGTCAGGGTCCCACCCTGGGTCTGGACCATGCGCCGGGCGAGATAGAGCCCGAGGCCCTTCCCGGGTTTGCCGTCGGCCGTAGGTCCGCGCACCAGGGGCTCGAACAGCCCCGTCATCGCCTCTGGGGCCAGACCGGGCCCATCGTCGCTTACCTCGAGCCAGACGCCATCGCTGGCCCGGCGGCCAGCCCGCTGGCCGCGCAGTACCACTTGAGTCCCCGGCGGGGTGTACTTCACCGCATTGTCCGCCAGGTTGCGCAGGGCCAGGCGGGTCAGTTCCGGATCGCAGGGGAAGGTCCGGGGCAACGCCTCGGCTTCCACCCGTAATGGGTGCCCTGCGGACAGGACTCGCGCCGCCTGGGCGGCATCCTCCAGCAAGAACCGCAGGTCAGAGGAGACCCGCTCCGCCCCCTGGCGCAAAAGCGAAAAGCGGCCCTCGTCCAGGTAGCCGTCCAGCAGGTGCGCCATGCGAGCGGTGACCTGCTGGATCTGATGGTAGCGTGCGCGAGTCTCCTCATCGGCCTGTTCGCCATCGAGTTCGAGGTTCTGCGCGATGGTGTCGATGACCGCCAGGGGCGTGCGTAGTTCATGAGAGACCGTGGCCAGAAATTCCCGCAACTCGGCCTGAACCCGCCGCTCCTGGTCCAGGGCGGCCTGGACCTGCGCCATGGCCTGGCGCAGTTCGTGAGTGCGCTCATCAACCTCTAATTCCAGGGTGGCGGCATGGGCGGCTTTCAGTTCCACCGTCCGGCGTTCCGCCGCCAGCTTTTCGTCCCGTAGCAGATTGAAGCGACTACCCAAGGCCAGGGCCAGGAGGATGATTTCCAGGGTACTGCCGATATTCAGGCTGTTCGCGGTCCAGAAGTTACGCGGGATCAGGCCGGGCAGATAGCCCAGACCATTAACCAGCACCCCCAGGACCAGGAACGACCAGGCCAGAACGAACCAGCGCGCGGGACGGAAGCCCTGGCGGACGGCAAGGACGCCGCCGGCCAGATAGGCCAGGACCAGGACCCAGCTCGCGAAGAGATAGCCGCCGTAGGCCAGGGACAGGGGCGGGGTCCAGCCCAGATAGCTGGTCGTTTTGACCAGAATCGGCACGGACATGACCGCCGTCAGCCCCAGGATCAGCCGATGGAGTAAGGGGCTGCGGCGGCGGGTCTCCAGGAAATGGACGACAAAGAGGGTAGCCCCCAGACTAGCCAGCCAGGACAGCAGCAAGTTGAACTGGTTGTTCCACCAGGACTGATCCGGCCACAGATATTGATAGCCATAGCCGAGCAGGCCCAGATTCCAGGGCAGCATCAGGGCCAGATAGAGGGCGTAAAAGAGGAAGTTGCGGTGCCAGGTGGAAAAGAACAGCAGCAGGTGATAAAGCAGCAAGGCCAGAAGGGCACCATGGTAGGCCCCACCCAGGACCTGGCTCCATTGGCTGGCGATCTGAAAGGCCCGGACTTCCCAGAGACGCAGCGCGATCGGTCGATATAGCCCATCACTCAAGGCCAGTCTTAGCAGGATTTGATGGGTTTCGCCGGCCGGGAGGTACAAGGGAAAGGCAAAGTCGTGGGTCTCCAGGGGGCGCGTGGCGAAGGGGCGTTGGTCACCCGTCTGCCAACTGCCCACGACCTTTTCGCCCTGGAGTTGATAGAGATCCACCCAATCCAGCAGCGGCCAGTCAACCTGGAGCACCCGGCGCTGGTCTTGCCCAGTCTGATTCGTGAGGCTGAATCTGACCCACCAGGCAGAGGTACTGAACCCCAACTGGATGTCCTGGTATGGGTTCACTTGCCAGCGGCTATTCGGCAGGGCCAGGACGGCGTCCAGGTCCAGACCCTGACCGGGGTCCTCGAACAAATCGAGCTGGGCGACCAGCCCGATGCCCTGCATTGTGTCGCCGATCAGGATGCGGGGCGGGGCCGGGTCCGGGGTTTGCGCCCCGACCTCAGGCCAGGGCCCCGGGAATAGCAGGCACAGGAACATGAGCACCCGCAGCCCGCCCCGAACGCAATCAGTGGCGGATACCCTCGGGTTGAGGCCGCGCTGCTTCCCGACCTGATGGGCCATGTCGCCCCGCGTGTTCATGTCAGAACTTGTCAGAACACCGGGTCAGGCTTTTTGGCATGATGCACCCATTCGCTGCATGTCCCAGACGGGACTCTGGCGCGGTATCTCAGGCTGGATGGCGGCTGATATCCGTCCTCCTGTTTTTCGGTCCCTGACCAACTCCTCCTTGTCTCTCTCATCTTGAGACTTTCTCGCCCGGCTCCCCGCCGGGCTTTTTTTTGCTCGCTCGGGGACAAGGTCAGAACTTGTCAGAACGCCGGGGACGGCATTTTGGCATGCTGTCCTGGTTGAACAGTCCGGAAAAGTTGTATCCCAGGCAGTGTGAGGAGTTCCCATTGTGACTGACACCCAGACCAGAAACCGCGCCATGTATTCCGCCTTGATGGCATCGAACCTGCTGATGTGGATGCCCGCCATCAGCTGGTGGTGGTCCATCCTCTCCCTGCCTAACAGTTGGGGACCCGTCAAGCCCCGGAGCTAGCCCCTCGCGCCCTGGCAAGCAGGCGGGGTCACCCTCCCGGGGGAGCCTGGCAGGGCGCGAACTCCCCCGGCACGGGAAGCATGGGCTTCCGGCAGGAGTGAAAATCTGACCCAGGTCTAGGTCGTCCTCCTGGCGTAGATGACGTGTGGGAGGAAAGCGCTTATCTTTTGGACACAGATTCACCTGGTGCGGAGAATTACACCATGTCCAAAGATCCATCGCATCCCTCCCTGGCCCGGCGGCAGGCAGCCCCATCCCCCGTCAGGCAGCTCCTGGCCCTGGCCACCGCCCTCTCCCTGCTCGGCGGCTGCGCCTCTTCCCCCAACGATCCCTCGGGGAGCATCAGCATCACCGTCAAGCCCGGCGACACGGGCACCTGCGCCACCTCACCGTGCCAGGTCAGCCTGCAGATGCCCCCGGGCACCGGCAGCTACGAGGTGACCGGCAACCAGGTGAAGATCGGTACCTATCCCGCTGGTCAGACCGTCAACCTCGGCAACTATTGGGACACCCAGCGGTTAGATGTCGTCGGTGCCAACGTCCCCCCCACCTACGTCTATATTCCCCGCCAACTCTAACGGGAGATGGCGCTTCTCAATGCCCGCGCCGCCTCGCGCGGGTCCGCCGCGGCCATCAGGGCGCTGACCACGGCGATGCCATCGGCCCCCGCCGCCATGACCTCTCCGGCGTTGGTGGCGGAGAGCCCGCCGATGGCCACCAGGGGCAGCGCCGTGACGGCGCGAATCGCCCTCAGACCGGCCAGCCCCGTAGCCGCCGGGGTATCCTGCTTGGTCGGGGTGACGAAGATCGGGCTCACGCCCAGATAATCCGCGCCCGCCGCCTCCGCCTGGCGCGCCTCCTCCGGGGTGCTCACCGAGACCCCGAGCAGCCGCTCCGGCCCGAGCAAGCGGCGGGCGAGGTCGCAGGGCAGGTCCTCATGGCCCAGGTGCACCCCGGCCGCCTCGCAGGCTAGGGCCAGGTCGAGGCGATCATTGACGATCAGGGGAATGCCCTGGGGATCCAGCAGGGCCTTCAGTGCCTGGGCCAGGGCCAGAAACTCGCGGGTACCGGCCCCCTTTTCCCGGATCTGGACCACCGTGACGCCGCCTTGCACGGCAGCGGCGACGATGTCCACCAGCTCCCGGTCCAAGGCCAGGGAGCGGTCGGTCACCAGGTAGAGGGAATAATCGACGGGCCGCGACATCTCAGCGCCCGTCACGCAAGCGCCCATGGGTCAGGCCAGGCACAAGCCCCCCCGCGAAAAATTGCGTTCATTCAACCGTCAACCGCGCCCGGGCCATCACCTCCTCCGGCGTGACCGCATCGAGGGCGTCGATGAGGCGGGTGCGGAAGGTGCCCGGCCGGGGATCGCCCTCCGCCGCCAGTTCGCCGGCGATGCCATAGACGATCAGGGCTGCGAGGGTCGCCCGCAGGGGATCGGGTTCCACCGCGGCAAAGGCGCCGACCAGAGCGGAGCAGACGCAACCGGTCCCCGTCACCCGCGCCATGAGGGGGTGGCCGTTGCCCACCCGCAGCCGGCGTTCGCCATCGGTGACGAAGTCCTCCGCCCCCGTGACCGCCACCACCGCCCCCGCGTGCCGGGCGATCGCGATCGCCGTGTCCCGGGCCTCGTCCACGCCGCGGGTCGCATCCACCCCCTTGGTGGCACCGCCCGCCGCCGCCAGGGACAGGATCTCCGAGGCGTTGGCGCGCACGGCGGTCGGCTTGACCTCGTCGAGCAGTCGCAGGGCGGTATCCGTGCGCAACCGGGTGGCCCCGGCCCCGACCGGGTCCAGGATGCAGGGCAGACGCCGGGCGCTCGCCGCGTGGCCAGCGGCGAACATGGCCTCGATCCAGGGCGGCGACAGGGTGCCGATGTTGAGCACCAGCGCCCCGGCCAGGGCGACCATCTCCCGCACCTCGTCGGCGGCGTGGGCCATGACGGGGGAGGCGCCAATCGCCAGCAGGGCATTGGCGGAAAAGTCCATCACGACGTAATTGGTGATGTTGTGGACCAGCGGCCGCCGCCGCCGCAGTTCCACCAGCGCCGCCGCGGCGCTTGCCACATAAGTCTGGGTCATGCCACTCCCTCCAGGCGGTTAGCGGCCCGGAGCCGGGCCGGCGGCAAGTATACCCATCGACGGGCCAGTTGCATCCTGGCTGCGGCCGCTGGTCGAATCCTGGCGATCAATCCGGGCGAGCGGGGACCCCTACGGGGCGCCTAGGGGCGCGGAGGAACGGGCCGTCAGATCAGTGGTCAACTGCCCCTGACTACCTGAATCCGCTACACTCCGCCCTGAGCCCGGTGGCTCGTTAATTTATCCACCCAGCCAGGAAGCGTCATGACCCCGGACGACTTTATCCGCAAATGGGACGGCGTAAAGCTCAAGGAAAAGCAGGCATCCCAGGAGCATTTTCTCGACCTCTGCGCCCTGGTCGGCGTCCCCAGCCCGGCCCTGGCCGACCCCGAAGGCGCCTGGTTCTGCTTCGAGAAGGGAGCCAGCAAGGCCGGCGGCGGCGAGGGGTGGGCCGATGTCTGGCGGAGGGACCATTTCGCCTGGGAGTATAAAAGCCCGGGCAAGGATCTGGACAAGGCATTCGGGCAACTCCAGAAATACACGCCGGCCCTGCGATACCCGCCACTCCTCATCGTGTCGGATATCGACATCATCCGCATCCATACCGCATTTCCCGGCCTGGTGCCCCAGGTCCATGAGATCAAACTCCACGGTCTCCGCGACCATGCGACGTTCAACCTCCTGAAGTGGGCCTTCACCCAGCCCGATCAGCTCCGCCCGACCCAGACCCGGGCGCAACTCACCGAAAAGGCGGCTGCCCAGCTTGGCGCTCTGGCCCTGACCTGGCGCGAACGTGGGCATGATCCGCTGCGAGTGGCCCACTTCTGCCAGCAAGTCTTGTTCTGCCTGTTTGCCGAGGATATCGACCTCCTGCCCGAAAAGCTGTTCACCCAACTCCTGGAAGCGGCCAAGGACGAGCCCGCCATGGCGCAACAGCAGTTCGCGACCCTGCTCGGGGCCATGGCCACGGGCGGCCTAGTCGGGTTTAAGCGGGTAGCCTTTTTCAACGGCGGCCTGTTCACGGATGCCCAGGCACTGCCCCTGGAATTGGCTGACATCAAGGCGCTCTTGGCCCTGGCGGCCCTGGACTGGTCAGCCATTGATCCCACCATCGCCGGCACCTTGTTCGTACGCAGTCTGGACCCGGCCCTGCGGGCGCAGTTAGGCGCCGAATACACCGACCCCGCGACCATCATGCGCCTGGTCAATCCGGTGGTGCTCGACCCGCTGCGGGCGGAGTGGGTGGCGGTCAGGGCGCGGATGCAGGCCCTGATGGACAAGGTCCAGGCCACCAAGTCACCTGGCGCTGCCACCAAGGCCAGGAATGCCGCCAGGGAGCTGTATCAGGGCTTTCTCCATCGGTTGCAGCAATTCCGCGTCCTCGACCCGGCGTGTGGGTCGGGGAACTTTCTCCTGCTCACCCTGCTGGGCCTGAAGGATCTGGAGCATCAGGTCATTACCGAAGCGGAGTCGCTGGGCCTGGCCCGCCAGTTTCCCGCCATCGGCCCGGAAAACCTGCTGGGGATCGAGATCAATCCCTTCGCCGCCGAACTGGCCAGGGTGTCCCTGTGGATCGGCGAGATTCAGTGGATGCTGAATCACGGCTTTGCCCTGTCCCGGTCGCCCATCCTGCGCAACCTGGACAATATCCAGTTGCGGGATGCCGTCCTGAACCCGGATGGGACCGAGCCGGAGTGGCCAGAGGCGGATGCCATCGTGGGGAATCCGCCCTTTCTGGGGGGCAGCAAACTCCTGGCGGCCCTCGGGGGAGACTACGTGACGCGGCTCCGCTCCCTTTATCAGGGGCGGGTACCGGGCGGGGCTGACCTGGTGACCTACTGGTTCGAGAAGGCCCGGGCACAGATCGCAGCGGGCAGGGTGCGCTACGTCGGGCTGGTGGCGACCAACAGCATCCGGGGCGGTGCCAACCGTAAGGTTCTGGAGCGGATTGGCGAGACGGGAAGCATCTACGAAGCCTGGTCCGATGAGCCCTGGATCAACGAGGGCGCGGCGGTCAGGGTGTCCCTGGTGGCCTTCGCCCCCAAGGACCATGAGCGGGAGATCCGGCTGGATGGTCAGGCGGTGGGGGCCATTCACGCGGACCTGACGGCGAGTACCGGAGGCGGGGCGGCATTGGATCTGACCCAGGTGAAGCCGCTCAGAGAAAACACCGCGACGAGCTTTCAGGGATCGCAGAAGATTGGCGCCTTCGACATCCCCGGCGACCTGGCCCGTCAATGGCTGCAACGACCCAATCCCCATGGCAAACCCAACAGCGAGGTGTTGAAACCGAGCTGGAACGGGTTGGATGTGACTCGCCGCCCACGGGATGGCTGGATCATCGACTTCGGTACCCGGCTGACGGAATCCGATGCGGCACTCTATGCGGACCCATTTGCCTACGTGTCTGATCACGTCAAGCCTGAGCGGGACAAGAACCATCGGGAGGCATACCGTCGTTATTGGTGGCGCCACGGGGAGCCCCGCATTGCGATGCGGGCAGCCCTCACGAAGATTCATCGCTACCTTGCTACACCAGAGGTCGCCAAGCATCGGATTTTTGTCTGGATGGACCGGTCCGTCCTACCCGATAAAAAGCTGATCGTGATTGCCCGGCAGGATGACACCACCTTTGGCATCCTTCAGTCACGCATCCATGAAGTCTGGAGTCTTCGTGTCTGCACCTGGCATGGGGTCGGCAACGATCCCCGCTACACCCCTACGACCACTTTCGAGACCTTTCCCTTCCCGGCTGGCTGCATGCCCTGGGACACCCGCCCGCCCGACGCCAATGAGGAATGGGTGAATATCCCCACCGTCGATTGGGACCCTGTCCGTGGTGAACTGGTGGCGATAGCGCC
>SACH01000285.1 GCA_009928645.1 Gammaproteobacteria bacterium | reverse complement strand
TGAACAGACCGCCAAGTGCATCGGCGAACTGGTCGACCTAACCCGCCCGGATATCGACGTGAAGGCCGCCAGGAACACCCGCCGACACGCCGACTTCTTCGCCCCGCCCCCGTTCACCCCCCCGCCGGTCACCATCACCTGCCAATCCGGCGACAGCCTGGATCACCTGGAGAACGGCACCGTCGACCTGGTGGTGATGGACCCACCCTATTATGACAACGTCATGTACGCCGAACTATCGGACTTCTTCTATGTCTGGCTCAAGCGCACCGCCGGCTACCTGTACCCCGAACTCTTCCGCCGCGCCCTCACCGACAAGGAGCACGAGGCCGTCGCCAACCCGGCCAAGTTCAAGGACCAGCAGGGCGCCCGGGACCTGGCCAGCCAGGACTACCAACTGCGCATGGCCGCCATCTTCGCCGAATGCCGCCGGGTGCTGAAGCCGGACGGGCTCATGACCCTGATGTTCACCCACAAGGCCACCGGCGCCTGGGATGCCCTCACCAAGGGCCTGATGGAAGCGGGCTTCGTCATCACCGCCTCCTGGCCGGTGAACACCGAGGCGGAAGGCTCCCTGCACATCAAGGACAAGTCCGCCGCCAACAGCACCATCTTCCTGGTCTGCCGCCCCCGCAGCCACCAGGGCGCGGCGGAAGATACCCTCTACTGGGAAGACCTGGAACCGCGCGTCCGCGCCGCCGTGCGCCGTCGCGTCAAGGAATTTCAGGACGCCGGTATCCGGGGCGTCGATCTCTACCTGTCTTGCTTCGGCCCGGCCCTGGAGGAGTTCTCCCGGCATTGGCCGGTCAAGCGCGGCACGCCCCGCCCCCAGCCCGAGGCCCGGCGCCGCCAGCGGCAACGGGAACTCTTCCCCGATGACTGGGACCCCTACCTGGCCACCCCGGAGGACGCCCTGGACGCCGCCCGCCGCGAGGTGAAACGCTGGCGGATCGAGAGCCTGACCCACCTGCAACGCCAGACCGACCTGGACCCCCTGACCGAATGGTTCGTGCTCGCCTGGGACGCCTTCCAGGCCCCCCAGTTCCCCTACGACGAAGGGCTGCGCCTGGCGCGGGTGGTGGGCCTGGACATGGACCGCGAGATCATCGGCCGGGTGGCGGAAAAGAAGGCCAGCAACGTCATCCTCTGGGACAGCGGTATGCGCGCCGCCAAGGGCGCCCTGGGGCCACCGGATGGCTCCCGGGCCTGGCTCGATGCCCTGCACCACGCCGCTCATCTCGGTCGGGGACGGACCCTCCATGCTGCCCAGGAACTGCTGGAGCGTAACGGCGTCGCCAGCGAACCCCTCTTCCTCTCCGCCCTGGAGGCGGTACTGGAGGTCCTGCCCCCGTCCCGCGCCTTTACCGGCTTTGACCCGGCCGATGCGGTTTTGCCCTCCGCCAGCGACTTCGAGGTGCTGGAAAACCTCCGCCGCCTCGCCTTCGCCGACAAGGTCGACGCGCCGACCCAGTTGGGCCTCTGGCAGGACGGCTGACCATGAATCTGCTCACGGCCCGGGACTGGCTGACCAAGTACACGCCTGATCAGGGCGATCTGCTCGCCGATTTCTATGTGCCCGCCCTGGCAACGGCGGTGCGCTACGACCGCACCACGGGCTACTTTTCCGCCTTTGCCCTGGCCTTGGCCGCCCGGGGCATCGAGGGTCTGATCCGCAACGGGGGGCGGATGCGCCTCCTGGTCGGCTGCACCCTGGAAGCCGCCGAAGTGACCGCCATTCAGCAGGGCGCCGATCTGCGCGACACCCTGGCCGCCTCGTTACTGGCCCAACCCCTGGCGGTGGACGACGCGGCCACCGTCGACGCCCTGGCCCTCCTGGCCTGGATGGTCGCCCAAGGCCACCTGGACGTAAAGGTGGCCGTGCCCTGTGACACCCAACGTCGGCCCATCGCCGGCTTGGGGCTCTTCCATGAAAAGGCGGGCATCATCGAGGACGGCGCCGGCAACCGCCTCGCCTTCAGCGGCAGCATCAACGAGACCGCCCTGGGTTGGCGCTACAACTGGGACAGCTTCCACGTCTTCACCACCTGGGGCGGCGGCACCGCCCATGTCCAGGCGGAGGAGGACAGCTTCCAGCGCCTCTGGGCCGACCGCGCCACGCGCGCCATCGTCCTGGACGTTCCGGCCGCCGTGCGTCAGCACCTGCTGCAATTCCTGCCAGAGGCGGACCCACCCAGCCGGCTGCGTCACCTCCTGGACACCGCCACGCCCGCGACCGATCCCGCACCTTTGTCGCTCCCCACCGTACCAACCCCCTCCCTGGCCGATCCACGGCGGCTGGTCTGGGGTTACATCCACCATGCCCCGGCCTTTCCAGCGGGCGGGGAGCGGGTCGGCGAAGCCACCAGCGCCGTGACCCCCTGGCCCCATCAGGTCCGCGCCTTCCACCGCCTCTATGACCACTGGCCACCCCACCTGCTGATTGCCGACGAGGTGGGCCTGGGCAAGACCATCCAGGCCGGTCTGCTGCTGCGCCAAGCCTGGCTTGCCGGCCGCGCCCAGCGCATCCTGGTGCTGGCGCCCAAGGCCGTGTTGCGCCAATGGCAGATCGAGCTGCGCGAGAAGTTCAACCTCAACTGGCCCATCTACGACGGCCAGCGTCTGGTCTGGTACCCCTCCCCCGGATTACAGGGCGCCACCTCCCGCGCCGTCAGCGTCCACCAGTGGCACCAGGAACCCTGCGTCCTCGCCTCCAGCCACCTCATGCGCCGCCGGGACCGGGCGACGGCACTGCTGACGACCGCCCAACCCTGGCACCTGGTGATCCTGGACGAGGCCCATCACGCCCGGCGCGCCAGCGGGGGTCTTGGCTCGGACCAGCGCCCCAACCAGCTCCTGCGCCTGATGCGGGAACTGCGGACCCGCACCCAGGGCCTGGTGCTGCTCACCGCCACGCCCATGCAGGTGAGCCCCCTGGAGGTCTGGGACCTGCTGGCCTTGCTCGGCCTGCCCGCCGCCTGGCATCCCCAAGCCTTCCTGGACTTCTTCGACAACGCCGCCCGCCCCAGCCCCTCCCACGAGCAACTGCGTCAGATGGCCAGCCTGTTCCGCGCCGCTGAACAAGACTATGGTCCCGTGCCGGAAGACGAAGCCCAGCGCCGCCTGCCCCATCTGAGTCGGCTCAAGGTGCGCAAAATCCTCAAGGCCCTGCGTGACACCGCCTCCATCCCCCTGAAGCAACTCGAAACCCTGGAGCGGCAGGCGGCGGTGCAGTTGATGAAGGGCTACAGCCC
>SACH01000284.1 GCA_009928645.1 Gammaproteobacteria bacterium | reverse complement strand
GGGGGGGATGGGGGTGGTGGCGGCGGCGATGAGGGTGGCGACGGGGGCACCAGCGGGGCTGGTTGGGACAAGGAGCTAACGTCTTCCATGGGGTTGGTTTCCCGATCAAAGGGATGGGTCAGGGGATGCTAGCCCGGTTGGGGGTGGGTGACAATATGCTGGCTACGTCGCAACCTCGCCATCAGGTCAGGTAGTTGTGGCGCAGATACTCCACCAACACCTGACCATCCTGGTCCGGCAACCCCAGATCGATGATGGCAATCGCGAAATCCCGCTGGGCCAGTTGCTGGTAGGCCGCCAGGCAGGTGCCCACGGCCGTGACCTGGAAGGCGCGTGCGTCAGATAGTCGGCCAGGGACTCCCGCAGCAGGCCGTCGTCCTCGACCAGGAGCAGGCTAATGGGCAGGGCAGCAGGAGGGTTCATGGAATGGCGATCCCGGGCTCGGGCCAGGCGGGCAGGTCGAGCCAGGCCTCAAAATAGGCGTCGGGGATGAGGTAGACCTGGAGTCAAGGCTTCCGGATTGTAGACACGCGCGACAGCGGCGGTTGGCAAGCCGAAGGTGCTTCGCGGCCAACTCTGTCCGGTTTTTCAGGTGGCTGGCCGCGTGTCAGCCACCCTCTCCCGGCCGTGCTAGACTCCCTTAAACACCACCCTGGTGGCTTCAGGCTCGACGGCATTCGCCACCACGTGAAGCCCCAACTGCTGATTTCGATCGCTGCCGATCGCGCGATGGAGGTACCCGAGACCCTCATGAAATTTCCCTATGGTCTGAGTGATTTCGGCACACTGATCCAAGAAGGCTATTGGTATCAGGACCGCACCGACCGCATCGCCCCTCTTGAGGAGGCAGGACGGCAACTGATCTTTTTACGCCCCCGCCGCTTCGGCAAGAGCCTGCTGTTGTCGATGCTGGAGCATTACTACGATCTGAACCGGGCCGAGCAATTCGCGGCCCTGTTCGGCGGCCTGGCCGTCGGGCGCAAGCCGACCCCGTTGCCTAATCACTATTTTGTGATGCGGTGGGACTTCTCGCTGGTGCAGGCGCAGGGTGAGGTGACCGATATCGAGGCGGCACTGCATCAGCATCTCAACGATCGCATCACCGCCTTTGGCCAGCGGTATGCGGAGCACCTCCCGACGGCGATCGTCATCCAACCCGACAACGCGATCTCATCCTGGGAATCCGCGCTGTCGGCGGTCTCGCAGACCCCCCACAAGCTCTACCTGCTGATCGACGAGTACGACAACTTCGCCAATGAAGTGCTGATGGCGAATCGCGATTGCAGCCGCTCGCGCTACGAGGCGTTGCTCTATGGCGAGGGGTTGTTGAAGACCGTATTCAAGGCGGTCAAGGCCGCTGCTGGGGGTATGGGGCTCGATCGGGTTTTCATCACCGGGGTCTCCCCGGTGGTGCTGAGCGATATGACCAGCGGCTACAACGTTGGGGAGAATATTTTTCTGCTCCCCCAATTCAATGATCTTTGTGGTTTCACCGAGACCGAGGTCGGGAAGGTCCTGGCGCAACTCGCCGCTGAGGGCGGCGACTGGTCGCCGACCGAGGCGTTGGCCACCATGCGCACTTTCTACAACGGCTATCGCTTCAGCGAAGACGCCAGCGAGAGCCTCTATAACCCGACGCTTAGCCTTTATTTCCTCAAGGCGTTAGGGCAGCAAGGCCATTATCCCCGGCGGATGCTCGACGAGAATCTGGCGATGGATCGCAACAAACTGCTGTATATCGCCCGCCTGCCTCAAGGCGAGGACCTGCTGATCGAGGCCCTTAGCGGTGACGATCGGGTGCTGATCCCGGAGCTGGTGCAGCGTTTCGGCGTCGAGGACGTGCTGCGTGCGGTCAAGGATCAGCCCTTCATGGCCTCGCTGCTGTACTTCTTTGGCATCCTGACCCTCGCCGGGTTGACTTCATTCAATGAGTGCAAGTTGCGCATCCCCAACCTGGTGGCCCGCGGGCTCTATGTCGAGCGGCTGCGTGAGGGCTGGCTGACCGATCCGGGGGATCAGCGGGACTGGCCGGGGTTTGTGAAGCGTCTGGGCCAGCAGGCAGACTTGGCACCTTTGTGCGACTTCATCGAGTCACGCTATTTTCGGGTGCTCTCCAACCGTGACTATCGCTGGACCAACGAACTGCTGGTCAAGTTCGCCTTCCTCACCTTGCTGTTTGATGATCGGCTGTACATGGCGGTCTCCGAGCTGGAGACGGAGCGCGGCTATGCCGATCTGGCCCTGATCCTGCGCCCGGACATGCGTCGCTTCCAGGCATTGGACCTGTTGCTGGAGTTCAAGTACCTGGGGCTGAAGGAGCTGGGATTGAGCGGCGACCAGGTACGCAGCCAGTCCCGCGAACACCTGGCTGCCCTGCCGGCGGTGGCGGGAAAGCTTGACGAAGCCGCCGGGCAGGCCGCGGCGTATGGCGCGACCCTGCGCGCACGCCATGGTCTGAGCGATCTGAGAGCCTTTGCGGTGGTGGCCCTGGGGGTGGAACGGTTGGTGTGGCGGGCGCTATGAGCACCGCTTCCGGTACGCGTATGGTATGGCGCGCTAGCATTACGCTAATACCGTTCCCTGAGTTCCCGATGCCTACCCTGGTCTTGCGTAAAGTCCCGGGCACGCTCCTAGGCCCCAAGCCCTAAATCCCCCAATACCCAAGGGCCCAAGCCGCAACCGGGATTACCCCCATGCCCATGCCAGACCTTCTGCCAGCTCCCGCCTCCGTACCGTCCTGGGCCCACTTCGAGCACCGTGCCGACATGGGGGTGGCCGGCTATGGGACGAGCCCGGCGCAGGCCTTCGAGCAGGCGGCCCTGGCGTTGACGGCCGTCATCTGCGACCCCGCGACGGTGCGCCCCGCTCAGGCCATTCCCATCCAGTGCGAGGAAGCGGACCTTGAACTGCTGTTCGTGGACTGGCTCAATGCCCTCGTCTACGAGATGTCCGTCCGCCATATGCTCTTCTCACGCTTCCACGTCGAGATCGAAGGGGCCGTCCTTCGCGCCGAGGTCTGGGGCGAGCCCATCGCCCCCGAACGTCACCAGCCCGCGGTGGAGATCAAAGGGGCCACCTACACCGCCCTCGCCGTGCGCCAGGAAAATGACGGCCACTGGGTCGCGCGCTGCGTGGTAGATGTTTGATCTGGGGTCTAAGGTGATTTACGAGAACAACGATACCGTTATATGTTCACAGGACCTCAGACTAACTCGCTGGTTGCCCGCTCATGATGACCTCTGATCCTGATCATCCC
>SACH01000283.1 GCA_009928645.1 Gammaproteobacteria bacterium | reverse complement strand
CCCAACAGGTGGCGGGCCAGATCCAGCTCACCCCGCGCCAGGGTCTCACGAATGCGGGTACTGCTTACCCGCTCCGTGCCATGGGTGATGGTATGCAGATCCTCGACGGCGAAACCATGCGCGCCCCCCATCCGCCGCAACAGATTGAAATCACCCTGGCGACCACGGCCAAAGCGAAAGTCATCACCAACCAGGAGATGGCGGGCGGCGAGGCCCGCCACCAGCAACTCGTTGACAAAGGCCTCGGCCTCCATCCGCGCCAGCCGGGGGCCGAATTCCAGTAGCACGACCTGCTCCATGCCGCAGGCCTTGAAGGCCGCCAGCTTCTCCCGCAGGCGCGTGAGCCGGGCCGGGGCGGCCTGGGGGGCGAAATACTCCATGGCTTGGGGCTCGAAGGTGATCACCGTCGACGGCAGCCCCAACTCCCGACCTTTCGCCAGGAGCCGCTGAAAGACCGCGCGGTGTCCCAGGTGCACGCCATCGAAATTGCCGATGGTGGCGACGCACCCCCGGTGTCTGGGCCGGAGATTGTGGAGCCCGCGAATGACGTGCATGACTTGAGGGTGACTGATTGGCTGGAGGCGGCAAGGGGCGGATTATAGCCTGGCTGAGTAGCCTAGGCGGAAGGCCATCCGCGGCCAGATCAACACCGCTCCGTTCTTGATCCGCCGACACCAGACAGCGGCCAGCGACCTGGAAGTCTATGATTCGTCAGCGCGACGAGTGCCATGAGACAGCCGACGAGCGCTAAGAGGCAGCGGGTTGCGCCGCGTCAATCACGACGGATAGCAGGTGAGCCTGGCACATCAGCGGGGACCTCCCGCATCAGCGACTGAGTCCCCGGGCGCCACCAGATGCCGCCACCGCACCCCTAGCACGAGGAGGGCGACCAGATAGACCAGGGCACCCGCCAGTATCCAGGCCATCAGCCCACCCAGCCGGGTACTGACCGGGGCGACCAGCCACGGCGTCACGTTTTCGGGACCCCAACTCAGCAGCGCTGCCAGTATCCCTGAGGCCACCGCACCCTGGACCAGCAGGCGCGGCCAGTCACGGCCCGGCTGGTAGATTCCAGCCCGCCACAGCCCCCCGAGCAGGAGACCGGCATTGACCAGCCCCGCGAGGCTGGTGGCCAGAGCCAGGCCGGCGTGCCCCCAGGGCGCCATCAGGACCAGGCTCAGTCCCAGGTTGACCCCCAGGGCAATGAGGCCGATACGCGCGGGGGAGCGGACGTCCTGGCGGGCATAGTAACCGGGGGCCAGGACCTTGACCGCCATGAAGGCAGTCAGGCCAGCGGCATAGGCTGCGAGGCTCAGGGCCGTCATCCGGACATCCGCCGGGCCGAACTCCGACGACAGGAACAGGGTGGCGACCAGGGGCTCCGCCAGCAGCGCCAGGCCCAGGGACGCGGGCAGGCCCAGCAGGAGGACCCAGCGCAGGGCCCAGTCGAGGGTGTGGGAAAAGGGCGAAGCGGATGCCAGCCCCGACGGGGCAACCAGGTGACCCTCCCTGTCGCGAGGATGGGCGGCTGCCGGGTCCCCTCCCCAGGACCGACGTTCGCCAGCTGCTGCGACAGGCTCACTGGCATCGAAACCGGGACCGGCACTGACCTCGGCACCGGCACGGACATCGGAATCCGCAAGGGCAGCGTCGCCGCCACAGGTACTGGCATTGGTCCTGGCACCGGCGCTGGCATCGGAACCTGCATCGGTCTCTGCACGGGTACCTGTAGCGGCTCTGTCAGCGGCCTGCCAGGGGCTACCCCGCCCCAGCCGGGCCAGCCGTGGGAGAATCACCGTCCCCAAGGCGGCACCCAGAATGCCTAGGGGGAACTCCACCAGCCGATCGGAGTAGTACAGCCAGGAGATGCTGCCGGTCGTGAGGAAGGAGGCCAGAAAGGTGTCGAGGAGCAGGTTGATCTGCGTCACCGAGACCCCGAAGAGCACGGGGGCCAGCCGGCGTAACACCTGGCGGGTGCCAGGATGGCGCCGTTCCCAGCGTGGGCGCGTCAGCAAGCCCAGCCGGGCGATGAAGGGCACCTGCCAGGTCAATTGGGCTAAGCCGCCCAAGAGGACCCCCCAGCCCAGGGCGAGGATGGGCTCTGACAGCCGCGGCGCTAGCCACAGCGCGCAGCCGATGATCGCCAGATTAAGCAGCACGGGGGTGAAGGCGGGAACCCCGAAACGCTCCTTGAGGTTGAGTACCGCCCCCGCCAGGGCCGCGAGGACGATAAAGGCCAGGTAGGGCAAGGTCAGCCGCACCAGCTCCGCCGCCAGGTCCTGCTGATCCGGCTGAGCGGCAAAACCGGGGGCAAAGACCAGAATCAGGACCGGCGCGGCCAGGAGACCCATCAGGGTGGCCACCACCACCCCTGCGCCCAGCACGCCGCTCAGGCTGCCCAGGAGGCGCCGCAGTTCCGCCTGGCCACCCTGGTGCTCGGCCTGGTGCAGCACCGGCACCAGGGCAGCGGCGAAGGCGCCCTCGCCAAAGAGACGGCGAAACAGATTGGGGATCTTGAAGGCGACGAAGAAGGCATCCGTGCCCGCACTCGCCCCGAAGAGGCGCGCGATCAGCAGATCACGGCCAAAGCCGAGGAGGCGCGACAGCAGGGTGGTGCCGCCGACCAGGATCAGGGAGGCGGAAAGCTTGGCCAAGTGACGCCGGCGGCCGCCGTTGGGAACCCGCGACGGCGGGGATCAGAGCTCGCCCTGGTATTTCTCGTCCTCGGCCTGCTGGCGGCGGGCGATCTCGGCCTGGCGGCGCAGGTCCCAGACCTCTTGGCGCTGGGCAACGCGCCTGTCCCAGGCGCCGGGCTGCTCGGGGATAGTGAATTCGGCAAAGAGCACCTGGCGCAGGAAACGGTAACCGAACTTGAGCAAGGCTAGGTCATCGGCCTGGACCCCGGCATAGAAGTCCGCCGGCAGGTCATAGGTGTCCTTGAATTTGTCACTCAGCACAAAGCGGCGGAAGGTGTCCAGGTCATAGGACGCCAGGAAGAAGACGTTGAGGCTGGTCTGGGGCGGACGACCCACGGTCGGCCCGGCCGAGCGCTTCTTGAGGATGAGTTGGTACCACTCGCGGTTGTGCTCATCGTGGAGGTCACAGCCTTGCTCCTGGCGGTAGTCACCGATACTGATCAGCCGATCCTCCAGGTGCCCCTTGCAGTGGTCCTCGCGGACCAGGGAGTACTCCTGATGGGTATCCGCTTCACCCGCGATCCGCCGGTTGAGCAGGGCGACGGGATAGTAACGGCAGACGGTGGG
>SACH01000282.1 GCA_009928645.1 Gammaproteobacteria bacterium | reverse complement strand
GATCCTGTTCGATCAGGCGCAACTGGCGGAGGGCGGCCAGCTTGACGACCCGGCGGCCTTCGTCGGCCGGCTCAACAAGCTGATGATGAACATGATGCTGACGGGGCGCTAATCCCCGCGCGGTGGTGAGCGCGACGGCGCCGGCTGTCCGCCGGCGCTGATGCGGCGGTCAGCCCCACAGATGCCGTGCCTTTGATGCCGCCGTCGTGCCTGACGGCGGCGCAACGCTCCCTGGGGCCCCGTGGCACAATTCGCGCTGACGCTAATGTTCCTCCTTATCCGCCCTCAGCCAGGCCTGGACTATGCATCTGCAACCGGAAAATCTGACGCGCGCCATGGCCGATTCCACCCGGTTGCGCATCCTCATGCTCCTCCCCCTCGGCGAGGAGCGCTGTGTCTGCGAGCTCACCCAGGCCCTGGGCCTGCCACAGCCCAAGATCTCCCGGCATCTGGCCGTCCTGCGGGAGACGGGCATCCTTATCGATCGCCGCGCCGGGCTCTGGATCCACTACCGGCTCCATCCCGAGCTCCCGGACTGGGCCCGTGAGGTCCTTGCCGCCCTTGCCCAGGGGTGCACAGGCCAGGAGCCATTCGCGTCGGATCGGGGGCGCCTGACCCCCGTGGTTGCGGCGGGCAAGGCCAGCACTCCCTGTAGCTGATAGGCCGAGGGCAAAGGGCAGTCTGCGAGGGCTGATGAGGCGATGGCCCTTTCCTGGTCCAAGACCAAGCGGGCCTCCCTGGTCATGTCGTTCTCAGCGTGAGTGCACGGCGAGGCGACCCGTAGATAAATTGGCGATCAGGCTAAGAGCCTAAGGGCGGGTTGCTGGCTACTTGACCCGCAGGCGCAGGCAATTGCGTTCGCCAACCCGCTCGTAGCCGATGTCCTCGGTATAGTTGCGGATGATAGCCAGGGCCAGGTCATCGGGTAGGTCGGCGGTTTCCAGGGGGTTACCGGGGGGACCGCGGCTATCCAGGCGCAGTTCCAGATGGCGCTGCTTTTCGGAGTAGGCCAGGGTTAGATGGATGTCGTGGGGACCGGGGTGGGAGAGGAGTATGCCAAGGGCCTCTTCCGCCAGCAGTTGGGCGCCATGGGCGGGGCGGGGCGGGATCAGGTGCTTCTCGCAGAAGCCCTCGATCTTACCCACCAAGGCATAGAGGTCGTAGTCGGCGCTGGTGACCTGGTAGCTCAGGCTGCGGACCTTGCCGATGAAGTCTCGGGTGCGTTGGCGCTGGGGGTGGTCAAAGATCTGCTCCGGGGGTCCCTCCTCATAGATCAACCCCTCGTCCATGTAGAAGACCCGGGTGGAGACGTCGCGGGCGAATTCCATCTCGTGGGTAACGATGGCCATGGTCATGCCCTGCCGGGCCAGGCGGCGGATGACGGCCAGCACCTCGCTGACCATGGTCGGGTCCAGGGCCGAGGTGGGCTCATCGAAGAGGATGATCTCCGGATCCATGGACAGACAGCGGGCGATGGCGACGCGTTGCTTCTGGCCACCCGAAAGCTCGTCGGGGAAGCTGTGAGCCTTCTCTGCCAGGCCGACCATGCGCAGTAGTTCCAGGCCCTTGGTCATGGCCTCTCCCGGAGGTTTGGCAAGCAGGCGCACCGGGCCGATGGTGAGGTTTTCCAGGACCGTGAGGTGGGCAAAGAGGTTGAAGGACTGGAAGACCATGCCCATCCGTCGTCGCAGGGCGGGGACATTAGCCTTGGGTGCCAGGATGTCCTGGCCGTCGATCTCGATGCGACCGCCGCTGGGCTGATCCAGCAGGTTGAGGCAGCGGAGGAAGGTGCTTTTGCCGGTGCCTGAGGGCCCGATGATGGAGATGACCTCACCCTGGGCGATCTCGGCGTTGATGTCTTTCAGGACTTCCAGGTTGCCGAAGCGCTTGGAGAGATGTTCGACCCGGATCATGCTGGTTACCCTGGGATCGGCGGGGTTGGGCGAGTGGACCTAGCGGGTGGCTAACGCCAAGCGATGACTGGTAATTTCCAAGTCTCGCCATCTGGCCAAGGCCGTCCGTGAGCTCCGCGGCTCGGATACGATCCAGACGCGAACGTGGCTGAAGCGCTCACTCGGGTCAAGAGCCCGGCCGCCGGGGAGGACAAGGACGAGAAGCTCAGCCCACGGACTGCCGGGCCAGTCGGGCAGGACCCGGTATCCGGGGTCGGAGCCAGGCTGGGTAAGGCGTCAGGCAAGCTCGGCGAGGGCGGCTTCCTTGGTATCGCAAATGCGCAGGATGGTATGGAATCCTGAGAGGTGGAAGACCTCGCGCACCTCATCGGTCAGGCCGGTGAGGATCAGACGGCCATTCTTGGCCTTGACCTGCTTGGCCACCATCAGGATGCTGCGCAGACCGGCGCTGCTGATGTACTCCAGGCCATCGAGCTGAATGACGAAGTCGGCGGCGTCCGGGGTCGCGGCCTCGGCGAATGCCTTATCGAAGAGGGGGGCGGTGACCGCATCCATCCGTCCCTTGAGCGCGATGATCCGGATGGAACCGTGCTGGCTGTGGGTGATATCCAAGTGATGTCTCCTGGCTGAGGATTGTCTGAAAATCGCCCCAAGGGAGCGCTGAATGGGAAAACATCGAGATTATATGTCCGGATCATCCTTGTCGGGAGGGAATTTACAGGCGGAAACGGCGGGCCCCGGCACCCCTGCCGCCACCGAGGTATCCGCCCCCTTGCTCCGGGTCAGCGGGCTGCAAACGCATTTCGGCGCCCCAGCGCACCCCCTGCGGGTAGTGGACGGTCTGGACCTGGAACTGCGGCGGGGCGAGACCTTCGCCCTGCTGGGTGAGTCAGGGTGTGGCAAGTCCATGACCGCCTTGTCCCTGATGCGGCTGCTGCCACCCGGGGGCCGTATCGTGGCCGGCCGCGTCTGGCTGGGCGCGACCGAGCTGCTGGGTCTGCCGGAGCAGGCGATGCGCCGGGTCCGCGGGGGGCGCATGGGGATGATCTTCCAGGAACCCCAGACCTCCCTCAACCCGGTCCTGCGGGTTGGCCAACAGATTGCCGAGGCGGTGACGGCCCATGCCGGGCCTGGCCGCCGCCGTCAGGAGGTCACTGGCCGGGTCCTGGCACTGCTGAATGCCGTTGGCATTCCGGACCCGGAGCGGCGGCTGCGGGAGTATCCCCATCAACTCTCCGGCGGCATGAAGCAGCGGGTGATGATCGCCATGGCCCTCGCTGGTGATCCCGAGCTGCTGATCGCCGACGAGCCGACCACGGCCCTGGATGTCACCATCCAGGCCCAGGTGCTGCGT
>SACH01000281.1 GCA_009928645.1 Gammaproteobacteria bacterium | reverse complement strand
TTCCGGCCCAGGCAGGTGGGGGCCAGCACCCTGGCCGCCATGGCGGTCCCGCCGGAGCGCCTGACGGAAGTGGCGGCCCTGGTCAGCGCCTATCCGGAGGTCAATCACAACTACGAGCGGGAGCACCCCTTCAATCTCTGGTTCGTCCTGACCGCGCCGGATCAGGCCAGCCTGGAGCGGGTGCGCGACGAGATCGGGCGGCGCGCCGGCCTGCCGGTGCTGGATCTGCCCATGCTGGCGGAATATCACATCGACCTGGGGTTTCCACTGCAATGGACCTGAAGCCTTTCACCGGGGACTCGGCCCTGATCCGTGCCATCCAGGGGGGGCTGCCCCTGGTGGAGCGGCCCTTCGCCGCCATCGCCGCCGAACTGGGCTGGACCGAGGAGGCGGTGATCGAACGTATCCGCGCCCTCCAGGCCCAGGGTGCCATCAAGCGCCTGGGGGTGGTGGTCCGCCATCAGGAGTTGGGCTACGGCGCCAACGCCATGGTGGTGTGGGATCTGCCCGACGCGCGGGTGGATGCCCTGGGCCGGCGCATCGGCGCGCTGCCCTTCGTCACCCTCTGCTATCGCCGGCCGCGGCGCCCGCCGGCGTGGCCCTATAACCTCTTCACCATGATCCACGGACGCGATCGCGCGGCGGTCCTGACCCAGGTGGCGCGACTCAAGGCCGATCTGGAGGCGGAATGGGGTCCCCTGGCCAACGAGGTGCTCT
Organism: Gammaproteobacteria bacterium; assembly: GCA_009928645.1. Taxonomy (GTDB): domain Bacteria; phylum Pseudomonadota; class Gammaproteobacteria; order Chromatiales; family Chromatiaceae; genus M0108. The sequence continues at coordinate 2,565 of SACH01000281.1, read as the reverse complement.
TCAGCGGCCAGCGCTTCAAGCAACGGGGCGCCTTCTATCGCTCCCCGGCCTCGGCCGCATCTGTAGCCGCATCCGCATCCACCAGTGCCGTCGCCGTTGCCGCCGCCGTCGCCGTCGCCGTCGACGACCCGAGTGCACGGGTCGATCTCACGCCGGGGTGGCAGCCTGAGCTTGCGGGGGAGGGGCCGTCGGGTGGAGAAGATCATGGCAAGGACCGGACGCCGCCCCTCAGGCCCAGCCCTATCCCCAGTCCCAAGTTCAAGGTTAAGTCCAAGTCCAAGTCCAAGGTCGTGAAGATCTTCAGGCCAAACCCCCTGGCTACCCTGGAGCCCTTGCCGGGTGCCAAGCCAGCGATCAATCCGCAAGCACCCGCGGTGTCCTTTCCTGCCTGGTCTTTGACCCTCGGCCGTGAGTTACCCGCATGAATGCCCGGATCAGGACTGAAGGCGCCGGGTGCCAGGAGCGGGGCGAAGTTAGTTCCACCGCCCCAGCTCAGCACGAAGCCAGTTCCAACGCCATGGCCCCGTGTGATCCCAGCCCCACCGCCCGGGCTCCGCGCGAAGCCAGCTCCACCGCCACGGCCCCGCGCGAAGCCAGCCCCACCACCCGCGTTCAGCGCGAAGCCAGCCCCACTGCCCCGGCCCACAACAAGGCCAATCCCACCGCACCCGTCCCGCTAAGTGACCTGGAACGGCGCTTCATCAACCACTATCAGGGTGGTTTCCCCCTGGTGGAGCGCCCCTTCGTGGCGGTCGCCGGGGAACTGGGTACCGACGAGGCGACCCTCATCGCGACCCTCCGCGGCCTGCTGGCCAGCGGGGTCCTCAGCCGTTTCGGCCCCCTGTTCGACGCCGAACGCCTTGGCGGGCGCTTCACCCTGGCGGCCATGGCCGTGCCGGAGGCCGATTTCGACCGGGTGGCCGCCCAGCTTGCCGCGCTCCCGGAGGTCGCCCACAACTATCGCCGCGACCATGCCCTCAACATGTGGTTCGTGCTCGCCACCCCCAGTGAGCAGGGCCTGCGGGAGGTCCTGGGGCAGATCCGGGACCTGACGGGACTGGAGGTGCTGGATTTCCCCAAGCTGGCGGAATACCACCTGGGCTTCTGGCTGCACCTCGACGAGGAGGGCGGTTTGAGGATGCGCCGCTGGGAGCGGACCCATAACCCTGGTGAGTGGGTGAGACTGGCTCCGGAGGAAGGAATACCGGGGTCGGAAGAAACAAGCCCGCTGGTGGGGGAGACGAGTTCGGTCGTGAATCAGGGGAGTGCAGGGGTGAGTGAGGCGGGCCTGGACGTGGGGGAGGAGCGCTTGGTGGCGGGGGATAGGAGATCGGTGGTGGGAGAGCCGAGGACCCTGATGGCGAGGGAGACGACGGCAGCGGTTGAGAAAATCCTGGCCCCGGCCGTCATCCCGGATGAGCTGGAATCTGCCCTGGTGACGGCCACCCAGGGCGGCCTGCCCCTGGTGGCGAGACCCTACGCCGCCATCGCCTGGGAGCTTGGGGTGTCCTCCGCCCGGGTTCGGCGCGGGCTGGCCGCCATGCTGGAGCGGGGGGCCATCCGGCGCATCGGTGCGGTGCCCAATCACTATCGCCTGGGGCTGCGGGGTAACGGCATGACCGTCTGGGATATCGAGGATGAGGCCGTCGATCGCCTGGGGGCCGCCATCGCCGCCCTCGCGGGCGTCAGCCATTGTTACCGCCGTCCGCGCCGCCTCCCCCTCTGGCCGTACAACCTCTTCGCCATGCTTCACGGGCGGGACCGGGACGAGGTGCGCGCCGCCGCGGCCCGGGTCGCGGCCCTGGTCGCCGGTCATTGCCGGGGTCACGACATCCTCTTCAGCCAGGCGGTGCTGAAAAAGACCGGGCTGCGCTTCGCCGGCATCTCCCCTGAGAGGTCATGAGAGAAGCCTTCATGTGGAAGCTGAAGTTCCTGATCGACAGTGAGATAGCCAGCAAAAGTCCTTGGGAAAGAGGCCGGTTTCTTCATCGGCACTCACAGCTCCCTTGATTTCTTTAGCCCCCGTTATCCCTCCAGCCCCCAGGACCGACCTCGATGTTCCGTCTGAGCCGTTACCTTCAGCTCCTCGCCAACCCGGACCGCCTGGCCAGGGTGGCCGTCGCCGCGCCGGAAAGGCCCAGCGGGCCCGTGGTGATCTGGAACCTGATCCGCCGCTGCAACCTGACCTGCGCCCATTGCTATTCCACCTCCGCGGACAAAGACTTCGCCGGGGAACTGACCACCGAAGAGGTCAAGGCCGTCATGGCCGACCTGCGCGCCTACGGGGTGCCGGTCTTGATCCTGTCCGGCGGCGAGCCGTTGATGCGGCCGGATATCTTCGAGCTGGCCCATCACGCCAAGTCCCTGGGTTTCTATCTGGCCCTGTCCACCAATGGCACCCTCATCGATGAGGCCCTGGTGGCGCCCATCGCGGCGGTGGGCTTCGACTACCTGGGCATCAGCCTGGACGGCCTGGCCGCGACCCATGACGTCTTCCGCCGGCGTCAGGGCGCCTTCGCTGCCTCCCTCCAGGCCCTACGCCTGTGCCGGGACGCTGGTCTCAAG
>SACH01000280.1 GCA_009928645.1 Gammaproteobacteria bacterium | reverse complement strand
AAATTTTTCCGCCAGGGTCATTTTCAGTTCCTCCAGGCCACGAATCTCGGGGATGATGAGGGTGTTCTTGCTGCGTCGGCGCAGCAGGGCCCGAATCCAGAGGGCGAAGATGCGTTTGAGCTCCGGCTGGCCCGCCAGCCAGTCGGTGAGCAGATCGATCATGTGCCGGGCGCGTGGCCGCGGGCTTCAACCTCGACCGGGCGATCGCCAGCAGCCAGGACGATGATGGCAGCGGCAAATCATCATCCGGGCGCGGGCGCGGCTACGTGGTCGAGGTGCTGCGGGTCTGCCCCATCACCCCGGGGCAGCGCATCGAGGACGAACCGGCGGACTCACCCTTCCTGGCGCGGGTTGGAAGGGCTGGCTCAGGGGCGGAAGACCTCTTCAAGGCAATCCGCATCCAGGATCCGATCAACCGATTGATTGATGTCCTCCTCGGAGGCCGAGGCAATGCGGGCCAGCACCTCGGGCGGCAAGGGACCAAAGCGCCGGGATAAGAGTCGTTGGAGAACCAGCGCCTCGCCTTCCTTTTTGCCTTCTTTCCTGCCTTCCTGCTGGCCTTCCTGCTTGTACTCCTTGGCCCACTGATCAAATTTTTCCGCCAGGGTCATTTTCAGTTCCTCCAGACCACGAATCTCGGGGATGATGAGGGTGTTCTTGCTGCGTCGGCGCGCAGGGCCCGAATCCAGAGGGCGAAGATGCGTTTGAGTTCCGGCTGGCTCGCCAGCCAGTCGGTGAGCAGATCGATCAGCCGCAGCAGATCCCGGTCCTCGCCCGGATGCTCGAAGCGGATGACGGCGGCGACCAGGTTGCGCATCGCCGCCAGTTCCTCCTCCGGGTAGTCATTCTCGTCGATGAGCAGGTACTTGAGCCGCGGCAGGTAGTCGGCCACCAGGCCGGGTACCTGGGGCAGCAGCGTCGCCAGGTCTACCGGCGCGGTCCAGGCCGGGTCCCCGTTCAGGCCGGGTCCCCGTTGTAGAGGACGATGGGCAGCACCGGCGGCAGCGGGCGTCCCGGTTTGACCTCCTCGCGGCGGATCAGATCCTGATAGAGCAGGCCGACGTAGACCAGCATCCGCACCGCCATGAAGGGATCGACGGTGCTCTGGAACTCGATGAGGATGTAGAGGTAGAGCCAGTCCTCGCCGGTCCTGACCCGCCAGACCACGTCGTCACGGCGCTGGCGCAGGTCATCCGCGACATAGCTGGCGGGGACCTTCTCCAGGGTGGTGTAATCCAGCCCGTGCAGCCAGTCATCAGGGATGAAGCCCAGCACCAGATCCCGCACCACCTCGGGGGCGGAGAACAGGAGTTTGTAACCAGCGTCGTCGTCGTGGGGCATGGGGTGATTGTAAGGGGATTTTGTGGCTGGGGGGCGACCGGTACTGTTGTGTCATCCGCCACTCAGATGGTTAGCCAGGGCATCCGTCAGCGTTAGCGGTGAGGGTCCCTCAGCGACCAATGACAGAAAGATTCCCACTGCCGCCAGATAATCCTCCGTAGGGTGCAGTTGATGCCCCCCACGGGACAGGAGTACCACCCGCGTCCCGGGCCACCCGATAATCGAGCACCTCGTCATCCTCCGCCTCATACGCCGCGCAATCTGCGGTTGTCCAGGTGAAGGCCCTCCCCGTGTCGAAGCGGTCGTGGTGCCGAGGTGCCGGCGCTGAGGCTGGGAGGGTTGAATCGCCGGGTTCAGGGCGATCCAGGGCCGGCCGGGTTCCTGGCCCAATGGCCGCGCCCGGAAGCCCCCCAGAGAGTTCCCCATCAACACCTGCGGGGTGGTGGGGTCCAGACCCAGACGACCCAAGGCCACGGGATAGCCGCAGGGCCGTTAGTCGCCATTGGTGGCGACCAGGGCCACGTGATGCCCCAGCTCACGGATCAGGTCCGTCTTGAGACTGGGTTCCTGGGGACCGCTGGGGAAACCAGGGAAAGAGATGACGGTCGTCAACGGACGGGCCCCATGAGGAATGGGGCCCGGCATGGATCCGCGTGCAAGACACAGGCGGGAGGGTAGCACCCCCCCTCCGCATCAGTGGGGGATGCGAGCGGCATTGAGATTATCCACCGGCGCAGGGGTTGCCCCTCAACCCCTTCCGCTGCCGGGTCTGCCTCGGTCATCGGGGTGGTCCTCTCGGCAAGGACTGCGGCCGCCGGGCGGCCGCTGACCGCCACCGGGGCCAGCTCCCCCATCCAGGTAAAGAAGCCATCCGCCCGTAGCGCGTCAGATGCGCCACGAAGAGCCCGGTGGGGTTGGCCCCCCCGACCTCGGCGCTGACCACCAGGCGCAGGCGCCCGTTGTGCGGTAGAACCTCCAGGTGGCCATGGCGGGTGCGACTGTTGATGGCATTGATCAGCAGGCACGTTTCGGGGTAGGCAGCGGCCTTGGCGCGAAAGGGCGGATAGAAGCAGACCCCGATGAAATCCGTCTCCTCACGGGTGTCGATATAGAGCGAGCAGGGCTGGTCGTCGAGGGTGATCAGGGTCTGGAGTTGGCTGGTGCCCGCCGCTTCGTCGTCGGTCAGCTCGCCCGCCCATGCCAGTTGCGCGAGGGCTTCCTGAACGAGGGTCCCGAGTCGGGTCATGGGCTTACTCCTGCGCACCGACGGGGCGGGTGCTGGGTGGGGATAGGCAGTCAGGCGCGGGGGCGCTGGCCGGGGCCGGATCACCCCAGGGACGCCGGGGCGCGGGTGACCTGGGCCCCAGCAGCGCCAGCAAGTCCGCCGGGGTCAGCCACTCGTCCGGGGCTGGCGTGACCGCACCGGCAGGGTACGGGGAAGACAGTTGCTCAGGTCGCAAGGGCATGGGGCGCACTCCAGGGGGTGAAGGAAGCGCCAGGATACGGGCAGGGTGCGATAGCACGGGTCGCGAGAACATGCGAGGAACGGGGCGCGACACGCCTCCCCTGCGACCCATTTGGTCGCACCCCGGGGCTATCCTGTCCCCCGTACCCCAGGCGCTCCCCCCGGGAGGAACCGCGGCCCGGTCCCCTGCCAGAGTGACCTCCCCTGGCTTGGCCCCGGGTGGGATCATGCCCCACGCGCCCCGGTACGCTCACCCCACGCCCATGGAGACCCGACCATGCCCGACCCCCATCTGGACGCCCTGCGCAACCTGATCCTCAAGGCCAAGCACGCCTATTACTACAGCGGCGAACCGATCATGAGCGACGCCGAGTACGACGCCCTGGAAGACCAGTTGCGCCTACTGGCCCCGGATGATCCGGTCCTGGCCCTGGTCGGCGCCCCGGTCTCCGGCGCGGACATGCTCACCAAGGCCCG